>NZ_JBQSYY010000007.1:0-140225 GCF_052379785.1 Halomonas sp. 72 | reverse complement strand
AAGAATCCCCCAGATGGCTGCACATATCGTAGCGCGCGGTAACGCGCCGTGAGGAACGAGCGGCAAGGCACCCGCGAATGGCGGCGGTACGACGCCCGGATGTGCCACCGCATTCAACCCCGGCAACGCTGCGCGGCGCTTACCACGCGCTACAAGAATCCCCTCAGATGGCCGCACACATCGTAGCGCGTGGTAACGCGCCGTGAGGAACGAACGGCAAGGCACCCACGAATGGCGGCGGTACGACGCCTAAAGGCACAGAATCAACCCCGGCACCGCTGCGCTCTGCTCCCGCGGGTGCGCTTCGCTTACCACGCGCTACAAGAATCCCCTCAGATGGCGGCGGTACGACGCCTAAAGGCACATAATTAACCCCGGCAACGCTGCGCGCTGCTCCCGCGGGTGCGCTGCGCTTACCACGCGCTACGAGAATCCCCCCCAAATGGCCACATATAGTAGCGCGCGGTAACGCGCCGTGAGGAACGAGCGGCAAGGCACCCGCGAATGGCGGCGGTACGACGCCTAAAGGCACAGAATCAACCCCGGCACCGCTGCGCGCTGCTCCCGCGCCGGGCCGCCGCTGCGGGTGCGCTTCGCTTACCACGCGCTACAAGAATCCCCTCAAATGGTTGCACACCGTCGCGAGATCAAAAAACGCGCTAATAGGATGCTAGCAAGCTTTCGACAGCAAACTGAGACATCCCCATGTCATAGCGTTCTTCCAGATGAGGCTTGAGTGTCGCAATACTGCGAATGGAGTGAGTAATCTCTTTTTCTCGCTTCGCCTGATCTCTTGCCTTCTTGCAATACTCCTGTAGTTTACGCTTTCTAATCTCTGGTTTGGCATCATAAAAATGCTGATAAAAACCCGCACGTATAGGAGTAACATTAATAATATCGTCACGCTGCTCCCGCAATGTCCGCGAGTAAGATTTCAGCAATTTTAGCACCTTTTTATCATCCCCCAAGTCAGCCAAGGGTGACTCGCCGACATGCTCCTCATACATTGAAAACAGCGTGAATAGATCGTTGCTGTCTCTTGCATGAGTCGCTCGCCCCATCTGCTCGCCACGTAGCTGCTTAAGATCAGCATCCAACTCTCGGTCAGGATGCAGCAGGCGAGCTAAGCGTCGAAAGATCATATTGACAGATGACTTTCCCAGCATCGCTTGCAAGGATTGTTGACCTTCTTGCTCCTGCTCTCTTTCTTGCTGCTGCTCTTGCTGCTGATGAAAGAACTCTTCAAAAAGCTCCTCTTCCAAAGCCTCAAAGCTCTCACTGTCAATATCTTCTGAGTCCTCTTGCGCATACTGAGCACCATCATTCATGCCATCTTCATTATTATTTTGATACGCGTGCCTCTGCTCCGGCGATAGCCTACTGTTATCCATATCAACGATATGCTGAAGCACCTCCTCAAGCACTTGCCTATCACAGAAAGGATTTGCCAGAAGATCGTTTAGATTTTCTTCAATCCAGCCCATCAACTCGGCGCGTTGCCACTGGGCTAATGATTTACGCGACAAAAAGGTACCTAAATGCCGGGTTTGGTCCAGTATTGCCTCTGCCGCCTGCTCTTCTGCTGGCCCGATAACCTCTAGGCATTCTTTTTCAAAGGTTTTCAAATCATCCTCAAGCCGTTCGTTACCCGCTTTCAGCTTGACAATACGCTCCCATTCCCGATGAAGCGCTTGCTCAGGCGACTGGCCCTTCTTATTTGTCCTTGCAGCCTGCTTTTGGGTAATTAAGCTCATCCGAAGCACCTTTCTCTTTACTTTAAAATCATCGTATCTTGTCCATATTATAGAAATAATAAGCGTTACTTATAAAACAACAACCCCGCAAGCCTGGGCTTGCGGGGTTGTTGTTACTAACAGAATCAGAAGCGCGTTTAGCCGAGCAGGTGCTCAACGGCTGCGCGCTCTTCACGCAGTTCTTTCTCGGTTGCTTTCATCTTCTCTTGGCTGAATTCGTCAAGCTCAAAGCCTTGAACGATTTCATACTTGCCGCCCTGGCAACGCACCGGGTAGGAGTAGATGATACCTTCGGCGATGCCGTAGCTGCCGTCAGACGGAATCGCCATGCTGACGATACCTTTGGAACCCAGCGCCCAGTCGTGCATGTGGTCGATGGCTGAAGAGGCAGCGGAGGCGGCAGAAGACGCGCCACGTGCTTTGATGATCGCCGCACCGCGCTGTTGTACCGTCGGGATAAAGTCGTTTTCGTACCAGTCACGTTCAACCAGATCAAACGCCGCTTTACCGTCAACCTTGCACTGAGCGATATCGGGGTACTGGGTTGCGCTGTGGTTGCCCCAGATGATCATGTTTTCAACGTCGGTCACGTGCTTGCCGGTTTTCTGGGCCAGCTGCGTCAGGGCGCGGTTATGGTCCAGACGCGTCATGGCAGTGAACTGACCTCTGTCCAGGTCCGGCGCGTTGCACGAAGCAATCAGCGCGTTGGTGTTGGCCGGGTTACCCACCACCAGCACTTTAACGTCACGGCTAGCGTGATCGTTCAGCGCTTTACCTTGTACAGAGAAGATCGCGGCGTTGGCTTCCAGCAGATCTTTACGCTCCATACCCGGGCCACGCGGGCGCGCACCGACTAACAGGGCGAAGTCAGCATCTTTAAATGCAACGTTGGCATCGTCAGTGGCAACAATGTCTTGTACCAGCGGGAAGGCGCAGTCGTTGACTTCCATTACTACGCCGTTCAGCGCGTCCATTGCTTGCGGAATTTCGAGCAGCTGAAGAATGACAGGCTGATCCGGCCCCAGCATATCGCCAGCGGCGATGCGGAAAATAAGAGAGTAACTGATCTGGCCGGCACCGCCGGTAATCGCAATACGTACTGGATCTTTCATCATTGCTCCTTGGTTGGTTCGCCTTCAAATGGGTCGACAGAACTCAAGATGCCAAGATGTTATGCGCAGTCATGCAAAAACTCAATCATCCATACGGTGACTTTGCCTTCATCGGGCCTGCCAATCACTCGCTGCAAGCCGTTGGTTGCGCTATTGTATCGCTGCACCTTTTTTCTTGTTCGTGTGTCGTTGCACACAGTTGCCAGGGATAGATCCCCCTTTATGCGCAAACTTCCCTCTTCTTATATGCTGGCCAGTTTACTGGTATTGGGTCTGGTCATTTGGTTAGTGCTGGGCGATTTCCAGCGCTTTCAATCCGCGCCTCCCGAGGCACAAAGTAGCTCCGTAAGCGGTCCGCGCGTTGAAGTGATGACACTCGACAGCGTGCCCTACATCCCTCAGCAAATGGTTCAAGGCCAGCTAACCGCCGAGCGTGAGGTCACCCTGCGCGCCAACGTCGGTGGGTTTGTCGTTGAAAAACCTGTTGCCCAAGGGAGCCCTGTTGAGGCCGGGGAGACGCTACTGGTGCTGGATAACGACGCCCTGCCAGAACGCTTACAGCAAGCCCGCGATGAACTTTCGCTCACTCAAGCCGAATACTCCGGCGCCCAGAATTTGCGTGATCGTCAGCTTATTTCCCAGCCCGAACTGCTACGTTTACAAGCGTCTTTAAGCGCGAGTACAGCGCAAGTCGCTCAGCTTGAAAAACAGCTTGCCGACTCACGCCCTCAAGCCCCATTTAGCGGCACGCTGGACCGTATTGAGGTTGAATTGGGTGATCTCGTTCAACCCGGCGAAGAGTGGGGGCGACTGGTAGATGATCGCCGTTTAACCGGCACCGCTTGGGTGTCTCAGCAACAAGTGGGTGACCTGGCCGTTGGCCTGCCCGTTACGGCTCGCTTGCTCAATGGCGCTCATCTTGAGGGCGAGCTGAGCTTTATTAGCCGCCGGGCCAATGAAGCAACGCGTACGTTCTATGTCGAAGCGACGTTGGATAACCCTTTGCAGCTGCCCATGTCCGGCGGTAGCGCGGAGCTTACGATTACCCTGCCGCCCCGCTCTGTACACAGCCTCTCGCCTGCTCTGCTGTCTCTTGGTCATGAAAATCAGCTGACTATCAAGCATATCAATGCCGATAACGAAGTGATTGAGACGCCGGTGGAGCTGGTTAGCGCGACGATTGAAAGTGCCTATGTAAGTGGACTACCCGATCAGGTGCGCTTAATCACGCTGGGCGCTGGCCTTGTGAATGCAGGCGAGGTTGTCGAGCCTGTTTCTGTTGACGCTGCATCCGAGGCCCGCTAATGCGCCAGTTGATTGATGCCGCGCTTCACCATACGCGCACCACGCTGTTTCTGCTGGTTAGCCTGCTGCTGGCAGGCGTGGTTGCCTGGCAGGTCATTCCCAAGGAAGCCAACCCCGACGTTACGATTCCGCTGATTTACGTTTCACTAACGCTGGAGGGCGTAAGCCCGGAGGATGGCGAGCGTCTGCTGATTCGTCCTATGGAGCAGGAACTGCGCGGCATTGCAGGACTGCGCAAGTTCACGGCCCAATCCAACGAAGGCCACGCCTCTATTTCATTGGAGTTTGACCCAGGCTTTGACCCTGACACGGCGCTTTCCGACGTTCGTGACCGCGTTGATATCGCCCGCAGCGACTTACCTTCCGAAGCGGATGAACCGCGAGTTATGGAAGTTAATGTGTCGGAATTTCCGGTACTCAGCATTGGCCTTTCCGGGCAGCTGGATGCCCGGGAACGGATTACCGTGGCGCGCCGCCTAAAGGAGGAGATTGAAGGCATCGCTGATGTGCTGGAAGTGGATATTGGTGGTGAACAGGAGGACTTGCTGGAGATCGTGGTCGACCCACTGGTGCTGGAGAGTTACGGCATCGATTTCAACGAGCTGTTTAACATCGTCTCCAATAACAATCGGCTGGTAGCGGCGGGCAGCCTGGATACTGGCGCAGGCCGTATGGCGTTGAAGGTGCCCGGCGTTATCGAGTCGCTTGAAGATGTTATGAACATGCCGGTGAAGGTGGATGAGGATCGCGTTGTTACCTTTGGCGACGTCGCCTGGATTCACCCCACCTTTAAAGACCCCGCAGGCTTTGCGCGTATTGATGACCAACCCGCCGTAGTACTGGAAATATCCAAACGCGCTGGTGCCAACATTATTGCCACCATTGCTGCGGTGCGCGAGACACTCGACCAGGCAAGTGATTTGCTGCCCGAGCAGTTAAATATCACCACCATTCTCGACCAATCGGTCACGGTTGAGGATATGCTTTCAGAGCTTCTCAATAACGTGCTGACCGCCGTAGTACTGGTCCTGATCGTGGTGGTCGCCGTGATGGGTTTGCGCATGGCGCTTCTGGTGGGCCTGACTATTCCTGGCGCCTTTTTAACCGGTATTCTGCTGGTCTGGGCGTTTGGGTTCACGCTCAACATTGTGGTGCTCTTCGCCTTGATTCTGGTCGCGGGCATGCTGGTAGACGGGGCGATTGTGGTGAGCGAGCTGGCGGATCGTCATCTGCGCGAGGGGCAATCGCCCCACCAGGCATGGCTGAACGCTGCCTCACGTATGAGCTGGCCGGTGATCGCCTCTACCGCCACGACACTTGCGGTGTTTATCCCCCTGCTGTTTTGGCCCGGTATGGTCGGTCAGTTTATGAAGTATCTGCCTGCAACCGTTATTCTCTGTTTACTGGCGTCGCTGGCCATGGCGCTGATTTTCTTACCCACGCTTGGGCGACTGTTTACCCGCACGGCCACCAAGCCAGCGCAGGGCGGAGTTCGCCCCGACCAAAGTACTCGGCTGGGCCGCGCCTACCGGCGCTTACTTTCCCGCCTACTAGCCCGCCCTGGCTGGGTACTTATCATTGCCGTGCTGCTGCTGGCATTAATTTACACAGCCTACGGGCGCCTCAATCACGGGGTCGACTTCTTCCCCAACGTTGAGCCGGACAGCGCCCAGGTGTTGGTACGCGCCCGTGGCGACTTCTCTGCCCTGGAGGCGGATGCCATTGTTCAGCGCGTGGAGGCACGGCTATCAGGGATGAGCGAAGTACAGGCGCTCTACGCGCGTTCGTTTGCCGTTCCTAACGAGCAACTGGGGAACGATGTTATCGGCGTACTCCAGTTTCAGTTTATTGATTGGTATGAGCGCCGCCCTTCCCGAGAAATTTTGGCCGATATGGCCGAACGCGCCAGCGACATTCCCGGTATTCGCCTGGAGTTTCAGGAGCAGGAGATGGGGCCTGGAGGCGGAAAGCCTATCGTTCTGGAAGTCAGCGCCATGAACCCAGCCGTTGCCGATGCAGGGGTGGACCAGTTACAAGCCATCATGCATGAGCTAGGGGGCTTCGTTGCCATTCAGGATAACCGTAGCCTGCCAGGCGTGGAGTGGCGGATCAATGTGGACCGCGAAGCGGCCGCGCGCATGGGTACTGATATCACGACCATTGGCAGTGCGGTGCAACTGCTTACCAACGGCTTACAGGTGGCCAGCTACCGGCCGCCTGACGTTAGTGATGAGGTCGATATTCGAATTCGGTTACCGGAAGGTTGGCGCTCACTCGACCAACTCGGCCGCATGACGATAAACACACCGCGCGGGCAGGTGCCTATTTCTCACTTCGTGGAGATTACTCCGGCACCCAAAGTAGGCACGCTTAATCGTATTAATGGGCGCCGAGCCATTACCGTCGAAGCTGATTTGGCGCCGGGGTATCTGGCAGATGAACGTTTAAGGGCACTGTTTCAGGAAGCGCAAGACAAGCTGCCCGATGATTTGATGGTGAATGTGGCCGGTGAACAGGAGGACCAACTGGAGGCGATGCAGTTCTTGATCAGTGCGTTCTTTGTCGCTATTGGGCTGATGTCACTGATTCTGGTGACTCAATTCAACAGCTTCTACCAAGCGATTCTAGTGCTTTCGGCCATCGTCTTCTCGACAGCCGGAATATTGATAGGGCTGCTGATCACGGGTCAGGCCTTTGGCATTGTGATGGTCGGTATGGGGGTTATTGCGCTGGCCGGTATCGTGGTGAATAACAATATCGTATTAATCGATACCTATAATGAGCTACGTCTTGAAGGGATG
Organism: Halomonas sp. 72; assembly: GCF_052379785.1. Taxonomy (NCBI): domain Bacteria; kingdom Pseudomonadati; phylum Pseudomonadota; class Gammaproteobacteria; order Oceanospirillales; family Halomonadaceae; genus Halomonas; species Halomonas sp. 72. The sequence continues at coordinate 133,253 of NZ_JBQSYY010000007.1, read as the reverse complement.
GCACCGGCCGAGGCCGCATTGGAAGCAGGCTGTTTGCGGCTTCGCCCTGTGCTGTTAACGGCAATCACCACGGTACTGGGTTTGATGCCGATGGTACTGGGCATGAACGTCAACCTGTTCGCACCATCACTTGGGTTCAACGCCCCTTCAGCGCAGTGGTGGACACAGATGTCGAGCGCTATTGCCGGCGGGCTTACCTTCGCGACCGCCCTCACCCTTCTGCTGACGCCCTGTATGCTGGTGCTGGGTGGCAAACTACACCGCCACAAGCCGTAGCAGCCAGACGAACATAGGGGGCCGTTTGAGCGGCCCCCTTTCTCTTATTGACTCAAGGCCAGCGTGGCGTCTTGCGGGCCATGAACCACGTCCTTGAGTTCAACATGACGGATCTCATCAATATCCGTTAGCTCATCCAGATCGAAATGGATGTAGTTAAGGCTATCGTAAGAGCGCAGGTGAAGCGTCCGCTGCTGAAGGTCAATCAGTGACGTCCAGGAGGTGTACTCCGAGGTGTAGACACGGTCATTGTTAACCCCGGGTGCCGCAATATTTTCAATCGAGTCGCGGAATCGGTTGTCGATGGTAATCCCGCGTGGCCGGTCAAAGTTATTCATGACATGGGCAAGCGTCGTGATGGCGCTGTCTGCATCTTCTGCTTTTTCAGCAAACTGGGAGTAGTAAATAGCGCGGACAAAGCGCCCAACTGACGTATTCGACGCAGGCAGCCCGGCCGTCGCAATTCCTGAGTCAGGCTGAGCAAGTTTTACTCCACTCAATTCCAGCTTTGATTGGTCAATGTTACTTAAAAACGTGTAGTTATTCAGGTTGGTCATGTGCCAGGAAAATTCTGGCCCGTTAGTCATAACCCCTAGCGGGTTGTCGATAACATTCTGTTCGTGATTGGCAAACTCAATCACGATGGATTTGCCCGTGGCATCGTGCAACGTGTAGTGAAACGGCGTATCCAGCACGCCCATCGGCAGTAGCGACGTCACCATAACAGGTTGTTCTTCTAACGCCTGCTTTACTTCGTCAACGGTAGAAAACTGAGAAAGCGCCCAAGCGCCGAGGTCGATAGCTGCCAGCACCGCCTGCGTATTGTTAACCATATCGGCGGGGCCTTCGGTGCTGGCATACGCCAGCAAGCCAAACGTCAATCCCTTGTCGTTAACGCCTTCCGCTACTTTTAAATCTTTTGATACGGGGTCCGGCACCGTAACGGCAACAAAGGCGTTTTGGCCGGTAAAGTCCAGCACGTGATGTTTATCAGCCTGCGAGCCAAAGCTAGTGCCTGCTGGAAAGTAGGACACTTTATAAGGTAGCTCCATGGGCAATTCCATGGTGCGGCCCGCATAAAATTTATCATTTGCGTCGCTATAAAGAAGGGAGGTACATGCGGCCACTGTGGGCGCGAGGGCAATACTGATCGCCGATAGGCAAAAACCTGCTAAACAAGGCTTGGAAAAACGTCGCATACTACTCTTCCTCATCTTATTAATAGTTAAACCATACTTCAGGCAAACTATAGCTTATTTATTATCAAATCAACTTATGTAAACGTCTCCTTCATAAAAAGAAACAGTATTAGGAAGCCTCAACCAAGCAGCAAGTATCGCCTAATTAAACCAGGGCGCTAGGGAAGATTAGCCGGAATAAAATACGACAAAAAGCACCTTCAAGGGTGCTTTTATCTGGCGCTAAACAACAAGCAATGAAGAGGAAAGGCTTAGCTGGGGGTATTGGCGGCGTGCAATCGGGCAATGAGCTGATCTTCTAGCGCAAAACGCTCAGTGAGACCTTTTGCCAAGCGGTCAATCCAGGCGGGTAGGCGCACCAAATGCTGCTGGCAACGCACAGGCGACTCGTAATCCTGGTCGAACTCAAGCACCATTTGCGTAGACATCTCAAGGCGCTCCAGAAGCCGTGATGCGATGTGCAGCGCACTCTCATCATCAAAGGCTTTCGCTTCTTCCGCAAGTTGGGGGTAAATCTCAAAGTGCCCCGCGCTAATATAATCCATGAGCATTTGGCTAAAGGTATCAATGCGCTCTTTGCTAACGGCGTCTAGTTCAGTGTCACAGGCTTCCTTTAGCTCGATAAAACTCGCCAAAAGCGCGCGGCGCTGCTCCAGCCAGCGGTCGATCAAGCCATGAACGCCTCCCCAGCGCTCTTGGGCATTTTTGCAATCTTCGAGCATGGGTTTCTCCTTGCTAATAGCCACCTACAACAGAGTAAGGCTCGCGTTTCCACCTTTCTCTGTCAATTCTGTTAGGGGCCGTTTCCTTGATGCTAACGGCCAGCCAAAACGCTGGCCGCACAAACAGCCATCTATCGCTTGATAGCTAGCCACAATATCCGCAGAGGTACAAGCGCCAGGATAACAAAGCCGAGGAATGTCCAGGCAGGCAGAGAAGCCCCCATAAAGGTAACGTCAATCTCGGCGCACTCTCCAGAGCCCGTCAACACCATGGCAACGACATCCTGCATGGGCAGGATATCCATCATGTAGCCAAGACCTGGGCCACAGGACGGTACCTCGTCAGCCGGGAGGGTTTGCAGCCACACATGGCGACCGGCAATAAACGCGCCGGTGGCTACCGCTATCAACCCCAACACACCGTAAATGCCTTTCCCCACACGACCGCTTGGGTTGTGGATAGCCGCAACCGCAAAGATCATACCTGCAGCAATGACCGCTACGCGCTGAAAAATGCATAGCGGGCAGGGTTCAAGACCCATAATATGCTCAAGGCCAAGCGCGACGGCCATCATCAAGACACAAAATGCCAAGCCTGCAAGGGCCACGGGGCGAAGTGCTATGGGCTTCATTGCCTCTCCTCAAGTAGTAACGCAGACAACGCGCGCGATTCACGCGCCTTGGTAAAGTACGTATCGAGGAAGTCAGTAAAACTCTCCTGGTCTGCCGCTTCTATATCTTTCTGCTGCTGATGCGAGGTCTCAATCAACTGGTCAAGCAAGGCTTCGCGTGAGCGTAGCATGGGTGTATTTTTAAGCTTTTCGCTCTGCTCCTTGGCCAGCCCAAGCAGCGTATCACTTAACGAGCCATTGCCCTCTTTCATAAGCGCCAACAGCTGAGCCGAGGGCGTCAGCGAAGGATCTCGCAAACGCGGGGCCAGCTCATTGAGTGCTGCCGCGTGAGGCGCATCGTCTTCCACAGCATCCAGCAGGCGGGCGACTTCGTTCAATTCTGCAAAAATCTGCTCGCCCCACTCACTAACCGAGGTGGTCTGGCCATTACGAATCAGCGTTAACTCTGGGTCACGGCCGCGCTCCACCACCCAACGACGGTTGTCGTCCAGGCGGTCGCACTCATCATCAGAAATCCACGGGCTATCGCTGAGTAAACACCACATCAGGAAGGTGTCGACAAAGCGCATCTGTGTCTCGGTGACACCCAGCGGGTCAAAGGGGTTCAGGTCCAAACAGCGCACTTCAATATACTCAACACCGCGCGCTTCAAGCGCCTGGCTAGGCGTTTCGTTATGCTTGGCGACGCGCTTGGGACGAATATCGCTGTAGTACTCGTTCTCTATCTGGAGAATATTGGCATTCAACTGCTGCCAGTTACCCTCTACATTAACGCCGAGTTTTTCATAATCCGGCCATGGCGTTGAGATCGCATGGCGCAACGTGTTCACATAGTTGGATAGCGAGTTAAAGCAGATTTTAAGCTGAGCCTGGACCTTATTTTGATAGCCTAGATCCGACATACGCAGCGTTGTAGCGAACGGTGCATAAAACGTATCGTCGTTGAGTGGCTTCAACTTTTCAGGCACGTTGCCGTTAGGCAAAAAGCTTTTATCTACCGCAGGCGAAGCGCCAAACAGATAAAGCAGCAGCCAGCTATGACGTCGAAAATTACGGATAAGGCCAAAATAGCGCGTCGAACGATAGTCGTTAAACGGGATATTATTCGCACCTTCCAGCTCGCGCAGCGCGTGCCACATATCATCAGGTAACGAGACGTTGTAGTGTACGCCAGCAATTGCCTGCATGATCCGCCCATAACGTACGTCCAGCCCTTTACGGTAGACGTGCTTCATGGTTCCGACGTTGGAAGAGCCGTAATCCGCAATGGGCACGCTGGCATTACCTGAAAGCCGTGACGGCATACTCCCCGGCCAGACCCACTCCTGGTCAAGGTGCTGATAAGTAAAGGTGTGCAGATCCGATAAAAAGGCCAAGGCTTCACGTGGCTGCGAATACACCGGGGTAATGTATTCAATCAACGCTTCTGAATAATCAGTGGTGATATGCGGGTGCGTTAGCTTGGAACCCAAAGCTCTTGGGTGCGGGGTTTGCGCAATATGGCCGTTTGCATCAACCCGCAGTCCTTCTTTTTCCAGCCCGCGGCGTAAGCGTCCCATGCGGCCCAAGCGCGCGCTGGGCAACAGTCGCTCAACCTGGGAGGTCAGCGAAGATGGCACAGTGAGTGGTTCAGGCAAGGTGAACACTCCTTGTCAGTAAGGCTCGTTTTGGGCGAGCCCTGGTGAAATCAGGTGGCATCGCCAGCATATCCATCAATCATAAAAGGCAGGATATGGCGGCAGCCCTTATATTTTCAAGCCACGTATTTTCAAGACATGTATTTTCAAGCCACGCAAGCCTTCAAGTTACGTTAGCACTCAACGTATGCGTCTACTTGCCCTGCTTGGCTTTCAGCAATGCCGCCCCCAGCGCCCCCATTGGCGCCGAAGTTTCCGTGCTCTTACTGGCAGGTCGTTGGCTACGTGGTGGCTTTTGCGACCCTTTATTAACGGCTGATGACGCGCGCTCTTGCTCGCGTTCCGGCTCATCATTCAGGCGCATGGAAAGCCCCACCCGCTTACGTGCAATATCCACGCTCATCACTTTTACCGACACAATATCACCCGCTTTAACTACGCTACGCGGGTCGTCAATAAAGCGATCAGACAGTGCAGAGATATGTACCAGACCATCCTGATGGACGCCAATATCTACAAACGCACCAAAGGGCGTTACGTTCGTCACGGTGCCCTCCAGCACCATGCCCAGCTTCAGATCCTTGAGCGTTTCCACGCCCTCGCGGAATTCTGCGGCTTTAAATTCAGGCCGTGGGTCACGACCCGGCTTATCAAGCTCGCTCAGAATGTCGCTGACCGTGGGCACACCAAAGCGCTCATCGGCAAAATCAGCGGGCTTTAACGCTTTCAGCGCAGCGCTATCGCCAATCAAGCCTTTAACATCACGGCCACTCTGTTTAGCGATGCGCTCAACCAGGGTATAGGCTTCCGGGTGAACGGCGCTTGCATCCAACGGGTTATCCGCATTGCTGATACGCAAAAAGCCTGCGCACTGCTCAAAGGTTTTGGGGCCCAGGCGGCTAACGTCCAGCAGTGCTTTACGGCTTTTAAACGCACCAAGGCTGTTACGCTGGGCCACGATATTCTCAGCTATCGCAGCACTTAGGCCTGCCACTCGTGAGAGCAACGCGCTTGACGCCGTATTAAGGTCAACTCCCACGGCGTTAACACAATCTTCAATGACAGCCTCCAGGCTACGCGATAGCTGTACCTGAGAAACGTCATGCTGATACTGGCCTACGCCAATCGACTTGGGCTCAATTTTAACCAGCTCAGCCAGCGGGTCTTGCAAGCGGCGAGCAATCGACACCGCGCCGCGTATTGTTACATCAAGATCCGGCAGCTCACGAGAAGCATATTCCGAAGCGGAGTAAACAGACGCCCCGGCTTCCGATACCATCACTTTGCTGACCCGATACTCAGGCGCCAATGCTTTCAGTAGCTCCCCTGCCAGCTTGTCGGTTTCACGGCTGGCGGTGCCGTTCCCAACAGCAACCAGTTGAACGCCATGCTGCTTAACGAGCTTAGCCAGTACGTTGAGCGACTCATCCCAGCGGTTTTGTGGCGCATGCGGGTAAATAGTCGCCTGGTCGATAAACTGCCCGGTTGCGTCAATGACCGCCACCTTGCAACCGGTACGCAAACCAGGATCAAGCGCCAGGGTAATTTTTTGCCCAGCGGGAGCGGCCAGCAGCAGGTCTTTCAGGTTAGCGGCAAATACTTCAATGGCAGTTTGCTCAGCCTGCTCGCGCAAACGCCCCAGCAGTTCGGTTTCCAGCGCTGTGTAGAGTTTCACTCGCCATGTCCAACGAACCACCTCGCCCAACCATTTATCAGCAGCGCGGCCCTCATCGCTAATGCCGACGTGTTTGGCAATGGCCACCTGGGCGGGATGAATAGGCGCATCATCTTCACCAGGCAAGCGAATAGCGAGGCTCAGCACGCCTTCATTGCGGCCACGGAACATGGCAAGCGCACGGTGTGAAGGCACTTTGGCAAGCTTTTCATCGTGCTCGAAGTAATCCGCAAACTTAGCGCCTTCTTGCTGCTTGCCCTCCAGCACACGGGCACTCAGTTCGCCCTCTTGCCAGAGGCGCTCGCGCAACCGACCGATTAGCTCAGGATCTTCGGCAAAGCGCTCCATCAGGATTTGTTTAGCGCCGTCCAGCGCCGCTTTGGCATCTTCAACGGCGGGGATATCCCCCTCTGCCGGGCGCAGGTAGCCGGCCGCTTCCGCTTCAGGGTCAAGCGCGGGGTTCGCCAACAGCGCATCCGCTAACGGCTCAAGCCCCGCTTCACGCGCGATTTGTGCCTTTGTGCGGCGTTTTTTCTTAAAGGGTAAATAGAGGTCTTCAAGGCGTTGTTTGGTTTCTGCCGCGTCTATGCTCGCCTTGAGCGATGCATCCAACTTGCCCTGCTCATCAATGGCTTCCAGGACAGCGGCACGGCGCTCTTCAAGCTCGCGCAGATAGCGCAACCGCTCATCCAACTGACGCAGTTGGGTATCATCTAATGCCCCGGTAATTTCTTTACGGTAACGGGCAATAAACGGCACGGTGGCACCGCCATCCAAGAGCTCTACCGTAGCCGCTACTTGCTGGGTACGCACACCTAGCTCGTCGGCTAAGCGGGAAATAATTCGCTGATTGACATCCATAAATTGCAACTAACTCATGCAGCATTTTTTAGTGCTGACAAGGTATCACAATCAGCCTACTACCGCTTTATCTGCACAAGACTCCCTTTATAGCAATGGGGATAAAAGATCGTTCAGGTCGTGGCCGCCCCTTTATTGCCATGAACAGTAACCTTCTTTCTTCATGGCATTTACTGGCAAGGAGCCTTGAAGAGATTGAGACCCAGCGATGCCGCAGCAGCCTTGACGGCGGCCTGACCACGAATGCTATTGCCAGCCTCATCCAAGCGAGGAGAAAAAGCGGCTATCGCGAGCTGCCCCGGCATGACAGCGAGAATACCCCCACCAACACCGCTCTTCGCGGGCAAGCCTACCTCATAAGCCCAGTCTCCAGAAGCCGTGTAAAGTCCCTCCATCATCATTTCAGCCAATATATAATGGACATAACGCGCATCCATGACCCGTCGCTTGGTTAACGGATTAATACCACCTGCAACAAGCGTTGCCCCCATCGTGGCAAGATCCTTGCAATTAATCAGGGTAGAGCATTGCCGTGTATAGACATCGACAGTGCGTACCGGGTCGCTATAACACGCACCAGCGCTTTCAAGCAGCCATGCGATAGCCCGATTATGGGCGTTGGTAGACTGCTCAGACGCATTAATCTCGGCACTCATGGCAAGATCTCGTCCCGCAAATTCACGCTGGCACTGGAGAATAGCTTCAAAGCATTCGTCTGCACTCTCCCCGGGCACAAGGCTTACCGTCGCGATAGCGCCGGCATTGACAAGCGGAGAGAGCGGTTTGTCGTTATTTAGCTCCAGTGCGATGATGGAATTGAAGGGCAGTCCCGTTGGGCTATCTCCAATTTTATCGCGAACAGCATCAGGGCCAATATGCTCCATGACCATCGCCAACGTAAATACTTTTGAGATCGACTCAATTGCAAACGCGTAGTCGCAATCCCCTTCGGTATAGACTTGGCCATCAGCCGTTATGATGGCAAGTGAAAACAGCTCAGGATCAACAGAGGCTAGATAGGGGATATAATCAGCGTTCTTACCTCCATGCGCTGCTCGCCCCGCCTCCATGCCTGCCTTTAACGCGCTTTCGATATCCGCTTTCATTCCAGTAGATAGCCCCATTCGCCTGCCTCTTCAATGGCATATTTCATTCAGCTCTGGACAGTTATCATGGAAGCCATTTACCGGTTCTGCTTCCATACTGAAGCATGATCATCATGCCAGAACGGTTGAGCGCAATTAGCTACCGTTGATAGCGTGGCTGCGCCTGATACTACTGCGTTAAACATCAGCTCGGAATACTCTTTTATTCTCTGTAAGTCCCATTCATTCCTTGCTTCTAAGCATTTTTTTAATCAGTAGTCTTTGAAAAACTACGTTTAAAAAAATCCGCTGAAGGATTTTTACAGTTCTCGCTAATACGTTATATCGAACTGATAGAACACTGTCGTTTAAAAAACCATAGAGGCAATTACCGCCGTACGCTGTCTCCCTGTGCGGTATTTCTCTTTACGTTATTACCTCTAGAGACCATCAACGGCATACTTAACCTTAATCATGATTAAACTTATGTCAACAATACACACTAATGAGTACCCAATGTACAGCGATACCGATAACACAATTGCAGTATTCAAGCATTGTTCAGCAAAGGCTTGCCCTTTACCCGCCGTTCATCAACGCAGAAAGCCGCCTCAAAATGAGGCGGCTTTCTGGAAGACGTGCCTTTGTACCCTACTCAATATCAACCCAACTGCGGGCCTGCCTTGAGGATCGCTTCGCTCACCCCTTCAAACTTCTTGAAGTTATCCACGAACTTAGTCGCCAGCTCTTGCAGGTGCTGGTCGTAGGCAGCACGGTCTTGCCAAGTATCGCGTGGGTCAAGCAGGCTGGAATCAACGCCGGGCACGGCGACCGGCACGTCAAGGTTCAAGCCTTCGATATGGCGCGTTTCTACATCGCGCAACACACCTGACTGAATCGCACTGATGATGGCACGCGTCGTCGGGATAGAGAAGCGTGAACCGCCTTCCCCAAACGCGCCGCCCGTCCAGCCGGTATTGACCAGGTAAACCTGAGCGTCTTTCTTATCAACACGTTTGATCAGAAGATCCGCGTACTCACGCGCCGGGCGCGGGAAGAACGGGGCACCAAAGCAGGTAGAGAACGTAGCGGCCAAGCCTTCTGAAGAGCCCATTTCGGTAGAGCCAACCTTAGCGGTGTAACCGGAAAGGAAGTGGTACGCCGCGGCCTCTTTTGAAAGCACCGACACCGGCGGCAATACGCCTGACATATCGCAGGTCAAAAAGACGATGGCATTGGGCTCGCCCGCCAGGTTTTCCGGCACGCGCTTTTCAATATGCTCAAGCGGATACGCGGCACGCGAGTTCTGGGTTAGGCTGTCATCGGCGTAGTCCGGCTCATGACGGTCATTAAGCACCACGTTTTCAAGCACGGTGCCGAACTTAATCGCGTTCCAAATAACCGGCTCGTTTTTCTCGGAAAGGTCGATACATTTGGCGTAGCAACCACCTTCCATGTTGAAGACGATACCGTCGCCCCAGGCGTGCTCGTCATCACCAATCAGGTAACGTGCCGGATCAGCGGAAAGCGTGGTTTTACCCGTACCGGAAAGACCGAAGAACAGGCAGGTTTCGCCATCTTCACCCACGTTGGCCGAGCAGTGCATAGGCAGCACGTCCGACGCTGGCAGCAGGAAGTTCTGTACCGAGAACATGGCTTTTTTCATTTCGCCTGCGTAGCGCATACCGGCGATCAGCACTTTTTTCTCGGCGAAATTGATAATGACGCAGCCGTCAGAGTTGGTGCCATCACGGTCCGGCTCGCACTCAAAATTTGCCGCGTTGAGAATGACCCACTCATCTTTACCCGCTGGGTTGTAAGCGCTCGGACGTACAAACATGGTGCGACCGAAAAGATTCTGCCAAGCCGTTTCAGTGGTTGCGCGAACCGGCAGATAGTGGGTGGAATCACTACCCACATGCAGCTCAGATACAAAATACTCACGACGGCTTAGATACTCTTCAACCCGCGCCCATAGGGCATCGAATTTAACGGCATCAAACGGGCGGTTGACGCTGCCCCAATCAATACTGTCACGCGTCGACGGCTCATCGACAATGAAGCGGTCAGCTGGCGAACGCCCCGTCCGTACGCCAGTATTGACGGCCAAGGCGCCATCCGCCGACAAGCGGCCTTCACCACGGGCCACGGCGCGCTCGATTAATTCGGCGCTGCTAAGATTCACATGGACTTGGGGAGCGGCTTGAGTCGTGGTCATTTTGATTCCTGGGCCTTGCGGCCATTTTCTCGTTACCGGGCGCTGTTAACGCCGCCAAAAAAGGTCGCCCCAACAACATACATTGTGCTGGGGGTGCTGAAGTCAGGCGCATTATTACAAAAAGAAAGCCCCCGGGAAACGGGGGCTTTGACCAAACATTTTGTAGTTAAACTACTACAAATACACAACACTCCTTGTTGCAGCGCAGTAAGTTTTCAAATGTTTTTAGGCTGGAATCGCTACAAGCGCTGTAACTGCTGCCCCTTACGAGAGAAACCTGTTAATCAGCACCTTGATAAACGACTACATAATCAGTGAATAACCGGTGATGGCGCATCCGGGTTCTCCAATAATGTCTCAACATCAGCCGCAGTGTAGTGATATTTCGTGTGACAGAAGTGGCATTGCGTATCAATAGCGCCTTTTTCACGCACAATATCGCGCAGTTCAGCAGCCCCTAACGTGATCAATCCTCCCGCCATTCGCTCCCGCGAACAGGTACAGCCAAAACGCAGGGCTTTAGGATCAAAGACCCGAACCGTCTCTTCATGATAAAGGCGATAAAGCACTTCGCGCTGCTCTAACCCCAAAAGCTCCTCAGGTTTGATCGTATCGGCCAACGCGACGCTGCGCTCCCACGCATCGACATCCTGATTTTGCGAGGCATCAGGCAGGCGCTGCAGCAGCAAGCCACCGGCACGCTCGCCGTCTGCCGCTAACCACAAGCGAGTAGGCAACTGTTCGGATTTTCCAAAATAGGCTTCCAGACAGCCACTGAGCGTTTCATGATCCAGCGCGACAATGCCCTGGTAGCGCTTACCTTCACGCGGGTCGAGCGTAATGACAATTTGACCTTCTCCGACCAATTCTCGAAAGTCTGCTCGCTCGCTGGGCAAGTGGCTGTCTTGTGCCACACGCGCAATCGCACGTAGCTCACCGCCGGGGTTGGACTCCGCCATTAGCAGCGACAGCACGCCCTGGCCACGCACTTCAATACTCAAGGTGCCGTCCAACTTAATGGTATCGGTTAGTAGCGCGACAGCGGCCAGCAGTTCCCCCAACAGCTCATTGACGGCGGGCGGATACGCGTGGCGCGTGAGCACTTCGTGGTAGGCAGTGGCTAGCGTTACGATTTCGCCACGTACGTTGGTTTGGTCAAACATAAACCGCTGAATTTGATCAGACATAACAAGGTCCTGCAGTAAAAGGGTACTTAAAGTGGGCGCTTGGCGGGCTAGCCTGCCTTAACGGTGAAGGCAGCCCCAGGCAGGAAACGTCGGCTACTCGCCGGGCTGACGCTGAAAGCGCTGTATATCGCGGCGCTGCTTTTTATCAGGCCGTTTGAGGGGGTGCTGCATGGCTTGATTAGTAAGCCTGCGGGCTTCGGTCTCACGGGCGCGGCGCTCGGCACTTTCGGTGGTCTCTGCATAGAGTTTTCGGGCTTCAGGCGCACCGCGACGCTGGTCAGAAAGCTCAATTACTTCGACCTCGTAAATATCCCAACCCTGAGGCACGCGGATAAACGCCCCCAGCTCGACATTTTTACTGGTTTTGACACGCGCACCGTCATAATGCACCTTGCCACCTTCAATGGCTTTTTTAGCGAGCGCGCGGGTTTTAAAAAACCGCGCAGCCCATAACCACTTATCCAAGCGAACGGTGTCGCTCATTAACGCTCTCCTTGCTACCCAGGTACGTTTTCTGGCAGCAGTTGGGCAAATCGATCCAGAGCGATAAACTCCTGCAGCTCTTTTTCTGGGCGCTGGCTGTCTGGCTGTTTAATACCCAGCAAATGCCGGATGCCAAATTCGCGGGCGCTTTCCAGCACGCGGGAGTTATCGTCTATAAACAGGGTACGGGCCGGGTCAAAAGGTTCGATGTCTTGCAGTGCAAACCAAAAAGCCTGCTCCTCTTTCGCTGCCCCTACATCTTCAGAGGAGATGATGGCATCCAGGTAGTTTTCCAACCCTGTTAACGGCAATTTAAGCGATAGACTGGCTCTATCAGCGTTGGTGGCCAATATCACTCGGGGATGGGCCTGCTTTAGCCACGCTAAGAAGTCGAGTGCATCACTACGTAGACCAATTAAATGCTGCACTTCCCGCTTGAGCGCAACGACGTCGACATTCAGCTCTCGGCTCCAGTACGCCAGGCTGTACCAGTTTAGCGTGCCCTGTTCGCCCATAATGCGCTGCTGGAGTGCATTTTGAGATGCTTCATCAAGCTGATGGAGCTCTCTATAACGGCGCGGGAGATGCTCCAACCAGAAGTGGCTGTCAAAGTGTAGGTCCAGCAGCGTACCGTCCATATCCAACAGCACGGTATCAATTTCGCGCCAATCAATCATTGCCGCTCCAGTCTAAAAGAGTAAGCGTGCTATTGTAGCCTAACCCTTATTTAGCAGCCATGGAGGCCCTTATGCCAGCATCTGATTCTCCCACCGGCTACCTGCGTAAGCCGCAGATACTGGCCCGTGAGAGCGTAGCCAAAAGCCGCTTGTTTCATATTGAGTCACTGGATTTACGCTTCTCGAACGGCGAGGAGCGCCAGTTTGAGCGTTTAACCGGCGCCGACCGTGGTGCGGTAATGATTGTGGCCATGCCTGACCCTGACCATGTGTTGCTGATACGCGAGTATGCGGCAGGTTTTGAAGACTACGTATTAACGCTTCCCAAAGGACTGGTGGACCCGGGCGAGGATATTATTACCGCGGCTAACCGTGAATTGATGGAAGAGTGCGGCTTTGGCGCTCACTGCATCGAGCCTTTAGTTGAGCTTTCACTGGCCCCCAACTATATGCGCCATCGCATGCAGGTATTAATCGCGACTGACCTGTATGCCAAACGGCTGCCGGGCGATGAGCCAGAACCGCTTATTGTCGAGACCCACCCCATCGAAGAGCTACCTGCCCTTTTGCTACGCGACGATTTTCATGAAGCCCGTGCCATAGCCGCCCTGTATATCGCCCGCGATAAATTACGTGACGAGAAGCGTCAGGACGCTGCTGATTTGTTGTGAGGCAATGTCGGCCCCGCCTTTCAGCGCGGGCCCCGATTTTCGAATCCAGCAAGAATCGTAGCGCGTGGTAACGTTTTGCGAGGAACGAGCAAATAAGGCACCCGCGAGTGGCGGCGCAAGCCGCCTTGGCGTTGTCGCCGTGCCTGTATCCATGCTTTGTAACGCACCACCTGGCAGCGCTTCGCACTGCTTCCGCGGGTGCGCTGGCGCTTACCACGCGCTACGAATTTGCGCTATTTTCGGATCCAGCGAGAATCGTAGCGCGTGGTAACGTTTTGCGAGGAACGAGTAAATAAGACACCCGCGAGTGGCGGCGCCAAGCCACCTTGGCGTTGTCGCCGTGCCTGTATCCATGCCTTGTAACACACCACCTGGCAGCGCTGCGCGCTGCTCCCGCGGGTGCGCTGCGCTTACCACGCGCTACGAATTTGCGCTATTTTCGGACCTTGCGAGAATCGTAGCGCGTGGTAACGTTTTGCGAGGAACGAGCAAATAAGGCACCCGCGTGAAGCGGGTGCCGACTTTCGTGTTGGGTTAAAAGTGGGGTTTAAGCGCTATCCAGCGGCGTTGGCGGTAGCTATCCTGCCCCGCTTCCAAAAGCGTCATCGAGCGTAACGCGGCTTCGATATCTACCGGTAGCGCAGCACGGCCTTGGAGAGCCTCGACGATTCCCTGGTAATAGGCCAGGTAGTTACCCGGCTGAGTAGGATGCTCATGGCTTGTCAGTGATGCCTTTTCACCCTGCCCTTCGCGCAGCGTCAACGTGCCTGGGGTATCTTCTCCCCAATTAACGGCAGGCACTTCCCCTGCCTTCAGGCGATCTTCTTGAGGGTCCAGACCGTATTTTATATAGCTGCCTTGCGTGCCATGTATCCGAAAACGCGGTGTCGCTTCGGCCACTAGCGCACTGGCGCTTAACTGAACACGCCGGTCATCGTAGGCCAGTAGCGCGAGAAAATCGTCATCGGCTTGCGCGCCCTCGCGGCGTGTGCCCAGCTCCAGCAAAATGGCGTTGGGCATCCCGAACAATTCACATGCCTGATCTAGCAGATGTGGCCCCAGATCAAACCAGAGACCGCCACCCGCCGTGGCTTTCTCGCGCCAGCGGTCACGTACTTCTGGTTTGAACCTATCAAAGCGCGACTCGAAACCGGTCACACGTCCTAGCGTGCCTGTCTCAAGCAAAGCCTTAACCGTTAAAAAATCGCTATCCCAACGGCGATTATGAAACACCGAGATCAAACGCTCTTTCACCACGGCCAGCGATTTTAACTGCTTGGCTTCTGACAGCGTCACGGTAAACGGTTTATCCACCACCACGTGCTTGCCCGCAGAAAGTGCCATTTTGGCAAGCTGAAAGTGGGTATCGTTGGGGGTAGGAATCACAATAAGGTCAATATCGTAACGCTGGCATAATGCCCGCGCCTCACTCTCGACCTCTACATCAGGCAAATCCGCCTGCACCTTAGCGGCGTCGCTTGAGGACACCGCGACCAAATCCAGGCCTTCCGTGGCCTGAATGAGCGGTACATGAAACGTTTTACTCGCGAACCCATAACCTACCAGGCCCACATTGATCGTTGCTTTCATAATGCTCCTTGCGAACGTTTAATCGAGCTTGGAAAGATCGCGCACCGCTCCTTTGTCAGCGGACGTCGCTAACAGTGCATAGGCCTTTAGCGCAGGCGTCACTTTGCGGGGGCGCTGCTCGACCGGTTTCCAAGCCTCTTTTCCTTTGGCATCCATCGCTTCGCGACGAGCGGTAAGCTCAGCATCGGAAAGCTTGACGTTAATCGTGCGATTGGGGATATCAATGATGATGGTATCGCCCTGCTCCACTAGGCCGATTGCACCGCCCGCTGCCGCTTCCGGCGATACGTGGCCAATGGACAAACCGGATGTCCCCCCCGAGAAGCGACCATCGGTCAGTAGCGCGCAGGCTTTGCCCAGCCCCTTGGATTTAAGGTATGAGGTTGGATACAGCATTTCCTGCATGCCGGGACCGCCTTTAGGGCCTTCGTAGCGGATTACCACGACATCACCCTCTTTTACCTTGCCATCCAGTACGTTGGCGACCGCCTGGTCCTGAGACTCCACCACATGAGCTGTGCCTTCAAACAGTAGAATCGAATCATCAACACCGGCGGTTTTGACCACACAGCCGTCCAGCGCGATGTTGCCATAAAGCACGGCCAAGCCGCCCTGGGTTGAGAATGCGTGCTCCAGGTTACGGATACAGCCAGTCGCTCGGTCGCCGTCCAGGCTCGGCCAGCGCGTGCTTTGCGAGAAGGCCGTCTGGGTGGGCACGCCACCAGGGCCTGCTTTAAAGAACTCAACCACTTCCGGACTGGGTGAGCGCATGATGTCCCACTCGTCCAGCGCGATTTTGAGACTATCACCGTAAACCGTGGGCACCGAGGTATCCAGCACGCCCGCGCGATCAAGCTCACCCAAAATCGCCATGATGCCACCCGCCCGGTGCACATCTTCAATGTGGTACTTTTGGGTATTGGGCGCCACTTTACACAGTTGAGGCACTTCACGGGAAAGCTGATCGATATCCGACATGGTGAAGTCGACTTCCGCTTCTTGCGCGGCCGCCAGCAGGTGCAAAATGGTATTGGTGGAACCGCCCATGGCGATATCGAGGGTCATCGCGTTACGAAAAGCGGCTTTCGAGCCAATCGCGCGAGGCAGCAGGTGCGCCTCATCGCCTTCGTAGTAACGCTTGGCCAGCTCAACAATCTTGTGGCCGGCGTTTTCAAACAGACGACGACGGTCCGAGTGCGTTGCCAGCACAGTGCCGTTACCCGGCAGCGCCAGGCCGAGCGCTTCGGTCAGGCAGTTCATTGAGTTGGCGGTAAACATGCCTGAGCAGCTGCCGCAAGTGGGGCAAGCGCTACGCTCAACTTCGGCCAGCATTTCATCATCCACGCTGTCGTCAGCCGCCATTACCATGGCGTCTACCAAATCCAGGCCATGATTTAACAGCTTGGTTTTGCCGGCCTCCATCGGCCCGCCTGAGACAAAGACGACCGGAATATTCAGGCGCATGGCAGCCATCAACATGCCAGGGGTGATCTTGTCGCAGTTGGAGATACAGACCAACGCATCGGCACAGTGCGCGTTACACATGTACTCAACGCTGTCGGCGATAATGTCGCGGCTGGGCAGCGAGTACAGCATGCCGTCGTGGCCCATCGCAATGCCGTCATCGACGGCAATAGTGTTGAATTCCTTGGCTACGCCACCGGCTTTCTCAATTTCACGCGCAACCAGTTGGCCCATATCTTTCAGGTGGACGTGACCGGGGACAAATTGGGTAAAGGAGTTGGCGACCGCGATAATAGGTTTGTGAAAATCGTCATCTTTCATACCCGTGGCGCGCCATAAAGCGCGGGCGCCAGCCATATTGCGGCCAGCGGTGGTCGTACGGGAGCGATACTCAGGCATAGTGTCCTCTACATCTTTTTTTTTGGCCCGCTGCCAACTCGGCGGTGGGCAGGTGAATCCAGCGCCCATGATTGTGGCATGAGCGCTGCCCACAGCGCCAGATGTAGTGTCCGACGAGATTAATCCGCTGACGCGTTTCTAAAATGCCACCCTGGAGGGTGGCATCTATCAGGTACGGGCGTGTTGAGGCGTTAGACGCTTAAAACTCTTCCCACTGGTCGTGCTGAGGCTGGGCGGCGAGTTTACCAAGTGCGGCATTACTGGCGGCAGGCAGTTGCCTGGTTGTTTTCTGCTGAGCCTTATGCGTAAACGAAAGCTTATCGCGGGCAGCCTTGGCACTCTCTTCTTGAAAGCCTTTTAAGCGGAACGCATCGACCACGTTGGCCAGCTCAAAGGCCTCTAGCGCCAAATTGTCAGCTGACGCCGCGATTGACTGCACTTTTGATGCATTTTGCTGTGTCACATGGTCCATTTCAGCGACGGCTGAATTAATTTGTCCGATACCGCTGCTCTGCTCATTAGAGGCTGCACTAATGGATTCCATTAACACGCTGACACGGTTTACCTGCTGCATCACATTTTCAATGGCGCGCTCTGCCTGCTCTACAGCACTCCGCCCGCCGCTGACCTCTTGAGTAGTACTGTCGATCATTTTGCGAATTTCCTGGGAAGCCGTCGCGCTCCGCCCCGCTAGATTACGCACTTCGCTGGCGACAACGGCAAAGCCACGGCCATGATCGCCCGCGCGGGCAGCCTCGACAGAGGCATTAAGCGCCAGTATGTTGGTCTGAAACGCGATGCCATCAATCACGCTGATCATTTCGGTCATTTTTTCTGCGCTTTGAGCAATGCGCTGCATACGCTCAACCAGGGCTTCCATCTGTTTGCCAGTATCGCGTGTACTGTCGGCATTTTGCATGGCAAGCTCGGTTGCCTGGCGCGCGTTTTCAGTATTCTGCTGCACGGTAGAGGTCATCTCTTCCATGCTGGCAGCGGTTTGCTGAAGCGATGATGCTTGCTGCTCGGTACGTGATGAAAGCTCTTCGTTTTCAGCAGCAATCTGCCTAACGGCCGGGGTCACGATCGACACTCGGCTATCCAGATCAGTGACGATACTGGCCAAACTAAAGCGCATGGTATCCAGTGAGTAGAGCAGCTCCCCGAGCTCATCGTGGCTAGTTTGCTTGTTGCTGGCCGCCAGGTTCCCTGCCGCAATCTGAAAGGTCAGGTGGCGCGCACCCGCTAAGCCGTTGAGTACATTGCGTAGAATAAGAAAATATGTTTTAAATCATCTACCCTCGCTCAGCCCTTCCCTGGCGTATGTTTCAATTCTTAAAGACAACGTTAGCCACGTCTTTATAGCGGTTAGCGAAGTGTACCGTCATACCTTTCTTAAGATAATCAGGGAGCTCTTCGTAATCGCGGCGGTTGGCCTCGGGCAGTATCACCTCAAATATGTCGCTACGCCGGGCTGCAATCACTTTTTCACGAATGCCGCCAACAGGAAGCACTTGACCGGTCAGGGTTAGCTCTCCCGTCATTGCCAGTGGCCGCGTAATGGGTTGATGCTTGGCAAGCGAGAGTAGTGCGGTGGTCATGGTGACACCCGCCGAAGGGCCATCCTTGGGCGTTGCGCCCTCGGGCACGTGCAGGTGAACAAACGCTGAATCAAAGAAATCAGCATCTGCACCATACTCCTGCAGGTGGCCCAGGGTGTAGCTGTAGGCAATGTTGGCAGACTCTTTCATGACATCGCCAAGCTTACCGGTTAGCTTGAATCCCCGGTCCAGCGCGTGAACTTTACCCGCTTCAATGGGCAAGGTAGCCCCGCCCATTGATGTCCAGGCAAGCCCTGTCACCACGCCTTCGCCTTTGAGGGCTTTTTCCTTACGGAAAAGAGGCGCTCCCAAAAACTCCTCCAGGTTATTGACCGAAATCTTGACGGTTTCGATCTCCTCTTCCAGGAGCTTAACCGCCGCTTTACGTACAATACGGTGAAGCTGCTTTTCGAGTTGCCGAACGCCGGCCTCACGGGCGTAGCCTTCAATAACCTGCTTTAACGCCGCCTCGGTTAAGTTGATGCGCTTTTTAGGCATGTTATTGCGCTTAAGAAGCTTCGGCCACAGGTGGTGCTTGGCAATCGCCTGCTTCTCTTCCGCGATATAACCTGAAAGGCGAATTTGCTCCATGCGGTCCAAAAGCGGGCCGGGGATCGAGTCCAGCGTGTTGGCCGTGCAGATAAACAGCACCTTGGAAAGGTCCATCCGGACATCCAGATAGTGGTCCAGGAAGTCGACATTCTGCTCAGGGTCTAACACCTCAAGCAGCGCGGAGGCCGGGTCCCCCTGGAACGACTGCCCCAGTTTGTCGATTTCATCCAGCATAATCACCGGATTCTCGACTTCGACTTCTTTAAATGCCTGCACCAGCTTACCGGGCATAGCACCCACGTAGGTACGCCGATGGCCCTTAATCTCAGCTTCATCGCGCATTCCGCCGACAGAAAAACGATAAAACTCGCGGCCCAGCGCCTCTGCGATAGAGCGGCCAATAGACGTCTTACCAACCCCTGGCGGGCCTACCAGCAGTACGATGGAACCGCCTACATCGCCTTTAAATGTGCCTTCCGCGAGGAACTCGACAATACGTTCTTTCACGTCCTGCAAACCATCGTGATCGCGGTTTAACACTTCACGCGCATGGCTTAGGTCAAGCTTATCCTGGCTGGTGACCCCCCAGGGCAATGACGTTAGCCAATCCAGGTAGTTGCGGGTCGTACCGTACTCGGGTGACCCGGTTTCCAGCACGCTTAGCTTATTCAGCTCATCATCGATACGGCTCTGGACACGCTCGGGAACGACCAGCGACTCCAAACGGCCTTTAAAGGTATCAACGTCGTTTTCGCGGTCATCCTTGGAAATACCCAGCTCACGCTGAATGACCTTTAACTGCTCGCGCAGGAAGAATTCACGCTGCCGATCCTGCATTTGCGCATTAACCTGCTCACTGATCTCGCTTTGCAGTTGCGCGACTTCAATTTCCTTACGCAGCAGTGGCAGCACCTTGTGCATCCGCTCTTCTACCGGCAACGTATTCAGCACATCCTGAAGCTCAGGGCCTTTGGCTGACGTAATCGCGGCGGCAAAATCGGTAAGGGGGCCTGGCTGATGAGGGCTAAAGCGGTTCAGATAGTGCTTTAACTCTTCGCCATACAGCGGATTAATCGGCAGCAACTCTTTGATGCCGTTAATAATCGCCATGGCATACGCACGCGTCTCCTCGTTTTCCGCATCAACAGGCTCTTTGGGATAGGTAACTTCAACGAGATACGGCGGCTCTTTAGACAACCAGCGTTTGATTTGAAAACGCTGCACGCCTTGGGCAATAAACTGAATCTGCTGGTCCTCGCCCTTTAGTTTATGCACTTTAACGGCGGTGCCAATCTCGGGAAAATCGTCGTGACCCAACGACTCCACACCGCCCTCGCCCACAAAGGCAACGCCCAATGTTTTATGAGGCGTATTGCCTACGCGACGCATGGTCTCTTCCCAGCGTTCACGATTAATGACCAGTGGCTGAACCTGGGCGGGGAAAAAAGGGCGGTTATGAATGGGCAGTAAATAAATGCGTTCAGGCAGCATATCACTGGCAGGAACCAACGAGTTTGTCCGCTCGCCATCGGAGCGATGATGCTCTTCTTCACCTATATGGTCAGTCTCAGCAGATGACGGGACATCTTCTTCCAGCCAGCCGAGATTGTCGTCATCGCGGTCGTACTCCTGGTCGCTCATATACCCTCCGGTAAACAGTGACTAGCGGATATACCGCTTAGCATTGCTTATGGAATGCGGGCAACAGGCTTAAACTTCAACCCTTGGCGCCGTCTATTGCGACCAGAGGTCCGGCATGGGACGACCGTTAACACGCCACTTCCCGCGTATAACGTCAAACTGCAGCTCACGGGTTCCTAACGGCAAGCCCAGCCATAAGGCAACTACCGTCGGTGCATCATGCCAAATAAAATCGCCGTCAAGGCGTTCAAGCCAACGGGCACGCTCTTCCTGCTTATCAAGCAAAGTGACATTGAGCTGATCCAGCTTTCGAGCATCGAAGAAGAGCGCGCCATCAGCGTCAACGCGAAGCCCCAGCAGCGGGCTATCCACATCTACGGTGATAACATCCAATCGCGGAGAGTCACTCAATATTTGCAGTAGGTCAGGTTCAAGTCGGGATAACAACCCCTCGGCCATCGGCAAGCTGGCATCTCCCCAAGCAGCCTCCTGGCGCAGCCGACGGATAGCCTGACGTATCGCATCAGCGTTAAGGCGTGATAGCTCCATGGCAATATGCCCATTAAGCAGCGCCGTATCGGGTGCCTCCGTAGGCACCATAACGTCGCCCATAATGAGTTCGCCAGTGAGACGCAATTCACTTTCATCCAGCACCATGTAGCTGTGTATATCCAGCGGTGCCAGTTTTACGTCATAGGCTGGGTAGTGAAGTGACAAGGCATCAACATGCAGATGGTCGCGCTGAGCGAAGTGGTGGGCATCTTCAATATAGGTGTAACGGCTTTCAAGCAGCAGCGGTCCCAGGGTTAACTGTGCCGCGCCATCGGTTAGCGCCAACTGGTCCATACGAACGCGTAATCGCCAATCGCCAAACACGCCCTCCAACCGCAGCCGCCCTCCACGGACCTCAAGCTCCCGCCCGCTTTGCTGAATAATAAACGGCGCCAGCGCCAGCTGTAGCTCACTATGCCCACTAAGCGTGTGGTAACGGCCTTTCCAACGTGGTGCAGAAGTGGCAGTCACCTCCCCTACCGCCTGCTGTAACGCCGAATCCAGCCGGGGCAGAAACGTACCTTCAACGTCCGTGCTTAAAATACCGTGACGTGCCCGGTAAGTAAGCTCCAACTGCCAGGGGCGTCCCAGCAAGGGGGAAAGCAGCAGGCGACCCTGAGAACTTAACCACCCCTGGCTGCGCTCGACGCGAGACACGCGCCACTCGCCCCGTGCCTCCAGGTCTTCCAGCGCTTGGCGGAGGCTGCGCTCAAACAGCACGCTGGATAGCAGTTGCCCCACCATCCAAACAATGGCTAATGCGGCCAGAATAGGGACAATTAAGCGTTCCTTGCGCATGCCATCTCCTTGAGCAACCGCACGAATAGGAAGTGAGTGTTGCCCAGTGTCACCTGCGGTTGCGTTTTAGTGCAACCAATACCATAAGTGCATGGTGCTCCAGGCATAGATCCCGGCCATGACATCATCAATCATGATGCCAAAGCCACCAGCCACTCGTCGGTCAGCCCAGCGGATAGGCCAAGGCTTAAACACATCAAAAATGCGAAAAACAATAAAGCCCCACAGCGCCGCCTCCCAGGAGAAGGGAACGGCAGCCATGGTGATCCAGTAGCCGACAAACTCATCCCAAACAATGCCGGAATGATCATGTACCCCTAAATCGTGCGATGTTTTATCACAGAGCCAAACGCCAACCACAAAGGCCACGAACACGATGCCCAAATACCAACCCAAGGGCAGTTCCGCCATAATCCAGTAGAAAGGAATAGCGGCCAACGTGCCAAAGGTGCCTGGCGCCCAGGACACCGTTCCACTGCCTAAACCAAACGCAAAAAAATGCGTTGGGCGACGCCACACACTTGGTGGTGCACGGTTCATGGCGCCCCCTCATTAAAATGCTGCCAGCCAGTCCCCAGGTTCGGTGCAATCCCTTTTACACCCAACGTGTCGTTGCATTGGCCAATCACGGTTAAGGGTAGCCCCAGCTTGCCAAGCGCGCGCTGCGCATTGGCAACGTTTTCAGCCGGCAGAGTAACCAACAGTTCATAGTCGTCCCCCCCCGAGAGCGCAGCGTTGCAGGCAGCGTCACGGCCAAGACTACTTTCCAGCGCCTCAGCTAGCGGCAGCGATGTCATATCGAGCGTCGCCCCAACACCTGATGCCTTGCGTAGATGACCAAGGTCCGCCAGCAGCCCGTCAGAAATATCAATAGCGGCGGAGGCTAGCCCTCGAAGCGCTACACCTGCGGCCAAACGTGGTTCAGGCAGGAGATAACGACGCAGCAAGGGGTGTTGAAGATCACGCTCGCCACGTTGCCAAAGGGCTAGCCCACCCGCCCCGCCGCCCAAGGCGCCAGTCACGGCGATCATATCGCCAGGCGTTGCCCCGGCGCGGGTCAAGGCATGCCCCGTCGGCGCCTCGCCCATCACGGTAACGCCAATCGTAAGCGCACCTGAGGTAACATCGCCACCGGCCAAGGTGGTGGCTTGGCGCTGACAAAGCGTATGAAACCCCTTGGCGAACGCTTCAAGCCAGGCATGAATCGCGTGATCATTGGCAAACGTACGCTGATCAAGCGTGAGCGCCATAAAGCACCAGCGAGGGTCTGCCCCCATGGCCGCCAAATCGCTTAATGCGACGGCGAGCGAGCGATGCCCCACCGTAAAGGCGGGCGCATCATGCGGGAAGTGAACATCAACGACAGAGGTATCAACGCTCACCGCTAGTTGATGACCCGCTTTAGGCACTAACAGGGCGGCGTCGTCGCCACCACCCAGTGCGACACCATCTGCCGGGAGTGGCGCTTGCGACGGCATCAGATAACGGCGAATCAAATCAAATTCAGCAAGCACAAAGGCCCCTTAACACAGTACCAGACGGCGCGCCGTTACAGACGGCGGGCGCTGACTTCGGCACTTCGCAAGCGGTTAGCCAGCTTGTCGAGAATACCGTTTACGTATTTATGGCCGTCGGTTGCGCCAAAGGATTTAGCCAGTTCAACGCCTTCATTAATCACCACGCGATACGGTACTTCCATACGGCGAGAAAGCTCGTAGGCACCCAAGCGTAGAATAGCCAGCTCGACGGCATCCAGATCTTCCAGACGGCGGTCCAGCAACGGTGATATTTCGCGATCCAGCTCGGTCTTATAGCGTGCCGTATTGTGCAAAAGCTCATGAAAGAGTGCCTTGTCGGCAATCTCCATTACCTTAACCCAGTTTTCATGGTCTTCCAGGTCGTCATCGGCGAGCTGGCTGCGGAACTCGGCTTCAACGGCGGTGATTGATTTACCCGTCATCTGCCACTGGTAAAGCCCTTGGACGGCTAGCTCACGGGCAGCATGGCGGCTCTGCTGGGCAGCAGAGGCCTTACGCTCACGGCGCTCGCTCATTGTGACTCTCCTGCCGGTAACGCGCGCAGCAGTGAGACCATCTCCATCGCCGCCATTGCAGCTTCCGTTCCTTTATTACCCGCTTTGGTGCCCGCACGCTCAATGGCCTGCTCGATGGACTCAACGGTTAAAACACCATTGGCAACCGGTGTATCAAACTCCAGCTGTAAATGGTTGATAGCCGTATTACAGCCGCCCGCCACGTACTCAAAGTGCGGCGTACCGCCACGAATAACCGCGCCCAGTGCAATCACTGCATCAGGTTTCATTACTTTCAGAACACGCTTCACAGCGAGCGGCAATTCCCAGGCGCCCGGCACGTGAACAAGGTGAATGTTTTCGGCGTCTACGCCATGACGTGTCAAACTATCAATCGCGCCTTCCACAAGGCTATCAACCACATGATGATTGAACCGGCCAACCACAATAACGTAACGACCATCGACGTCGACAAACGTGCCTTCTACTTGAGAGAGGGATTGCATCAATTTATTCCTGCTGAGAAATTGGCTCACACGTGATGTCATCAGGCCCCACAAGCTCGACCACTTCAAGGTCGAAGCCCGAGAGCGCTGAAAATTTCCACGGTGAGCTTAGTAGCCGCATCTTACCTACCCCTAGATGGCGTAGAATCTGCGAGCCAGTACCAATCGTTAAATAGTTGCCTGTGCCATCAGATTCACTGGTGCGCGGGGTGCGCACACGATCCAAGAACACATCCAACTGGTCTTTCAAATCCTGATGTGGGCGGCCATCATCAATAAGCACCAGTACACCGGCGGAAGAACCCGCGACCTCTTCCAGGGCGCGATGGGCGTTCCAGCGCCCCTGATCATCTTTCGCCAAACCAAGCACGTCACGCAGCGTATCGGCTAAATGAACGCGTACGGTCGTGGTCTGCTCGGGCGCGGGCTGCCCTTTCACCAGCGCCAAATGATGTGCGCCCTGAATACGATCACGGAAAACATGCAGCGCCAGCTCGCCCTGGGACGTCATGACCGTTGATGTTTCAACATGGTCAACGGTTTGCTCATGAACAATACGGTAATGAATCAAGTCGGCAATGGTACCGATTTTGATACCATGCTGTAGGGCAAACGCCTCAAGCTCTGGGCGGCGCGCCATACTGCCATCATCGTTCATCACTTCACAAATTACACCGCTGGGGTCACAGCCCGCCAGCGCTGCCAAATCACAGGCCGCCTCGGTATGGCCTGCACGACGCAACACACCGCCGGGCTCAGCCATTAACGGAAAAATGTGCCCCGGCTGAACAAGGTCGGTCGGTTTGGCATAAGGCGCACAGGCCGCTTGAACCGTCCGCGCCCGGTCTGCCGCAGAAATACCCGTGGTCACGCCCTGGGTTGCTTCAATAGAGAGCGTGAACTTGGTACCAAACCCTGAGCCATTGTCGCGCACCATCAACGGCAGGTTAAGCTGCTCGCACCGTTCGCGCGTCATCGGCATACAAATCAGGCCACGGGCAAACCGCGCCATAAAGTTGATATGCTCGGCCTGAACTTTTTCGGCCGCCATGATGATATCGCCTTCATTTTCGCGACCCTCATCATCCATAAGGATCACCATCTTGCCTTGGCGGATATCGTCTATCAGTTCAGCAATAGAGGCCAAGCCCCCCGAGGAAGAGTGCGCCATGGAAGCTCCTAAATATGAGTTCGCAGAGTATGCGATGCTGCGCAACACTTGGGCTGCGCACTACGTAACCATCGTGACACCACGTTGATGACAAATAAGCGGGCAACCATCAATGACCGATAGCGACCCTCTGAATTGTGACACGATTAATTGCGACACGATTAATTGCGACAGAGTACCTTGCTATCGCCGCCTGCGCTAGTCGGGCTCTGGCGAGGCAATAATACGCCAATCTCGCCCTATCGCTCGTATATCATGAATGGTTAAACGCCGCTGATCCGCCATTTGTGAGAGCCCAGGTAGCGCAAAGAGCGGCTTTGCCTCACCACCCAATAAAGTAGGCGCCACAAAAAGCTGCAGCTCATCCACCAACCTGGCGTCTAGCAGCGCCCCGGCTAACGTGGCGCCTGTCTCCACCAGCAGCTCGTTGACCTGTTCGTTTTCAGCCAGCCAACCAAGCAATTCGCCCAGCGGAAGACGCCCATCGCTCCCCGCCTCAAACACATGCACCTCTGCGCCAGCCACCGTTAACTTGGTGCGTTTTTCTGACGAGTGTGCGGGCGTGGTCATTATCAAGGTACGGCCAGGCTCACTTAAACAGGCCGCCGCTAAAGGCAGGCGCAAACGCGTATCCACAATAACGCGCAGCGGCTGACGTAACGCCACGATATCAGCATACTCTACTTGCAGTTGATCAGCCCGCAGCGTCAACCGTGAATCATCCATGATAATCGAGTCAACGCCACTCAAAATAGCGCTCGAACGCGCACGTAGGCGCTGAACATGACTGCGCGCTTCAGGACCCGTTATCCACTGCGATTCACCCGACCCCATCGCCGTACGCCCATCCAGGCTCATGGCCATTTTTAGACGCACAAAGGGCCGTTTACGCTGCATACGAGCGATAAAACCAGGATTTAACGCCCGTGCATCTTGCTCTAACAAGCCGATTTGCACATCGATACCGGCCGCCTTTAGTAGCTCAACTCCTTGCCCACTGACTTGCGGATTAGGGTCGACCATGGCGACCACAACACGTGCCACCTGGGCATTTTTAAGCGCCAACGCACATGGTCCTGTCCGCCCTGTATGGGAACAAGGCTCCAGCGTGACGTAAGCCGTTGCCCCTTTGGCTTGTTCACCCGCAGCGTTAAGCGCATGAACTTCCGCATGCGGCTCGCCCGCCCGTACATGAAAACCCTCCCCCACAATATGCCCGGGCTGGCCAGACGGCTGCTGTACAATGACGCAACCTACGCGCGGGTTAGGGTCAGTGGTATAAAGCCCTTGCCTGGCTAATTGCAAGGCACGCGCCATATAGCGGTGGTCAGCGTCACTAAACGCGGCAACGGTGCTCATTACGTATCTTCCTTGTCACGCTCCGATGGCAAAGAGGGCGCTTGGGAGAGACGATCAATTTCAGCGCGAAACTCGTCTATGTCCTGGAACTTACGATAGACCGAGGCAAACCGGATATACGCCACCTGATCCAGGTTGCTTAATGCCTGCATCACGGACTCACCAATATCACGCGCATTGATTTCACGATCGCCTCGGGCGCGCAGGGTTTGGCGAATACGCTCAACCGCCGCTTCAATGGCTTCAGCGCTGACCGGTCGCTTCTCTAAGGCGCGCAACATTCCGTCACGTAGCTTTACTTCATTAAAGCTTTCGCGCGAGCCATCCGATTTTACTACCCTTGGCATCAAAAGCTCTGCCGTTTCATAGGTAGTAAAGCGCTCCTGGCAACTGGCACACTGTCGGCGCCGACGCACCTGATCACCATCCGCTACCAAGCGCGAATCGCTCACTCGAGTATCATTAGCACCACAAAAAGGGCAATGCATAGCGGTCAACCTGTTGTCAGTCCGTGCTGTAAGCCGCACGAGTAAGCATGTTACAACCTGTTATCACTCACTGTTTTTCAGACTTTTTTCAAGACTGTTCTCAAACGCGTTTTCGTTCATCAATCGCCCCAAACATTATGCCTGCAGCGTGTAAGCGCGGACCATGATGCAATAACAGCAGTGTCTAGCCCGCCATTGTAACGATTTGACACACACGCTGCATTGGTTCAATACCTGCGTTTGCCTTTTCTTCTATCAACACGTTCACGGGGGGTTAAGGTATGCCACCAGAGCAAGCTCTGATAAGTTAGTCACCTTATTCTGGTTCTTACGCAAGGATGTTGTAATGCCGCTTACGTTTGGCACATCAAACTACTCTATTAAGTACTCTATTAAAAAACGCCCTGCTTTTACATTGTTTGCGTTTAAACTTCCTGCCTTCCAAGGCTCTGCGCTCACGCTGCCTGCCGCGCTCAGCGGCTTGATACTGTTAGCAGGCTTCAATATCAGCCAAGCTAACGAGTTACCTGCACCGGTGCAGGCATTGGCCGACCAGGGCTGGGAAATTCATGGCCAGTTTGAAGCACCAGGAGGACTAAGCGGTTTCGGTGCGAGCGCCCAGGGCCAGGAAATAGCCATTTATTTAACACCAGATGGTGAGCACGCGATTGTCGGCACGCTAACGGATCGCCAGGGCGAGAACCTGACGGAAGCCCAGTTGGACCAGCATGTCCGCGCAGTGTTGGAAGCCGAAACATGGCAACTACTCGAAGATAGTCACTGGATACAGGATGGCAGCACCGAAGCCCCCAGGGTGATATATACCTTCACTGATGCCAACTGCCCCTACTGTCAGGCATTTTGGAAGAAAACCCGCCCGTGGGTAGAGGCAGGCGAGGTACAGTTACGCCATATCATGGTGGGTATTTTAGCGCCTGACAGCCCTGCCAAAGCCGCAACGCTGCTGGCGGCTGATGACCCAAGTGCAGCCCTCAAGCGTCATGAAGAGGGGGAAGCAATAACAGCCAGCGCACAACCCCGTGATATTGAAGAGCAGGTGTACACGAATAACCAGCTGTTTGACGCATTAGGGCTTTACGCAACACCCACCAGCGCTTTTCAGCGTGAAGTAGCCAACGGCGTTGTGCGCATTGATCGCATTCAAGGAATGCCGGAGGAAGCACAGTTGATCGAACTGATGGGCAGCCCTGCGCCAGAAACACAATAACACATTAATTTTTCTTAATAAAAATAGCTAACATGCTGTTTTAAAAATGCCTGCACCGCAGGCATTTCGTTTGTGCCCCCCTCTAGAAAAATTAAATGGCCTTTCTCTTAAATACATCGCCAATTCGGCCGATATACAAGCTTCAATCATTATTTGAAAGGCTATGATAAGAACACCATGACACGATTAACCACAAATCAAAAACTCTGGAGCATCCTGGGAATTATTTGCCTTGCCATGCTAACGCTGGTTGGCTGGCTAACCTGGGAGACTCGTCAAACCATTGAGCAGGAACGTCGTAACACTATTCAAAACGTCGTTGAAAGTCTTCACTCGCAGCTAGGGGCACTTCAAGACAAGGTAGTCAGCGGCGAACTCACTCTCGCCGAAGCGCAGCAACGTGGCATTGACAGTCTAGCAAACGCCAGCTTCGCTGAAGGGGAGTACCTGTTTGCCTTTGACGACCAACTAAAGATCGTATCACATCCAAATCGACCGCTTGGCGAGGACATGAGTGGTTACCAAGACACGCAAGGCATGCATTTGTACGCCGCGTTTCTTGAAGCTGCACGCTCAGGGGGTGGGCACGTTGATTACTTTTCGCGCCGAATCTCCGGTGACGAACAGTTCCCTAAAATCAGTTATTTTGCCTATATTCCCGAATGGAACTGGGCCTTTGGCGCAGGTGTGTATGTAGATGATATTAGAACTGCTTTTGTTAGCAGTATCATTCGCTCGCTGATTGCGCTGTTAATTATTGGCATTCCTGTTGCGGTGCTGATGAGCTGGGTGATTCGTGATGTTTCTCGCCGCTTGGGCGGCGACCCGCGCTACGCGGCAACGGTGGTGCGTTATATTGCGGATGGCGACCTTACCCGTAGTACCCAGCTTTCCAGCCGTGACCAAGCGAGCCTGCTTTATAATATTAACCGTATGCGGGAATCATTGGCCGAAACGATTGGCAATATTCATCACGGTGCCGACCAGGTCAACAGTGGTGTTGAGCAAATTGTGGGCGTTAACGAAGAGCTTTCAACGCGTACCGAACAGCAGGCAGCCTCCCTTGCCGAAACAGCCTCCAGCATGGAAGAGCTCACGGCCACTGTGAAACAGAATGCTGACCATGCCGAGCATGCCCGCAAACTGGCTACAAACACGGCGAATAATGCGCAGCGCGGCAGTGATGCAATGGCCACGGTAGTCAGTACCATGGCCACGATTAACGAAAGCTCGGCAGAAATGAGCAGTATCGTGAACACCATTGATGCTATCGCGTTTCAAACCAATATTTTGGCACTGAATGCCTCGGTGGAAGCGGCACGTGCAGGCGAACAGGGCCGTGGCTTTGCAGTGGTCGCCAATGAGGTACGTCAGCTTGCCAGCCGCTCAGCATCGGCCGCTCAGGAAATCAAAAAGCTGATTGAAAACTCCGGCGCTAAAGTTGCCGAAGGCAGCCAGCAAGTCCGCAATACCGGTGACATTATCAATAGCGCGGTCACCGACATCCAACAGCTCAGTACGCTGGTACAGGAGATATCCGCCGCCACCAGTGAGCAGAGCAGCGGCATTGAGCAGGTCAACCTGGCCGTGACCCAGATGGACCAGATGACCCAACAAAACGCCGGGCTGGTGCAAGAGAGCAATCACGCGACCCAGATGCTTGCGCAGCTTAGTACCCAACTGCGCGAGCGTGTGTCTCACTTCCGAGTGGATCACCAGTCGCCCCTAACCCCCCTACCATCACGCTCATCAACGTCACGCGTTACACACGACGATAGCGATTTTTAAACCAGGCTAGCAGCAGAAAAACGCCCCCTTGGCTTTTTTGGCCACGGGGGCGTTTTTGATTGTATGCCGCCGCCTTTTCAGCGCGCTTATAGCGAATTTTATTTAGTTCGCCTTAAGTAACAGAGCATTAGGCCGATACAGTATAGTGTTCGTTACTTACCTACTTACTTAGCTGTGATAGGAAAATAATAATGCAAATAACAACAACACAAAAACTCTGGGGAACGCTGGGCATCATCTGGATCACCATGCTGCTGCTGGTGGGCTGGCTTGCTTGGGAGAATCGCCAAACGATCGAAAGCGAACGCCGCGACAGCATTCAATACATCGTCGAAAGCGTGCATAACCAGATTGAAGTGTTACAAGAAAGGGTCGCCGCTGGCGAACTGAGCCTTGAAGAAGCGCAACAACGCGCTATCGATAATATGTCCAGTGTGAGCTTTGGCGCTGATGAATATATTTTCTCTTTCAATGACGATTTAATTGTCATCTCCCACCCTAGCCGAACACCTGGCGATGATATGAGCCGCTATGAAGATGCCGGCGGCATGCTGCTGTATCCCGAACTGCTTCGCACAGCGCAAGCGGGAGGCGGCCACGTTGGCTACCATGCTCGCCGTGCCAATGGCGACGAGCAGCTACCTAAAATCAGCTATGTGGCCTACCTGCCTGAGTGGGAGTGGTCACTGGCAACCGGCGTTTATGTGGATGATATTAACGAAGCATTCATTGCCAACTTGCTGCATTCCATCATCATGCTGTTAATCATCGGCTTGCCGGCCACTCTGCTGATGGGCTGGGTCATTCGTGATGTTTCTCGCCGCCTGGGCGGAGACCCGCGTTATGCGGCAACGGTGGTGCGTTATATTGCGGATGGCGACCTTACCCGTAGTACCCAGCTTTCCAGCCGTGACCAAGCAAGCCTGCTTTATGATATTAATCGTATGCGGCAGACGTTAGCCGGAACGATTGGCGATATTCATCACGGTGCCGACCAGGTCAACAGTGGCGTTGAGCAAATTGTGGGCGTTAACGAAGAGCTTTCAACCCGCACCGAACAGCAGGCTGCCTCCCTTGCCGAAACAGCCTCCAGCATGGAAGAGCTCACCGCCACTGTGAAACAGAATGCTGACCATGCCGAGCATGCCCGCCAATTGGCCACGAACACGGCGAATAATGCCCAGCGCGGCAGCGACGCAATGACCACGGTGGTCAGTACCATGGCCACGATTAATGAAAGCTCGGCGGAAATGAGCAGTATCGTGAACACCATTGATGCCATCGCGTTTCAGACCAATATCTTGGCACTGAATGCCTCGGTGGAAGCAGCACGCGCAGGCGAACAGGGCCGTGGCTTTGCGGTGGTCGCCAATGAGGTACGCCAGCTTGCCAGCCGTTCAGCATCGGCCGCTCAGGAAATCAAAAAGCTGATTGAAAACTCCGGCGCTAAAGTCGCCGAAGGCAGCCAGCAAGTCCGCAATACCGGTGACATTATCAATAGCGTGGTCACCGATATCCAACAGCTCAGCACGCTGGTACAGGAGATATCCGCCGCCACCAGTGAACAGAGCAGCGGTATTGAGCAGGTCAACCTGGCCGTGACCCAGATGGACCAGATGACCCAACAAAACGCCGGGCTGGTGCAACAGAGTACTCATACCACCCAAAGGTTAGCGCAGCTTAGTACTCAACTGCGTCAGAAAGTTGCCCACTTCCGTGTAGATCAAAACGGCGAAGAAGCGCAAGCAGCCCTCCCGCAATACCACTAACAAGCACACAAGCCCCATTTGCTGGCTAAAGCTCCCACAATGCTCATCAAGCCTCAAGGCCAGGCAAACATTGTGGGAGCCCAGTTCCACTGGTGGTCCGACACATCGGCGAAGGAGGCCTCCGGCCTCCCGGGGTTGAACCAAACCCATCGCTGGCTAAAGCCTGCTCCCACAATGCTTATCAGGCCTTTTGGGCTAGGCAAATATTAAGAAAACCAATTCATGCAAGGTTATAAAACGTGAGCCTTGTCAAAACGTTTAAGCCGACTTTAAACGCTTGGAAAAACCTACACTGCAACTATACTTAAATTGTACTCGCTAGCAATCCCCCCTCCCCTGAGGCTAGCGAGCTACTTCGAGCCAAGCTCTTTTGCCCGCCCACCCCGGCGGGCTTTTTTACTCAATATGAATGACGACTTCGACGCGTCGATTGCGTGACCGACCTTCTGGCGTACTGTTATCTTCAAGTGGCTGAGTAGCGGCGAGCCCAACCGCTCTTAGGCGCTCAGGCGCGACGCCTTCCGCTTCTAGTGCTTCGACAATGGCAATGGCCCGTGCACTGGAGAGTGCCCAGTTTGAAGAAAACTCCTCGGTGCTAATACTCTGGCTGTCTGAGTGACCCTCTACCCACACCTCCCCTTCGTATCGCTGAATGGTTTCCAGCAGGCTGCCGACCAGTGAGCTTCCTCCACTGGTGAGCTGTGCCTCAGCGGAAGGGAACAGCAGTTGATCCTGAACGCGTAAACTAATCCCCTCCGCCACCCGGGAAACCTCAACACCTTCCAGGTCGGGCAAATAGGGGGAGACATCAACACGCTCGACCAGGGAGGCCTGAAGTACCTGGGCACTATTGATCGCATCCATGGATACTTCCTGAACATTCACCGGGGGGTGGTCTGTCAGTAGCACCATATAATCGGCCAAGGGCGTCGCTAATGCCTCATCATCCCTGCGCATTAACAGCGTGGGCAGCTCTACAGGAGGCATCCACGCTAACGGTTCAGCAACCTCTTCAGGCGGTATAACCTCCACAGGGGCAAGTGCCAGCAGTGGCGGCGGCGCTTCGGGTGTAGTCTCAGGTTCAGCAATACGATTGGGCAACCCGGCAACGCCAAGTGCCGCGCTCAGCGCGTAAGGGTCCAGCCCTCGCCGCCACACCTCAATAGTGCGCTGCTGCCGTGCATCTTCTATTGGCTCTGGAAGCGGTATGTCAAGTGCAAGGTCTGACGTTTGAGCCGCCTCTTCTGAGGATGCTTGAAACAGTTCAGGTGCCTTGGCACCCGCTGCCGCCACAATAATGACAAATAGCGCCACCAGCAGCGTCATAATATCGATGTAGCTAATCATCCATCCGCTACCACTTTCATCGGCAGGATAGGCGGACATTAGCGTATCATGGCGCGAGCCGCCGCGATGGTCTTCAAGCATGCGTGTTATCGCTCATTCAAGTTTTCAATCCCGTGGCCGATGGTTACCAAGCATGGTAAAACTAGACAAGTCTATCAAAGACCCTATGACACGATAAGGAACCTCTGGTGCAGAGCTGCTTAAGCCATTTACTAACGCCCCCATTATTCCGTATTGCCTGTGCAGGGTTTGCAAGCTTACTGCTAAGCGGCTGCTTCTATGCCAACACCTCGCAGGCCCCCATCGCCACCACCTATCCCTATACTGAGCAGCAACGTATGCAGGCCGCTCACCACTGGGAAGTACTGGCGCGCTATGAAACCAACCGCATTCTACAGCGTGAGCGCGTGCGTTTTCGGGATTTATATATTACCGAGCCTGACCACCAAGGCCTGAGCACGTATAGCGGCGGCGAATTTGAACGCGGTTTCCGCACGCTACTGACCAGCGAGCTCGTTTCGCGTGGCGCCAACCTCACTACGCTGCCAACGGCCAACACCGCCGACGTCCATATCGGCGTGGAAGTAGTTGAACACCGAGACCGGGGCTTTATTCGCCCGCCAGTCGGTACCTTTACAGCGCTAACAGCAGGCATTGCGGTCGCGACTATTCCGTATAACCACTGGACAGAACCCGCGCTTGGATTAATACCCGCCGGGATTGCTGCCGACGCCGTTAGCGGTAGCTGGACCTCTACAGGCAATGAAGAGGTGATTATCACCATTCAGATAACCGACGATGAGCGTATTCTTTACTCCTCATCGAATATCTATTACATCAATGCAGGCGACCGCCGCCAATATGCGCCGCATCGCGTTCCGCAAGCACCGGCTGTCCCCTCTATCCCGGTAACAGGTACCTGGTAACGCCATGCATTTCATACCGTCGACATCACCGCATCCGCACACGTTTCTAGCGACTAGCCGCCTGTTATTGATGGGCCTTTTGCTGCTTTTCATAGCAGGTTGTGCCACGAACAGTGCTAACACGCGCCCGCCAGAGCCCGACCTCTCTGAACTGGCGCATAAAGCCGCTCAACAGATGGTGGCTGGCAACCCGGATATCACGCGCTACAACCCCATGATTGCCGCGACCTTTGTCAACATCGACAACCTCACGCAATCCTCCACGTTTGGGCGTATCAGCTCGGAAATCATGGCCTCGGCCCTTGCGCAGCAAGGCATGCAGGTGCGTGAAGTCAAAATGCGCCACAGCATGTTTATTGAGGAGAAAGTGGGCGAGTTGATCCTTTCTCGCGAGGTACAGAGCTTAAGCTCACAATATAATGCACGCTCTATTTTGATGGGCACCTATGCCCAAGGGCAGGATTATCTCTACGTAAGCACACGTGTCGTACGTTCAAGCGATGCCATGGTATTGGGCAGTGCAGACTTTCAAGTAAAGCTGGATAATAACATGCGTAGCTTGCTGGAAGGCCAAGGGGGTTGGTAAACGCGCCCATAGTGAACACTCACTATGGGCCACCTGCCCAACTGCCCTGTATGCTTCACCGGCAATGTCGTTTTAATCGTTATTATCAGGCCCTGCAGTATGAAGATATGGAAAGATAAGTCAGGTTATTTCAAGAAGAAATCACTACAGTGGGCCAACCAAACACGCCATGAGGATATCCAGCGTGTTTTAGTGATACGCCAATGTGCTTTCGGCGACTATATGGCGGCCCGTCCCTTCCTGGTTGAATTAAAAAGGACCTTTCCTAACGCGCACGTGACGCTGGCAACCACCCGCAAATACCGCTATGCCGTGCCTGAAGACCTGGTCGATGACATTTTCATCCATGACACATCAACCGGCATTCAAGAACAGTACACATCGCTTACAACGCTTGGTAAGTTCGATATTGTGTTTGACCTTGCGGATACCTCTCGCTCAAGGGCACTCACACTATTGAGCAGTGCGCATTTAAAAATGGGGTTTCCATATCGCCCCTGGTACAACCGCTGGCTGTATGACGTTACCCTGCCCCGCTCAAACTACCATTACGAAGCCGAGGTCTTACTCGACTTCTTAAGCGTATTCGGCAACCAGCCCTCGTACCCGCTCGATTTTGCGCTGCCCGCTCACTCCCCAAGCGAGAGCGCTCGCGCTATTTACTATTTCCCCTTCGCGTCTGGAACCAATAAATCTGTTCCACAGGACGTATGGAAGGCGCTTATGTTACGCGCTGCCTCACAGTTTCCTGATTATCAGCATATTTTGCTGGAAGGGGCCAACGAGAGTGAAAAAGGGGATTTCCTGCTCGCCGAGGCCGCGCAGCACGCCAACATTACGATCCAGCACAAACTCCCCCTGGATGAGCTGACGCACACCATGGCCCAAGCAGATTTACTTGTTTGCGGCGATACGGGCGTAAGAAACCTGGCACTGGCCACGCACACGCCCACCTTGGGCATTTTTTATTCGACGCTGCCTTACCGCTATTGGCCCAGGTACGAGCCACAGCATAAGTGTTTATTTAACCAGGATGGGCGCATCCCTGACGTTGATCAAATTCTCGAAGCGATGGCGTCGTTTATCCCTCGCCCTGAGTAATCAGGCATCATTTTACTTTTACGCGTCGCTAAAACCAAAAGGCCTACACGATTTAACGTGCAGGCCTTTTTTCAAGCATGGCGTGAATTGGTGAGCCTTACGGACTAACCTGGCACTTCTCACACCCACTTATCACAACGTTACTTATAAACCGGGAAGCGGCCACATACTTCTGCCACTTTCTCTGCCACTTGTGCTTCAACGGCGCTGGTGTCTTCGCCTTTGGCCAGTACATCCAGGATGTCACTGATCCAGCCAGCAAGCTGACGGCACTCTTCTTCACCGAAACCACGTGTCGTCACCGCTGGCGTACCGATACGCAGGCCTGAGGTAACAAACGGGCTTTGCGGGTCGTTAGGCACGGCGTTTTTGTTAACAGTGATATGGGCACGGCCTAGTGCCGCATCAGCATCTTTACCGGTCACGCCCTGCTTGATTAATGAGAGCAGGAATAGGTGGTCTTCGGTACCGCCGGAAACGATATCAAAGCCGCGCTCCATAAACACACCGGCCATTACCTTGGCATTTTTAACGACCTGCTGCTGGTAGGCTTTAAACTCAGGCGACATGGCTTCTTTGAAGCAAACCGCTTTTGCCGCAATCGCGTGCATTAACGGGCCGCCCTGACCGCCGGGGAATACGGCAGACTGCAGCTTTTTCTCAATATCGGCATCGTTTTCAGCTGACAGAATCACGCCACTACGCGGACCACGCAGCGTTTTGTGTGTCGTTGAGGTAACCACGTGGGCATGAGGCAAGGGGCTTGGGTAAACGCCTGCCGCGACCAGACCCGCCACGTGGGCCATGTCGACTAGTAGGTAAGCGCCCACTTCGTCAGCGATTTCGCGGAATTTGGCCCAATCGACAATTTGTGAGTAGGCAGAGAAACCGGCAATGATCATTTTCGGCTTGTGCTCGCGGGCAAGCTCAGCGACTTGATCATAATCGATCAGGCCTTGCTCGTTTAAGCCGTACTGAACCGCATTGTACTGCTTGCCAGAAAAGCTAGGCTTGGCACCGTGGGTCAAGTGACCGCCTGCGTCCAGGCTCATGCCTAAAATGGTGTCGCCCGGCTTAACCAGCGCTAAAAATACCGCGCTGTTGGCCTGGGAGCCGGAGTGCGGCTGAACGTTCACATAGGTGGCGCCAAACAGCTCTTTTGCGTAGTCAATCGCGAGGTTTTCAGCGATATCGACAAACTCGCAGCCGCCATAGTAGCGCTTGCCCGGATAACCTTCAGCGTATTTGTTGGTCAGCTGGCTGCCTTGCGCTTCCATTACGCGGGGGCTTGCGTAGTTTTCGGAAGCAATTAACTCAATGTGCGCTTCTTGGCGGGCCACTTCTTTCTGCATGGCGTCAAACAGCGCATCATCAAATCCGGCAATTGTCATATCGCGGCTGAACATTGGCGGGAAACCTCGTAGATAAGGATCGTTCATGAAAGAAATCAGACTGCTATCATAACGCAGCCTGAGGTGACTTTCATCGCATCCGCGTCAGGTACTGCATGAATACCGTTCATCACGGGTTGCCCGATTTTGTGCGCTATAGACACCCCATAGCACAGCGAGCCAGAACGCATAGAACATGGCGCCACTGTTATGCGCAAAGAACGTTTGTGAGAGGCCAAAATCTATATAAGCAACGGACAATAACGTGCCCGCTACGGCCAACGCCCGAATTTCAAGGTTGGAAT
The DNA here is from genome assembly GCF_052379785.1 of Halomonas sp. 72. NCBI lineage: Bacteria > Pseudomonadati > Pseudomonadota > Gammaproteobacteria > Oceanospirillales > Halomonadaceae > Halomonas > Halomonas sp. 72. The sequence goes on along the minus strand of NZ_JBQSYY010000007.1, from coordinate 95,339 downwards.
GCTGCAAACCGGAGGCAAACATGCGCAGTGGCACTAAATACAGACATAGTAATGCGGCCACCCCGAATACCCCACGCTTAGCAAACGCATCAATAAGGTCATTGTGCGCATGATCAAACGTAGAAGCAGCTAATGAAATATCACCTTCCTCGCTCAGTTTGTGCATAGCAGCCTGATACCCGGCCTCCCCCCAGCCTAATAAAGGACGCTCTGCGATCAACTGCGCTGCCCCTTGCCACATTTCAAAACGAAGCCCAAGCGAGGTATCCCTTTCTTCTCCCGTGACATAACTGCTGATATCACTGACAGCCTCGTGTACTCGCTTCTGCAAACCGGCCTCAGGCAACATATAAAGCGTTGCAAGAAGCAGTGTTACAAAACCGGCCATGCTGAGTTTAACGCGCACAGAAAAACAGTGGCCATAGCTGCGGTACAGCACCAGGCCGATAATGGGCAAGCCGACCCACCCTCCTCGGCTACCCGAAAATAACGACCCCAACATGCCGCAAAGCGCGCCGGTTAATAAGAGCGCCATCCATGTATAACGAAAGCGCTGCACAGCAGCCCAGCCCAGGCCTGCCAGGCATAGCACTCCCAATAGCATACTTAGATTGCCAAACTGTATGGGATGCAGAAACCCATCCGCCCGCCCAACGCCTTCAATGAATTTTTGCCAAGCAGCCAATGCCCCGGCGCCCATTGCACCGACTGCAATACCCGACCATAGCCACGACAAGCGCGGAGGTACACGTAGAATCAACAGCAATACGGGGACCGCCAATAAAAAACGCACCGGGCGGTCAAGCTCGCGCGTGCTCAGCTCAAGCAGAGAAAACATGCCCACGACAAGGCCATAACCACTCAATGCCGCTATCACCCATAGGTCTCGCCGCGCAAGCTTATATGGCAGAGGCTTAACCAACAGTAGCCCGCTGAGCAACAATAGCATTGCAGGGCCAATTGAATAGCCCGAGGGCACAATTAGCGCCAAAGCGCCCATTAAAAACACGATGCCACTTGTCACTTGGTACAGAGGCTTTGTAACGACCATTTAACGCTTCCAGCCAGACAATAAACAGCGAAGATAGTAGCACAACTCCCCAAGAGGGCTCGGAGGCGCCCATATTGCCCAAGCCCCATCTAATGCCTCCTTGTTGGGTAACTCTCCGGCAGAAGCTGGGCCAGTGCGCATATACGCGCCATGCCTGGCGCACAATGAAAAACGCCCTCACTCTTCAATGAGGGCGTTTCAGTCAGCTAGAAGCTACAACACCTGTTATGCGGCTAGAAATTCCGATGATAGCGGCTCAGCAACGCCGGTCACTGGCACTGCGTCAAGGTCGAGCATGTTTTGCATGTTATTGGCAACAGCGGCATCAATTCCCTCCTCGACCTCTTCGGCATAAAGCTCATCAAAGGGTGTGCGCTCACCCCGCTCTGGGAGCAATAACGCTAGCTCTGGGTCAATGGTTTCAAAACCATCCTTACCAAGCGCCTGCATGACGCCGACCATGCTCAGCACCCCCTCAAGGGTTAACGCGCTTGCTACGGCATCAAAATCAAGCGCTAACCCTTCCAGCGCTTTTAGCTCAAACTCTTCAAGTCCACGCTGTTCTATTAAAAGCGCAGGCGTACCATCCATCGCTATGCCATTACGGCCTATATTCGCCGCATCGCCGCCAGGAAATAAAGAGAGATAGCCGTAATCGAACAGTTCAACGCCCTGGGAAAGTGCTATAGCCGCCTGCTGGGCGGTGGCCGTGACAGCAGGCTCGACACCGTCATTGGTTGGCCACAGAATCGACATTGTCTCCAGCTCGCCCGTCTCATTGAGGTAGTTATTCTGGTTGTGATAATCAAGAATCAAGTCCGGCTGAAACGCTTCCAGTACGTTGCGTACGGCCAGGGTTTCAGGAATTAACGCTGGGTCAATAGCTTCATCCGAATCCCAGGTACGGTTGAGATCAATATCCGCTGAGTTACGACGCGGGTCCAGGGTTGTCTCTGGGTCGCTGTTACCAGCAACCAACTGCTCCCAACGCTCAAACCCGTCGGGATTAACCCTGGGCATAACGGTCAATGTGACCTGCTCTCGCAACGATTGCGCTGCCTCACTGTCGCCACTCATCCACTCTAGCAGATGCATCGCCGACTCCGTTCCCACTGGCTCGTCACCGTGCTGCTGGGTCACAACCATTAATTTATGCGAGCCCTCGCCTACCGTTGCGCTATATAACGGACGCCCCTCTACTGACTCGCCTGCCTGCGCCAAGCTTAACGTATCGTACGTTGCCGCCAACGCTTCCAGGTCCTGATAAAGCTGCTGGTTTGACCTGAAACCTTCCTGGACTAACGTTTGCTGGGGGTCGTAGTCTTCACTTGAAACGCTTGAGGAGTAGAACTCTGCCACCGAGGCGTAGGCGTTTAATGCCTCGGCATCGGTGTCTTGCACAGCGCTCATCATATCAAGCAAAATCGCTTGGGGAGAGTGGCCATTTTGAGCCTGTTCAGACCAATAGGACACCCCTTCAGCTTCTGCTTCACGTGCGAACAAGCGCTGGTATACCTCGTTGACCCAGCCGTTATCCTCAAGTTGAGCAAGTACTTCACGCTGTGAAGCAAACTCTTCGGACTGCAGCATCTGCTCGGCGATGCCTTCAAGCGTTAACGTATCGGTAGTGAGCTTATCGAACCAGTAAGCAAACCCTTCTGGATCGGCGGCCCGGCCAAACATTGCCAAATAGTACGATTGCAACTGCTGTGATGGCGTTAGCATTTTTGTCTCCTGACATCATCCATTACGTTCCCTGTCGCCTGTCAGCCACAACGCTACTTAAAGGGCAGTCTCTGCGTACCGCTCACTCAACGCCGTGCTTGCGTATCGTCGCTTAACCAACAGCTGATTCAGCTATAGCTTAGTTCTTGTGGCTGTGTCAATGAAGTACCTCGTGGGCGCCACCAATCCAGCAAGGTTATAACATTCCATTTATCTCACCATAAAAAGCACGGCTAAAAAGCCGTGCTCACATCAATTCTGCTGCTTCTTCTTTACAAGCGCACTCACCTTTAGTGCGTTTTTTTCTCAGGCAGCTCAGCCTTCAGCGCATTCGCATAAGCCGTGCGTGCTGTTTGAGCAATCGCTAACTGATGGTTTAAGCGCTGAATTTCCTGATCCGTTACACGTAAATTAATGACCTGATTGCGTGCGTTTTCAGATAAATCAGCAACGTTATATTCATTGCCGTCAATTGTAACTGTCTGTGCTTTTTCCTGTGCCATGAAAGGCTCCTTGGAATGACCAAAAAAAGAAGTGCTAATTATTACAGGTGTCGCATCAAATGTCGAAGTCGCGCCTTCATTTAGCCGCCTTCAGTGCGGCTGGCGGCCTTGATTCCAATGCGTGCAATAAGCGCGTGACATCTGCTGAGGAAGGCAGCCGTTGAGATACCCGATTAGGGTGACGTACTGAGAAATTTTTAAGCGTGTTGGCAGGCAAGGCGTCTTCCAACCTGGCCACTTTAAAGCGCCAAGTGAGCCGCCCCGGCGTAGCCTCTACGCCAGCCTCCACGTCACCCCAACCCACCACGCCATACCCTTTGACATATACCAAGGCGCAGTCACCTTCACGGTAATGACTCGCAGCCTTCAGGCCATGTAACTCAAGCGTTGACGCCTGCACTGGCCAATTGGCTTGCGCCCACTCCTGGGATGCCATGTGCCAGTAATAGCGTGGCGCTGGCGACGCTTGCGGTTTGTCTGGTAAGCCCTTGAGCAACTGTTGCTTGCACTCGTCTCGTGCCGTTGAATAAAGTGCCAACCGCTGGCGTAGCTGCGCAATATGTTGGTCGACGCGATTGAGGTTCACAAGGCTTTCTCGCGCTCGCACGCTCAACGCCCACGTGGGGTATCGACGGCCTCCTATTACGACGCTTTTGGGTAATTCAGACATCAAAGTGCGCTCACATCGCCATCAATAGGGTGCCGTATTCTACTCAATTCGGGTCTTTGGGTAAAAGTTGTTTTACACGTACCGGTATTGCGCACGTTGTTAACCGTTACGTGCCTTAGCACGCCCACTAAAAAGGGCTCTAACGAGCCCTTGTGCGAACATAAAACCTGATGACGCTTAGCTGTCAAAGTCGAAAGAGAAGTCGTCATCGCCTTCTTCAAACAGCTCATCTAACGACATGGGCGGCTCACCGGCAGCGCTTTCGGCGTGGTCGGCGCGGGTCATCCGGGCCAGCAGGCCATCGCGCAGGTTGTTTAGCGAAAGCAGGTGTGCGTATACCAGCGCCAAGGCACCGCTGGTGCGCAGCTTGGCCAGGGTGTCCGAGTCCAGTTTCGCCAGGGCTTTTTCATCCACCAAGCGGATACCGGCCAAGCGCTTGCCGCCCTTGCCTTCTTCGCCCACGTGAATTTCACGTGCGGCTAGCAACCCGGCAGCGTCAAGCTCGGCAACCAGCGCCAAGGTGCGGTGGTTTTCGCGCTCCAGGTTGGTGAGCACTTTTTGAATGTGCAGCAGTGTGTCGGTCGCCTCGCCTTGTTCGTTCAGTAGCGCCTTGCCATCCGGGCGCTCGAAGTGGCGTGCGGCAGCGTCGAACTGAATGACGTAGCGGCTTTCGCTGCCCTCTTCACCCGGCACCTTGGCTAGCATGAAGGGGTAACGGCGGATATGGGCGGGAATATAGCGCCCTATCCACTGGTCGGTGCCCTTTTTGACGTGCAGGTTTTCACCCTGATTCACCCCTACCAGCGCCTGGGGCAAGCCGCCGCTTTGCGGGAACACGATGGGCATTTCACGGGCAACGCGCCCGGCTTCGGCCGCGACCAGCGGAATCAGCATTTGCTCGCGGGCAAAATCAAACGGCTGGCTGGGGGTATAGCGCAGCGACGCGTGCTCGCTGGGTTGCAACGGGGTTAGCTGGCGAAACATGGCACCTCCTGAAAATACGTCAACACATGGGGGGTATTAAACCTGCCCACCAATAAAAAGGCCACCCCGAAGGGTGGCCTTAGTACGACTACTGTGCAGTCAATAAGTTGCCAATGGCAGCTTACGCGATACCTGCAAAGTTTTCGTTAACGAGGTCAGTATTGAGAACACCGTTCAGCAGAATGGTGAAATCCAGACCGTCGTTAGAGGTTACAACAGTATCGCCAGCAGCAAAATCAGCGGCTGCATAACCTTGCTCGATGTAATTTTGCTGACCTTCAGCATCCAGAACATTGTTCCAGAAATCACCCGCATCACTGATCGTGATATCAGCAGCGCTGGTAACACCCAGGTCACGCAGGTCGATGATGGACTGGTCGCTCAGACCAATGTCATTTTGATCAAACACTTGGAAGCCATCAATCTGCCAAACAACACCTTGTTCAGCTGCATCAGTGCTGAAGTCGAAGCGAGTGATGAAGTTAGTGGCATCGCCTTCTACACCGTTATCACGATCAGCACCAACAGCAACGTCAAAGCGGAAGTTGTAAGCGTTAGCTACGACTGTTGCGTTGGTACCTTCTGCGGAATCCCACTGTGCATTAACCAGGTTACCTACGTAGCCAGACAGGTCAACCAGTGTTAGTGCAGTATCAAGGTTATCGATATCAAGGGTAGAGATATCGTCGCCATCGAAGCCGCCGCCAGTCACGTTCAGAGTGCGCGCGTAGGTAGTGTCAGCGTTGGTGCCGTTCTCAGTCTCAAGATCAAGATCGAAGTCGTAGTCACCAGCTGCCAAGCCCAGGTTTACAGTGCGGTAGTCTTGAACAGACAGTTCGCTGCTGTAGTCGCCTGCAAAGTTAACGGTGATTTCGTTGCCGTTTGCACGGTCATTGGCAATCAGCGTCAGGTCTTGGTCAGCTTCGGCTGCCGCTACGTTAATCACTTCAGAGCCAGACAAGTTGATCAGCTCAGCAGCACCAGACAGACCAGCAATGCTGTACTGCTCAACACCGGATACAGCTGAAGCGTTGAAAGTACCAGCGAAGCCGCGATCTGCAATTGCAACAGCGCCTACGAACTGGTTATTAGCTGCCAGGCCCAGTTGAATGCTTTCGAAACCAGTAACGCTTGCTTGTGCATCAGTACCGTAGATAGCCAGCGTATCGGTAGTTGCTGCAGTACCGGTCAGCACGTCCGCAGCGCCGTTTAGGATGCTAGCATTCATGGCCAGATCCAGATCACCACCAAGCTCGGAACCGTTAACAACGGAGTTGCCACCAGCCATACTTGCAATGTGTAGATCCAGGTTCTGAGTACCGTCCAAGTTGACGGTGTTAACGCCAGCCAGAGCAGCATTTTGAACCAGGTTATCAACGTTACGACGACCACTAGAAGTCAGGTCCAGAACGCTTACAGCGCTGGTGCCGCCAGCAGTAGTACCGATATTGAAGTCTTCAACAGTCAGCGTGCCGTTCAAGCGTGCAGTGTTGTCGAGATCAACTTCCAGGTTGTTCTGACCCGGAATCGGACGAGTGTTCAGAACGTTAACGGTACCAACAAACTGGTCGTTGTTGTTGTTCTGAGAACCCAGTGTCTGGTTTTTGCCAGTGATGGTCAGCTCAGTATCGATACGCGCTGAAACGATATCAGTGTCGGCAGCTTCAAACACCGGGTTACCAGCGGCATCAAGTACGGGCACGAGGACCTCGTTACCATCACCATCAAGTACTGGATTGCCAACAGAATCAAGCTGAACGGTGAACTGCTGCTCGCTTTCAGTAGCAATAACGATTTCCTGACCGTCGATTGCAGTCATGTTACCGTTAACGATGTTCTGACGTGTGTCGTTGTCACCAGCAATAACCAGACGGTTAATGTTAGTGAACTCACCGAAAGCAGTTTGCGCCGCAGAGTAAGTCGCGCCAGAAGCCGCGAAGTTACCGCCTGCGTCAGCATTTGCACCCGTAGTGGTGTTGATTTCTACGGTGTTCTGATCGCCTGCTTCCAAATCAACGCTGGTAGAGTTTTTCACTGCCAGGTCAGTCAGGTTAACGCGGTCGTTGCTGTCGCCACCAACGATTTCCAGAGCGAAATCGGGGTCGGAAGCAATTTCGTTGTCAACGGTCAGGCTCAGGTTGTTGCCGCCGTCGCCCAGCAGGTAGCTGAACTGTACTGTTTCTTCAGTTTCGATGGCATCAGCCAAGTACTTGTCGAATACATCGATGGACAGTTCTGCTGCCAGCTTGATTTCAGAGCTGTAGCCAGTTGCGTCAAATACGCGAACGTCATGCAGGCCGCTGTTACCAGCACCATCTTCTTCAGTGCTGATAGAAAGACGGTCGTCGATAGTGGTAGAAACGCCCAGTGCGTCAACAGTGCGAGCACCCAGTTGGAACGTGCCTTGTGCGCCACCGTCAACGTGCGTCAGGTAAACTTCTTCCAGCTGCTGTTCGGCAGCGAAAGAGTCTACTACTGAGTTGGGGTTATTTTCAGAGCGCATGCTCTTCAGGTGGCTGCTGCGGTCAACTTCAACGTTGAATACTTCAACGCCACGGTCGCCAGACATTGCAGCGATGTTAACGTCGCCACCGCGTGAACCGTTACCCGCACCGTCAAGAATCAGTGTGGTTTGAGTCGGCTCATCCTGAGTTGCGATCTCTTGCGTGATGCTGTTGCGGATATCGATCTGCTGGTTGGTGGTCGCAGATGCGGTGAAGCCACCCTGGTCAGAGAAAGCACGGCCTTCAGAGTCAAACAGGAGGAATTGACCATTCTCGCCAAGGGTCACTTCCAGGTCGCTCAAGCCTTCTTCGGCCAGTGCTTCTACCAGTGCTGTTTCAAGCTCTTGCCACGTGTTAGCTGCGGCCATAGCGTCAGAAGAAAGGGTGATTTCTTCGCCGCCCAGCTCAAACGACAGTGAGTTAACACTGATGTTCGCCAGCTGTGCTTCGGTGTTAACCGCGCCGTTAGTCAGTTCAGCAATCTGAATGACCAGCTGAGACTCAGACGTTTGACCGCCTTCCATGAACAGCGGGTTGAAGTAAGCTTCGTAGCCAACTTCCGGGTCAGTAGACTCCATACCGAAGATAGTGTCGACAGGACGCGTACGGATGTCTTCAATGCGAACATCGGCACGGCTGTTGTCGGTCCACCACTGCTCAACGCCAGCCATTTTCTCAGCGTCGATAGTCGCTTGGTAAGTGGTGTTGTTAGCGGAGTCGTCACGCGGCTGTTGAGCGCGGACAAAAACGTTTTGGATATTGTTGGTTTCAGCAGAAATCGCAACGCCACCTACGTCATTGACAGTGCCGGTAGCAATTACGTCAGCACGCAGGGTGTTGTTGCTGTCTGTGCCACCGTCCAGTACGTCGCCAGTTTCAAAGGTGTTGGCAAGTTGGCCAGAACCGGTTTCGTTCTGAGTAACCGGGGCAACGAACGTAGTGTCTACGCCGTCTGTGCCTTCCAAGTCGTCAGCTTGTTGGGTCAGGCGGATACTTTCGTCAGTACCCGGCTGCGGAGGAAGCGGCTCAACGTTACCCAGGTCTTCTTCAACACGTGCGTTGAACTTAGCAGCGTCTTCTTCAGAAGCGGCAGAGATGAAAAGCTGCTGGAGTTCGCTGGCAGGTACGGAAGCACCGTCACCGCTAACCCAATATTCCAGGCCAGCTTCTTCCGGCTCGCGACCGAACATGTTTTCGTAAATAGCAGTTACCAGCTCTTCACGGGTACGGTCGCCGTAAAGCTCAACGTATTCCGGCTGATTGTCGTTGGCCAGGTTAGCACGCAGCTCAGACTCGCTGACGTTCGCTTCCTGCCAGTAGTTGATACCTGCCTGATCAGCAGGACGACCCAAGTAGGCCGTGTAAAGCTGCTGGATTTGGATATCTGATAAAGCCATTTATATAACTCCATATTTAAGTGTCGAATCGACATTAGCCACGCATACGCCTGTATGGCAAGCGCGGCCGTGAGCGAGGCCTCGCTCCAGAGAACTAGGCTGGTGTTTTTTTCACCAACGCTAATACTCATCCCTTGTGTTTCGGTTTAGGCTTCGCTGAATTATCGGCGAACACTTAATCCGTAACGTAATCTGGTGCTTTTCAATTACTTCACGTACCAATATTAACCGTCACTTTTTAACCGCAGCAGGCAGGGTAAGTCAATAGCACTGATCTGGTTTAAATTTTCCTTGACGGACTATTTCCTCATTGCCAAACGCCACTTTGCAACTTTAGTGGCATAATATTATTCGGCTTGGCCTCTTTTCAATGTCAAGTTTCCAATGCCAGAGTTCTTTAGACCACATGCTAGCACGCTATCTAATTTACCCTTTTCAATACGCAACATTGTGACCCTGCACATGTTTTTCCCTGCGCTTCATATACTTTTTTGCTCACTCATTATACTTTTAATGATTGCCATCAGGTGACAACTTTACCTTAGCCAACCATTTATCTTAGTTCAAGCTTGCCATATTTCACAAAAACTTCCAATAAAAAACACCGTTTCCTTCCAAGCGATTAGTCGACGTTCAGCATATCAAGTAGAGTTTGCTCCAGGGAATGCCGCACCAATTCGGGCATCCAGGCCTTTAAACGCTGAGTGCACGCTTTTAATTCTGGAATTTCATTCTGGCGCACAAAAGCAGAATTAATCTTTACTTCCAACCTATGCTGCGCTAACCCTTCCAGCATTTTGATCAGCGTATGTAATGAAACCGCTTGGCCACTTCCCACATTAAGCAGACTGCCACTGGGCGCACTTTCCGGCCATTTAGCCAGTAAGTGAGCATACACGGCGACTATATCGCGCACGTCGCTGAAATCCCGGCTCACATGAGTATTTCCCAGTTCTATGACGGTTTCGCGACGCTTGATGTGTTCAACAATTTTAGGTACCAGGAAGTGCGTCGCCTGGCCAGGGCCCGTGTAGTTGAACGGCCGGGTGATCAGCAGCGGCAGGCGCTCGCCGTAGGTTCGCGCCGTGTGCTCCATGGCGAGCTTTGAATTGGCGTAGTGGTTAACCGGTGCCGGGGGCACGTTTTCATCAATCACCGCCTGGCCATTGGCGCCGTACACGTTGGCGCTGCTGGCAACGAGCACCCGTGGGGGCGTGGGCAGTTCGCTCAGCGCCTTTAACAGGGTGTCGGTACCCAGCACATTCACCTGGTAGAAGTCCAGCGGCGTGGGGTGACCTACAAAGGAGAGCGCGGCCAGGTGGTACACCTGCTGGGGTACAACCTGGCGCACTACTTTTTGCACGGCAGGGGCGTCGTTAAGGTCTACGTGGTGGGTTTCATCCGCCCCGCAGGGCTGGCTTGCCAGGGCCACCACGCGGTGGCCTTGACGCTTTAGATGGGCGATCAGGTAGCGGCCCGTAAAGCCGCTGCCGCCCGTTACCAGACAGGTCGTCATCGCGGCCTCCTTGCAGTGAATAGCGTATGTAGGTAGCGCGTGGTGCTTAGCCGTCGATGCCGTTTTTAACACGCTCGAGGTCGGCTTCCACCATCATCTTGCAGAGCCCTTCCAGGCTGGTGGCGGGTTTCCATCCCAGCTCTTGGGTGGCTTTTGCGGGGCTGCCAATGAGCAGTTCTACTTCTGCCGGGCGGTAGAAACGCGGATTGATCACGACCACCTTGTTGTTAGTAGCGACATCCACGGCAAACTCATTTTCGTCCTGCCCCTCCCAGCGTAGTTCAATGTCTGCCGCTTTAAAGGCCAGCGTGACGAAATCGCGCACGGTTTCGGTACGGTTGGTGGCCAGCACGTAGGTGTCTGGGGTGTCGGCCTGGAGCATGCGCCACATGCCTTCCACATACTCTTTGGCATAGCCCCAGTCGCGCTTGGCATCCAGGTTGCCTAATTCCAGGCACTGCTGCTTGCCCAGCTTGATGCGTGCAACGCCATCGGTAATCTTGCGGGTCACAAATTCACGGCCACGCAAGGGCGATTCGTGATTGAACAGGATCCCGCTAGTGGCGAATATGCCGTAGGACTCGCGGTAGTTAATGGTCATCCAGTGGGCATAGAGCTTGGCCACGCCGTAAGGGCTGCGGGGGTAAAACGGGGTGGCTTCGGTCTGAGGTACTTGCTGCACCTTGCCGAACATTTCGGAGGTGGATGCCTGATAGAAGCGAATGGAACAGTCCACGATGCGGATCGCTTCGAGCAGGTTGACCGCGCCCAAACCGGTAATTTCAGCGGTAGTCAGGGGTTGGTCGAACGATACCCCAACAAAGCTTTGCGCAGCCAGGTTGTAAATTTCACGAGGCTTGCACTGCTGCACCAGGCGGATGCTTGAGGAGAGGTCGGTCAGGTCGTATTCGACCAGGTGCAGGTTGGGGTGGTTTTCGATCCCCAGTTCTTCTATCCGCCAGAAGTTGACCGAACTGGTACGGCGGTAAGTGCCGTATACAGTGTATCCCTTGTCAAGCAGCAACTCGGCAAGATAAGCGCCGTCCTGGCCTGTTATTCCTGTCACGATCGCATTCATGACGTAGTTCCTTTCTTGGTAGTAGGTGTGCATTGGCCGCGGAATTAACACGCGCGAGAGTGTAGGCTGCTCCAAGGAGCAGCCTATTAGGTTAGGTATTGTGGCGGGCCAAACCTGAGTGTCAACCTGAATTCACTCAGTCGTTTGAGCTAGCGCCCGGTCCACCAAAGCCGCACTGAGCAGCCCCTGATAGCGGGTCGCAAGCGCTGGCCAGCTACGCTGGGCCAACCATTCCTGGCGGGCGCTATGGTAGGTATTGCGCTGTGCTTCCGAGGCATTTAATACCTGTGAGATGCCTTCGGCAATGCCGTCGCTATCAAACCCTTGTGTTTGCCATACCACGTCTTTCACTTCATCGAAAATGGGCGCCGGCGTGGTGAGGATGTTGGGGCATGCAGCGACGGCTGTGCGTACCGCCGCACTGCTGGACTCTTGTGTGTATTGGTACGGCAAAACGACTGCGCTACATTCAGCCAAGCGCTGCTGGGCCTCTTCCAAGGGTAAAAAGTCGGTATACCACTCAATATAGCTTTCGATTCCCAAACGTTGGGCGGTACGCTGGCAGCGGGCCAATTCTTCTTGTGAACCTGATTCATCACGCACAGAGGTTACCAAGCGTAGCGTAGTGGCGTCGGGCACCATCTGCTTTTTACGCAGCGTCGCAAACGCCTCAATAAGCGTGTTAACCCCTTTATGGGGGAGCAGAAAGCCGAAGCTGCCGATAATAGGTGCTGGGCTTGCTTGAGCGGGTGCGGGGTAGTTTTCTGTGAACGCATCAACCCCTTGGGGTATTTGCGTGATGTTGTCAGTCACGCCAATACGTTTTAGGTAGTTAAGATCGTCTAGCGTGTGTACAAATACGCGGTCAAAGGCGGCCAAGGTGGCAGCCACCGTGCGCCGGCGTGTGGCGTCGAAGTCGATGACTGGGCGGGTGGTGTGCAGGGTAATGTATACCCGCTGGCCTTGCTGACGGCACTGCTGCACTTGCTGGTGTAGCTGGCGGTCCAACTCGTAGAACGCGAAGTGATGCTGTAGCCATACCACGTTGCCGGTGGCTTCTTGCAGGCTCGGGCTTTCGCCGCGCTGCCAACTGCGCGTGACGTTTTCGGCGGCGGCTGGCCCGTTACCCTTTTGATCAAACGTTGGGGCGTGCAGCATATAGGTGGCCGCTTCATCAACCGTTTGCAGGGCGTTTAGCAGGTGGCGGCTGTATTCAGCGATGCCGCAGGGCTCATCCCAAGTGGTGTATACGCTGAGCGAAAGTGCTTGGATAGGCTGCTGCGCGGCGGCCTGCAAGCGTGTTAACGCGGCCATTACCGAGTGGGTAGCTTTAGGTGCAAAAAAGCGTTCCTGAATGGCGCCTTGCAGCTTGGCAACGGACGCCGTGGCATCCTTGCCTTTACCCCGCAACTGGGTAATTTGCTGTTGCACTTGCTCGACAAGGCTTGCCACGCTGGGCTCTGCCCATACCGCCTGGCCTGCGCTGAAATGCGATTGGGCGTGGTCGAAGCAGTAATTGACCCACCCACTATGCGCGGCCGGGGTGAAATCCGTGTGAGCGCCGTAGCCGGTGACCACCAACGCGCGACCAAACTCGCCCGCTTCAATGGCAGGCATGTTAAGCCCTTCTCCACGCGTGGGCAGCACCACGATATCAGCCTCTTGGTACAACGCGGCCATCTGCGCGGCGTCGTAATCCTCCACGATGAGATGCAAGCGTTCACGCGCGGGCTGGCTCAGATACTGCTCTGCCCAGGCATCTACCTGGTTATGGGGGTTGGCGAAGGTTTTCAGGGTCAGGGTAATGTCGGGGTCAGCGGTGGCCAGCGTCTCGAACGCCTGAAGCAGTATATCCACGCCCTTGCGCGGAAAAGCGGAGGAGACATGCAACAGATTGACTGTTTGGTGCTGGCTTACCCGGGCCAGGTCATTTACCTGGCTGGTGGCGGCCAGGGGGTTGGCCACCAGCGGCATGGCAATCACATGAATAGGCAGCTTGCAGCCGCTGTCCATCAGCACCTTCTTGACGAACCAGGCGGTTACCATGACACCGGCATAATGGCGGTTAAGGGTGTCTACCATTTCCCTTGGCACCCAGGACTCTTCCCAGAAAAACAACGCTATCGGCAGGCCGTGGCGCGGGTCGGGTTCAATCAACGGGTAGTGGTGATAAAGCGCGACGCGCGCCTGTTCGGGCAGGGCTTGCCAAGCAGCGGGGTCGGTTAACCCGTTCAGGCGTGTGGTTTCCGCTTCCCCGCCGGGGGTGGTGCGCACACGCTCTTCCAGGCTGTTTTCGTGAGGCACCAACCACAGGGCGGGGGCGTCGGCGCTCTGCTGCAAGCGAGTGAGCAGGTGGCGATTTACCGCGGCCAGGCTGTAGCTGCCGTTGATATGGCCTTCCAGGCGGATGCCTTTCACTAGCGCATGGCGCTCAGCAAGCGGGGCGTCACGCAGGGCTGCGGCCTCAAGGCGTACAGCGGCGAGAACATCGCGGTCCAGGTTGATGAAGTCTTCATCACGGAACTGCCCTGCCCGACTGAACAAGCCTTCGCTTGCAGCCATGCGTTTTAAAACACGCACTTTCAGCGCGGGAAACCGGTTGAGCACTTTTAGCGCCAGCCGCTTCAGCCAGGGAATCTGTGCCATGCGGCGCATGAGCTTGCCACCGGACATGGATGATTGGCGCTGCAGGTGCATGACCCCGCGCAGGGGCTTGGTTATCCGCCAGGAGCGGCTGACATACACACCATTGAGCTCTTGCTGGAGACGCTCGGTCTGCTGCTGGTAGTGCTTGCGCTCCTGCTCGGCGTGTTGCAACTGAGCAAGCCGTTCGGTCTGCTCTTCTATCTTGGCGGCCAGCGTTTCCAGGCTGCCCTGCTGGGCTTCGGTGAGCTTGTCCAGGTAATCAAACCAAGGGGCGCTCGCTTCATCGGCGTGCTTGTGCGCAATCAGGGCGTAATCGGGGTAGGCGGACACCACCCAATCCATGTACTGGCGCAGCGGGGCGTCGCCTTCCGGCGGTTTGGGGCCGTTCAGGCGTAGAATATTGGCTTTGGCATAGCCTGAATCCGTGGCCACAAAGTGCAGAAGCGGTGGCGGCAACGGGTGCAGGTGAGTGGGGTCGAGGTAGAAACTCCATAGCCCGACAGAGAGGTTTTCCGGGTTGGGTGTTTCGAGTATCAGCACACCGCCGGGCACCAGCGTGCGCAATGCTTCCTGTATCAGGGTCACCAGGCTGTCAAAGGGGATGTGCTCGGCAATATGGAAACCGGTAATGGCGGCCAGGGTATCGCTTGCGGTTTGCTGAAGCGCGCTGAGCGCGTCATTGACCTCAACCACAAGGCCGCTTTCGTTACACGCCTGGGCCATGCTTTCGTTGGTGTCGATACCTTTGGCGGGCCAGCCTTTTTCCTGCATCAACTCGAGCCATTCCCCCCGACCAGAGCCTAGATCGACGACCAGGGCTTCTGGGTAGCGGGCCATGATGGGCGCCAGCAGGGGAACGTACACCTTGAGGCGTTCTTTGATGGCGTCTTTCTCGCCGCGAAAGTGGTTGGTAAATCGGGTATAGAAATCCATTACACTGACTCGTTAGGTTCTGAACTGATCGCGACGTGGCGCTCACACTCAATAGCGGGCATCACCCAACTGCTCCCTAGGAAGAAATCTTTTTCCATATTGACCATCTGGAACACCAGGGCATGGTCTACCCACTGGTAGTTATTCAATAGGTGGGTATCGCTGCTGTGCAGGGAAAGCGACACGGAGTAGCTGCCCGGCCCCAGGTTGGCATCAAAGCGCATGCGGTAGGTAAGCTCTTCCCCTTCGACCAGCTCCCGCTCTACCTGGCCGGTGTGCCAGGTATTGGTGCCGAACACCTCTTGACCAACGCGGTCTTTCAGCTTGTAGCCCACCACCAGTTCGGGCAGGTTGGCGTTAATGGCTACGGTAATGCGCAACTCTACCGCTTGGCCTACATCCACGACATCCAGCGCATTGCCGTTTTCAGCATGCAGGCTTACCTGCTTGACACTCGCTTCGCCAGAGCCGGACTGCGTTTGAATCTGGCCGCTGGCAAGCGGTGTGATCTCTACCCGGTCGTTCTCTTTTTTAGCAATGAGCGCGTTGTAGTAATCCATGATGTCCTGGGGCAGGCCATCTTCAAGCACCCTGCCCTGTTCCAGCAGGATCGCACGGTCGCACAGGCTTTGTATGGCGGCCTTGTCGTGGGAAACAATCAGCAGCGAGGTACCCTGGCGCTGGAACTCACGGATCCGGTCGAAGCTTTTATGCTGGAAGTAGGCGTCTCCCACCGAGAGCGCTTCATCAACGATGAGTATTTCGGGACGAAACGCGGTGGCTACCGAAAACGCGACGCGCATCTGCATGCCGCTTGAATAGACGCGCATGGGCTTGTCGAAGTAGCTGCCTATTTCGGCGAAGGCTTCGATGTCGGCCATGGCGGAATCTATCTGCGCGTGGGTAAAGCCCATCAGCCCGGCGGAGTGAATCACGTTCTGGCGGCCGGTCAGCTCGCCATTGAACCCCATACCGAGTTCCAGAATGGCGGCCACGCGGCCGTGGGTGCGTATATAGCCTTCGCTGGGGCGTAGCGTGCCGGTGATCATTTTCAACAGCGTACTTTTACCGGCGCCGTTCTGCCCCACGATGCCAACGGCTTCGCCCTGGGCAACATCGAAATTGATATCGCGCAGTATCCAGGTTTCATCGAGCGGCTGTACCGGGCTGAACCAGCTGGCCACGCGCATCAGCTCATTGCGGTAGCGCCGGTAGGCTTTACCCAGTTCGCGCACTTCAAGCAGTGCCTTGGGGGCTACTGTGGTCTGGTCAAGGCTCATAGGGCGTCCACCATTTCCGGGCTTGCTTTACGAAACAGCACCGCGCTGACGAGTACCAGCCCAGCGCCAAGCGCAGTCAACGCCACGAGCGCCAGCATGGAAGGCGCCTGGCCGTAGGCAAGTACATCATGATAGGCGCCAATCAAGTGAAACAGCGGGTTGAAGGCAATGATGGCCTGCAGCGATTCCGGGATAATTTCAGCCGGGTACACCACGGGGGTAAACCAGAAAAGAAACTGCAACACAATGGGCATAAGCTGCCCTATGTCGCGTATAAAAACATTAAGGATGCCAAGCGTCAGCCCTAACCCCAGCGCCAGTAATACGGTAATGCCGGTGAGCACCAGCACCCAGGGCAGCGTGTTGGGGGTGAAATGCCCAAGTGCCGCAAACACGACCAGAATGACCACGAACAGGGCCAGGTTATTGATCAGGCAGGAGCCGGTAATGATAACGGGCAAGGCAATTTTGGGAAAAACCAGTTTTTTCATTAGGTTGGCGTTTTCAATAAACACGCCAAGGCAGCGGTTGAGTATCTCGCTGAATAGGCTCCAGCCCAGCATGCCTGCAGTGAGGTAGATAGCGTAGGCGTATTGGCTTTCAATGCCGGGCAGCTTGGCCGATAGTACCGCCGAGAGTATCAGGGCGTAAATAAGTACCATGGAAAGCGGATGAATGATCATCCAGGCCCCGCCAATTCGACTGCGGGCAAATCGCGTCACGAGTTCGTGGCGTATTGATGTGGCAATAAACTGGCGATAGCGCCATGCCCCTTTTAGGGATTCAAGCATTCCGTTACCTTTTACCCATACCAGGCAGTGATTAATTCAAAGGGCGCCATGGTAAGCCAAGCACTAAGCGCACACCACCGTTACTGGCAGCCAAACGCTTGGATAGTTCAGTCTTGGCATTGTTTTAAAGGCGCTTATTCAGGGCGCTCGGACACGCTTGCAAACGTATAATATCTAGCCAATAGGTAAGTGCTCACTGCTGCGCTGGCAATCGCCGTTATCATGGCAAGCAACTGAGGCAGCGGCGTCAGCAGCAGCAACCCCAGCGCTGCGTAATTGGTGGCAAGCCCAGCAAGCGACATCAGTAAAAACCGCCGGAGCGTTGTTTGCCGTTTAAACGTTACCCGCTGGTGCCCCCAGAACGACACGCCAAACGCCACCAGCCAGGCAATGAAGTTAACAAGCGCGATATAGCGGCCGTGCAGCAGGGCAAAAAGCAGCGCTGCCACGCCCATGTGCGTGAGCGTGGCTACGCCCCCCACGACGATAAACCGCAACGCCTGCAGCGCTTCGGCATGGTTTTTACTCATACGGGGGCTTTACTCATGGTGCGTTCCGGCGCCGCGCTGGCTTGACGCTGGCAGTGGCGTTTCAGCGAGCTCCGTGGCTTCTTGCACTGATGCCTCTTGCACGACGTACAGCGGGCGGCCTTTTACTTCGATAAACAGCCGTCCGATATATTCGCCCAGGATGCCGATGGAGAGCAGCTGCATGCCGCCAAAAAACAGTACCACACTCATCAACGAGGCGTAGCCCGGCACATCACGCCCGCCTAGCAGCACGCTGGCCACGAGTATGATGATATACATAAACGCTAGAAAGGCGACCCCTGCCCCAATATAGCTCCACACCCTGAGTGGCACGGTACTGAACCCTACCAGCCCATCCAAGGCGAAGTTCCAGAGCTTCCAGAAGCTGAATTTGCTTTCCCCAGCATGGCGCGAAGGGCGCTTGTAGGGAACCCCGATGGTCTTGAACCCTGCCCAGGCGTAGAGGCCTTTCATGAACCGGTTACGTTCGGGCAGCTCAAGCAGTATGTTGACGATTCGCCGTGACATCAGGCGGTAGTCGCCGGCATTGCCAGGAATGGGTGAGTGCGTGATGCGGTTGAATAACCGGTAGAATCCCTTGGCGGTGGTACGCTTGGCGGCGGAGTCTTCCGGGCGTGAGGCGCGCACGCCGTAGGCCATGTCGTACCCTTCTTCCTGCCATAGCCGCACGAACTCAGGTATCAGCGTCGGGGGGTCCTGCAAGTCGACATCCATGGGCACCACTGCGTCCCCGGTGGCATAGAATAACCCAGCGGTAAGCGCGGCTTCCTTGCCAAAATTACGGCTGAACGACACATAGCGAATGCGCGCATCCTGCTGGTTGAGCACCTTCAACTGGGCGAGCGTGTCGTCGGTGGAGCCATCATCAATGAACAGGATCTCGAACGCGGGGGTGCATCCGGCTAGAACAGGCCCGACCTGGTCGATGAAGGGCTGCAAGGACTCATGCTCATCAAGCACAGGAACGATAATACTTAGCTTCCAATCTTCCTTACTCATCTGCCCTCCTTGAGATTGACCTTTGGATCGACCTTGAGGTCGAGCTGCCACGCAAAGGTTGCCATAGGGGTCGCCACACACTGCATGCCAGCCATGGCGCAAGCTTGTTGGGCGGTGTCCGAACGGGTAATGGCGTACACCACGCGGGGGTCGGGTTGCCCGGCCGCCAGCGCTTGCTGAGCAGGCGCTACCGCCCTGTCAATGATCGCCTGATTGATACGTGCAACATACGCGACATTCACACTCATAGCGTGCTGGCCAGCCAGCCATGCCAGCGGCAGTATGCCGACGATATCTTCTACATGGGTGATATGTAGCGACTGGCGCTGGCCGAGCGCCGCTTGCAAGCTGGGCGTTTCCCACCCTATCAAGCGGGGATCCTCCTCCATGCGGTAATCTGCCGCCTGCTGGCTACGGGCATGAAAGTAGCCATGCCAATGCTGCAAGTCAACCAGTTGAATGGCCAGTATGCATAGCGCCACCAGAACGACATTGCGCGGGCGCAAAGCGTGAGCGAGCAGCGCGCCGGCGGCGAAGATGCTCACGTACATTAGCACCCACAACATGCGCCCACTGGCGCGTAAAATAGCCTTCACCGGCTCAGGCCAAGGAATCGGCACGTGAAACGCATGAGAGGGGCCCACCACCACATGATTACTTAGCGAAAACACGAATAGGCCGACAGACAGGACTGCCAAGCTACGCACCGGCCAACGGTACACGGCGGGCACATGCACCGGGCGTATGATATACAGCAACAGCGCCATCAGCCAGAGCAGCATAATGCCCACGCCCACGTAGCTCATGCCTTCATACTGGCCGCCCATACTGGGCACCCAGGCAGGCAGGCTCAGCGCTGAAGTGGTCTCAATGCCAGGCAGAAAAGGGTACGTATTGAAATAAGCGGCCAGTTCGGCCGAGTAAAGGCCAAAACCGTCGGCGCCTGGCGAATCACCGCCGCTATGCAGGTAGCCAACGCTCCACATGAGCCACAGGATGCCAAGCGGTAAAAACACGCTGTAAACTCCCCACCCCCACCACCATTGGCGGTTATGCAGGCCTTGTTGTGCGTAACGCCGGGCAGTTATGGAAAGCCACCACAGGCTCCAAAGCAGGCCTGCCAGGATAAACAGGTAGAAATGCACCAGCACCGCCAGCGTGAGCAGTACGGTCCACTGGCTGTGGGCTTTCCAGTCGGGGTGGTGGCGAAACAGCACAAGATAGATCGCGAACAGGAATGTCCAGTGCGCCATCAACGATTCATGCCCCGCCCCGCCCGGCCCACGAAACACCACCGCGGGCATGGTACCTACCACCAGGCTGAGCGCGATGGCGGCAATGGCAGGCACTTTCATGCGGGTGAAAATAAGGCAAGCAGCGGTGGCATTGAGTACCAGGTGCATCACCGACGCTAGCCCTTGATATTGAAAGGGAGTGGGCAGCCACGCTTGAACAAGCTTCAACGGTATGGCGAACAGCGGCAACGAATCGGTAAACACGATGCTGGTACGCACTTGTGTGCCATAAGTCGTGAGCGCGCCCAGTGGCCACTGCCAGGGCTCCTGGCGGTAGTAATGCCAGCCTAGAAAATGCTGCAATATATCCCTTTCCTGCAACAACCACTCGACCTTCAAGGGGTTGAGAATTCCGCTATAGAAGTAGCTTCCAAGCACACCGGCCAAACAGGCGGCCAGCATGATGGCGGTACGGCGGTGCAGGTCCATTTGCGCCCCCTTTTTAAGATCATGCGAATAAAAATGCAGCTGACCCTATGCGGCACGGGGCCAGCCGATGAGACAACCAACCGCTCTCAACAGTGGCTATGATATGCTTCGCGCCCAGCGTTGTTGTCGTCGTGCGGGCATTATATCTACCGTTATCAGACTGCCACCAAGAGAGCATATTTGGCATGGTTTTTAGCTCACCTGAATTTCTTTTTGTGTTCTTGCCTCTTGTTTGGCTGGTCTTTCTACTGTTTTCGCTCTACGCCTCTCAGCGCTTTCTACTCGCCTGGTTAGGCGGCGCTTCACTGTTTTTCTACGCTGCGTGGGATATTACGCTCTTACCCCTTTTACTCGCCAGTATCGGTATCAACTATTGGCTGGCGGGCTACGTAACCAGGCCTGGCAGACATTGGTTGTGGCTTGGTGTGGCGTTCAACCTTGGCTTGCTGGGCTGGTTTAAATACTCGGTCTTTCTGCTTTCGGTGGCTAAGCTGCCACCGCAATCCTTCAGCCCACTGGTACTACCCTTGGGCATTTCGTTTTTCACCTTTCAGCAAATCGCCTTTTTGGTGGATGTACGCAGGGGCACCGTTCAGCGCGGGCCACTTCCACTCTATAGCGTATTTGTCAGCTTTTTTCCTCAGCTGGTTGCCGGGCCTATCGTTCACTATCGTGATTTAGCGCCACAGTTGAACCGGCTGGCACGACCAAGTGCCGCCAATATGCGGTGTGGCTTACTGTTACTGGCGCTGGGACTAGCCAAGAAGCTGATGATTGCGGACAATCTGGCACCTTATGTCAATCAGCTTTACGGCTTGCCTGCCGACGCCATGGTGGCGGGCGATACTCTGGTTGCCGGCTGGGCGTACGGCTTGCAGCTGTATTTTGATTTTTCCGGTTACGCTGACATGGCCATTGGCCTGGCGCTGTTGTTTGGTATTACACTGCCTGAAAACTTTGCCTCGCCCTACAAGGCGAGGGATATTCAGGCGTTCTGGCGCCGCTGGCATATCACGCTTTCCAACTTCCTCCGCGACTATTTGTATATTCCCTTGGGGGGAAGCCAGCATGGCCTACCCCGCCACCTGATAGCCCTGCTGGCGACCATGCTGCTGGGCGGGCTATGGCACGGTGCGGGCTGGCATTTCTTGCTGTGGGGCGGACTGCATGGCGGCTTGCTGGCCGTGGCCGTGATATGGCGGCGCTTGAGTGTTTTTCGGCTGCCTGACAGTATTGGGTGGCTATTGACCTTCGTGGCGGTGATGCTTGCCTGGGTCCCCTTTCGAGCCACCGGCCTTGAGCATACCTGGGCGTTCTACTCGGCCCTTTCGGTAGGGGGCTGGGGAGCGCTTGGTGATGTTGCCAGCAGCTTCACTCAGGGGGTAATGAGCCTGCGTACCCCTGGGGTATTGTTGATAGGGGCAACGCTGATTGTGCTGGCCCTGCCTAACAGCGTGGCATTAACTCAGCGGCTGGAGCGCTCAAAGCGCTATTTTTATCAAGGCGCGCTGGTAGGCGGGGTATTACTCCTTGCGATAAAAGCCATGCTGGACCTGCCCAGCCAGGCTTTTCTGTACTTCAATTTTTAATCGTGCGAGTGGGTAAATAGGCATGGCTAGCTTTTTGAAAGGCATCTTGGGGGGTGGCGCGCTGGTCCTGGCCCTGTGGGTGGTGCTGTGGGCCGGGCAGTTGGGCAAGGCGCATCCCAACAATCAATGGATCAATGAGGCGATTGCTTACAAGACCCAGCTAGCCCACGCACTTTCTTCCCCCAAGATTGTGGTGGTGGCCGGTTCGGGAGCCATGTTCGGCATTGATAGCGGCACGCTGGAAACCGCTTATGGCCGCCCGGCCGTGAATCTGGGCGTCAACGCTGGCATTTCACTGCCAGCCATATTGCATAACGCCATACCCGCCATTGGGCCGGGCGACCTGGTACTTCTTCCCCTTGAGTACCCACTTTATAACCGCGAGGAGAGCGTCTCAAGCTCACTGATACATTGGGCCAACAGCCACCCTGAGACGTTTATCCAACTGCCTCTCAAACGTGCACTTGACGTGTTTATACATACCTCATTCACTCGGATTCTAGAGGGGTATCGTGGTGTTCCGGCAGGATTTTCGATCAGTGGCGATTACGGCGTGCACAATCTGGATAGCCGTGGGGATCAACAGCATACCGCCCGCGCATTACGCGAAGAGCGGCACTGGAATTTCCTGAATTCGTTGCCTGACGAAACCTATGGGACCGCTCTTCAGGAAGGTCGTTTTGACGGAGGGCGGCTGCGCCGCTTTCGCGATGAGCTGCTTGCCAAAGGGGCATGCCCGGTTTTCATGCCCCCGCCTTTATTAAGGCAAGCTTCCTACAGAGATTCACTTCCAGAAGCCTTATTTTATGAAAGGCTGCCTTTCTGGGCCTCGGAGGAAGGACTTTATTGGGTGGGTAGCCCTCGACATGCCATGCGTGAAGCAAACGACTTTTTTGATACCAACTTCCACCTGGTCAATGAGGCACGTTCAGCGTACACGCAACAGATCATCGGCTGGCTGGGCAGACAGCCGATGACCAGTTGCCAGCAGTTCTACCAACAGAGTCCGAGGTAAGAAAGCGTTGGAACCTACGCCCCAGGTACGTGCTTGGCGATAAGCGATAAGATGGCGCGCGTAAAGTTAGCCGTTGCGAAGCGTTCAGCACTCTGTCGGCATATCTTGGGTGCAAATGCATTGGCATCTTGCTTCTTGCGCTGCTCAAACTCATGAACACGGGCTACCAATTCTGTGCGGGTTTGCTCCTTCGCCCATAGTGCGGTGATGTTATTGAGGGTCGTTTCGGCCAAGCCCCCCACCCCGTAGCCAATCACCGGGGCGCCTGCGGCCTGAGCTTCCACGGGCAAGATTCCAAAATCTTCTTCGGCCATGAATATGAAGGCGCGGGTGCGTTCTAGATGGTCGATCAACACGTCATCGGGCTGATAGCCCAACAGGGTCACGTTGGGGCCAGCAAGTGCCGCAAGCTTGGTATGATCCGGGCCATCGCCGATAACGACAAGCTGCTTGTCGGGCATGTGGTTAAAAGCTTCAATGACCAGGTCGATCCGCTTATAGGGCACCATGCGTGAAGCGGTCAGATAGAAGCCTTCGCGGGGCCGGTCGTGCTGGAACTTATCTACCTCTACAGGCGGAAAGACCACATCGGCTTCACGCCGATAGCAGGTATATATACGCCGCTGTATATAGCTTGAAATCCCGACAAAGTGGTCCACTCGTTGAGCGCTCAGGTAATCCCACTGGCGCAAACGGTGCAATTGCCAGCGCATCACCCAGCTCACCAGTCCTTTCTCTTTGCCCGCTTGGCGCAGATATTGGTGCTGCATGTCCCAGGCATAACGCATCGGGCTGTAGCAGTAGCAGATATGCACTGCGTTCGGATCAGAAATGACACCTTTCGCCACGGCGTGACTGCTGGACAAAATCAGATCAAAGCCTTTCAGGTCGAACTGCTCAACGGCCAAGGGCATTAGCGGTAAGTAATGGCGGTAGCGAGTACGCGCAAAAGGCATACGCTGGATAAAACTGGTATGAATGACACGCCCTTGTAACGCTGGGATATTACTTTGATCAAGGAAATTGACCGTTGTGAATATCTCTGCGTCCGGGAAGCAGCCAAGCAGCTCGGCAAGCGCTTTTTCAGCGCCTGCCCAAGTGGTTAGCCAGTCATGAATAATGGCAACTTTCATTACACCGGGTTGCTCCTATTCGCGCCCGTATTTGTCGTTATAGCGCACGATATCGTCTTCACCCAGATAAGAGCCGGTTTGGACTTCGATAAGCTTGAGGGGGATCACGCCGGGGTTTTCCAAGCGATGAACCGTTCCTAACGGAATATACGTAGACTGGTCTTCAGATAGCAGGAAGCTGCGTAGATTATCGGTATCACCATGCCCTTCGCCTTGAGTAACTCGAGCAGTGCCCTGCACGACGACCCAGTGCTCTGCACGGTGATGATGCATCTGCAAGGAAAGCTTACCACCAGGGTTAACCACAATCTCTTTAACCTGGAAGCTATCTGTTAACACCATGGTGCGATAATGCCCCCAAGGGCGATAGACTTGCTGGTGCGATTGAAACTCCTTACGACCAGCGGCTTTCAAGGCGTTAACAATAAGCTTGGTATCCTGAGCCTGACGACGGTCGGCAACCAGGACCGCATCATCGGTCTCGACAATGACCAGGTTATCAACCCCTACAGCCGCGACAAGACGAGACTCGCTATAAACCAGGCTGTTTCGGGCTTCATGTAGCATGACATCGCCGTGAATGGCATTACCATTTTCCTTATCATTGGCTGAGCGCAGCTCATGGAGAGCATCCCAAGCACCAATGTCACTCCAACCCGGCGACATGGGAACAACGGCAGCCTGCTCGGTATGCTCCATCACCGCATAGTCGATGGATTCACTGCGGCATTGGGCAAAGCTTGTCTCATCAATACGCAAAAAATCCATGTCTTCGGTACGTGCATCAAACGCTGCCTGACAGCTTTGTAAAATATCCGGTGCATACTGGCCAAGTGCAGCAAGAAAGCTGCTGGCCTTGAACAGGAAAATACCGCTGTTCCAAAAGTAGTCACCACTATTCAGATACTGCTCGGCAGCGCTGGCATCGGGCTTTTCAATAAAGGCAGACACCGAATAGCCTTGCGCCAAAGCCTGGCCTTTCTTAATGTAGCCATAGCCGGTATGCGGCGAAGAAGGTGTAATACCAAACGTCACCAACTTGCCTTCTTGGCTCAGGCGCTGGCCTTGTTCAACAGCATGGGCAAAGGCTTGCGTGTCCTTGATGACGTGGTCGGCAGGCATGACCAGCAGCTCGGCGTCGGGATTGACCATGCTGGCCGTCAAAGCGGCCAACGCCAGTGCGGGCGCCGTGTTACGCCCACAAGGTTCTAGAATAATCTTGCTGTCGTTGAATCCGACTTGGTGCATCTGTTCTGCTACCAGAAAACGGTGCTCTTCGTTACAGACGATGAGCGGCTCGCCCGAATGGGCAATACCATTGATGCGCAGTGCCGCTTCCTGCAACAGGCTGACATCTTCCTTATGCAAATTCAGAAACTGCTTGGGATAGTGCTCGCGAGAGACAGGCCAGAGCCGGGAGCCCGAGCCTCCTGATAAAATGACAGGTAAAATCATGATTCCTCCTTGAGATAAGCCATTTGGGAGGCTAACCATCCCAATCTTGCTGGTGCCAGCTGAACAGGCAGTGTCTGTTACGCCCCGAAGGTGATATACACGTGCATCGAAACTCACTCAGGGCTGGCCGTTAACAAAACCACGCGTCAGAGTCATGATCAGTATTTTGAGATCAAACCCCAACGACCAGCGTTCGATATAATACAGGTCGTACTCAACACGCCTCTCCATCAGCTTGACGTCATCAGTAATGCCCCGCAGGCCATTTACCTGTGCCCAGCCTGTCATGCCAGGCTTAACGCGATGTCGTTGCATATAGATATTGATATGGTCTTTATAATGGTCGTTATGATCCATAGCGTGTGGTCTTGGCCCTACCAGCGACATGCGGCCTTGAAGTACATTATAGAGCTGAGGCAGTTCATCCAGGCTAGTACGGCGTAAAAAGCGACCAACACGAGTCACACGACTATCGAAGTGTGAAGCCTGCTTGGTGTCCGAACTTTCATGCAGGTGCATCGTTCTAAATTTATAAATTCTGAAACGTTTACCATCCAGGCCATGACGCTCCTGCTTGAAAAGAATAGGCCCTCCCATGGTACAGCGAATAGCAATCGCCACCGCAAGCATGACAGGACTGAACATAATAAACAGCACGAACCCCAGCAAGCGGTCCTCCAACGCTTTGAAAAGCCGCATGGGGCCGCTCAATGGAGTGTAGTTAAGCTCTAAGGAGTAGAGTCCCGCGACTTGCGTGATCCGGTGATTTAATAATCGGATATCCGTTAAGTCAGGAAAAAATCGTATACTGGCTGGGATCCCGGCAAGTAACCGCATTAGATGACGAACCCGATTGCTTTGAACCAGCGGATACCCAAGCCATATCTCGTCAAATTCACGCTGAAAGATATTAGCCTTAGCAAACGCCGCCATTTTGTGAAAAAAGGCAGGGTCATTTTCGTCAACATAATGGCCTATTACGATATATCCCGCATGAGGCGTTTTGACGATCATCTCTTCCAGCAGTGCAATATTGTCTTTTTTACCCACTAATAACACGCGCTTAAGGTTATGGCCCTTGGCACGCAGGCGCTTTAAGTAGACGTAAAGCGAGGTACGCATTGTGCTGCCGACAGTGAGTATCGCCAAGGCCGAAACGCCCATCCATAACCGGGAGTAGCTTTGAGTTTCTTGAACAGCCACTAATAGCAGGCTGAGCAGCCCTAAAGTGGCTGCCCATGCGGCCAAGTAAATACCCAGCATGTTGTAAAGACTGCGGCCGCGCCAAGGTTGATAGAGACCTATTAATTCCCCAACAGCAGGCAGCAGCAAGCTGCCCACCAGGATAAGAAACAGATAGTCGTTACCCTCTACAACAACATGCGGCATTAGCCGCAGAACGGCAAGAGCAACGCCTATAGCGATCGCAGCATCGAAGCAACGCATGGCGCGTCGCAACCATTCGTTGCTTTGACTTGTTTTTATAACGGCCATAGTTGCTGACTACCGGGCTACCTGCACTGACGTAGACATCGAGGCCAGTAGCGCCATGATGCGATCCAGGTCCTGGCTCTCTAGACTGCCCACGGCTGATTGCAGCGCCAACATGTCCAGCGCATAATTACCTACCGTATCGACATACTGGATACGTTGGTCGTAGAAGCTTGCCCGTGCGTCTAGCACATCGACCAGGTCGCGCAGACCTAGCTGCTCGCCCCTTTCAGCCGCGTCCAGGAAGAGTTGGCCTGAGGCAATTGCCTGATTCAGCGCTTCCAGGCGACGCTGCCCGCCGTTCAATGCTCGAATACGGCGGCGAACTTCCTGCATGGCCAGATTGCGTTCGTTATCAACCGTTGCCTGGCCTGCTTCGATGCGTCTTTCGCCTTGGCGCACGCTGGCATTGGTATAGCCACCGCGATAAATAGGCACGCTTAGCTCAACACCGGCCCGGTAATCTTCACTTTCTCGCAAAACATCATCACTAATGCGGTCAGAGTAACTGAGGTTCAGGTTAAGCTCTGGGTAATAGCCCGCACGCCTGACACCGGTATCCGCTTGGGCAATTTTTTGCTGCTCGGTCGCCAGCAGGACATTAAGATTTTGCCCTGTACGCGCTAGCCATTGTTCTGCCTCACCCATCTCGTCATCCAACGTTACGTTGGATAACTCGCTCGGCGGGCTGCTTGCAAAGGAAGGCATCACTCCGGTCAGGCGCTCTAGCTCACTTAGCGCATTATCCAGCTCGTTTTCCGCTTCTACCGCGTCTGATACCGCCTGGTCGTAACGGGCTTGAGCCTCCAGTAAGTCAACGCGGTTCCCCACGCCCAAGTCAAAGGCGCGGCTTGCCTGGCGCACCTGCAAATCGAGCGACTCCTGCTGAGCTTCGAGCAAACCTGAGCGCTGGGCTGCCAGATAAGCTTTTATGTACGCTTCGCTAACTTGCATCGCAAGCTCTTGCTCAATAACGGCTAGCTGAAGTTCAGCGGCGCTTACCTGGGCGCCCGCAACATCGACGCTACGCCAGCGCTCAAGACTAAAGAGCGGCTGCTGTAGCTGGACCTGCCAATATGCTTCGTCTATTTCACCGGGACGTTGGGTGTTACCAAACTGATCTATCTCTTCAACGGTTTGAATATTAGTTGAGTCTTGCCACAAGTATCCGCCCGTAGCGGTTACCTGAGGCAGCAACCGTGAGCGCGCCATGGGAATTTCTTCCCGCGTGGCTTCAAGCTCAAACCGCTGGCGTGACAAATCAGAGTCGTGTTCCAGGGCACGAACGAACAAGCCCGGCAGCGAGGGCAGCGCTTGAGGCTCGCCGGTTGCATCGTTTAGCGCTTCAAATTCGTTCAGCGACTGCTGATCAACAGGCACATCGCTTTGTGAGAATGCCGCATGGCTAAACAAGGCAACCGCAATGCTGAGCGCACTTAAGGTAAAGCGTGGCGTCCGTGTCATTAGTCCTCCCGGATAGCGCGAGCCAGCATATCGGTAACAGGCTTGGCGATGTAGCTGGCAAAGGTACGCTCACCAGTACGGATCATCACTTCGGCAGGCATGCCAGACAGTAACTGCATCTGCTCAGTCATATCTTCGCGGCCTTCGTCAGTAACACGTATACGCGTTTTATAATAGCGCTGCCCAGTCGCCTCATCTTCAAAGCTGTCGGCACTTATGTGGATGATTTCGCCATCAATAACGTTAGTGAGACGCTGGTTAAAAGCCGAGAAGCGAATTTCGGCGAGCTGCCCCAAAAACAGGTTATCAATATCGCGCGTGGGCACACGAGCCTCGACCACAAACCCGTCATTGGAAGGCACAACATCCATGATAGAGTCACCTGGGCGAATAACGGCACCCACGGTATATACCTGTTGACCAACAATAGTGCCCGATACGGGCGCGCTTACTACAGTACGATTCACCTGATCGGTCAGTGAGGTAATGCGCTCTTCCGCTTCGGCGATCTGCGACTGAGCGTTACGCAACTGCTCACCCACTTCAGCCTGAAACTCCTGCTGAGTGGTCTCTTTCTGCATGCGGTTTTCACTTATTTGCGAGCGCAGCTGAGCCATATTGGCCTGGAACTCGGCGTTGTCACCTTCGTATTGCAAGATCTGGCGCTCAAGCTCACGAAGGCGCTGATTATCACCCAGCCCCTCACGGTAGAGCGAACGGAAGTCTTCGGCTTCAGAGCGCAGCGAGCTGATGCGCTGATTATTAACCCGCGTGCGTGCTTCCAAGCCATCGATCTGCTCTTGCATCTGGACGATCTGCTCATCCATGGCTTCCAAGGTGCTGAGAAGCGACTGGCGACGTGCCTGAAAGAGACCTTGCTGCACGGCGGTCACCTGCTGAGCACGCTCGTTGTCGACAGAGCTGAGCTCTTCGGGCATTTCCAGCAACGAGGCGCCTTGCTGCTCTGCCAGTAAGCGCACTTCCATTGCCCGGTTGATGTAATACTGGGATTGAGCAATTTCCAACTGTGAACGCACTTGGGTGTCGCTCAGCACCACCAGCGGCTGGCCGGCTTCTACCTTGTCGCCGTCAGACACCAGCAGCTCGCGCACGATGCCACCTTCAAGGTGTTGAACGGTGCGCTTGAACGACTCCATTGATACATTACCTGGAGCAACCACGGCAACGGCCAGGGAGGCGGTCACCGACCACACTATGAAGCCACCTAGCGCAATACCCAAAATCGCGTAGCCCAGCTTGCGATAGCCTTTATCGCTGGTAGGCAACACTTCCTGGGCTTCACCGTCAATGGTGGCGGGGCCTTGCGGGGTCACATCTATTTCGTTTTTAGCCGGAAGCTGGTCTTTACGGTTGCTCATCTTACGACTCCTCACTGCCGCCGCTACGGCCACCGGAAATAGCGGAAAGGCGTGCTGCATTCTGCTGCGCGACTTGGGGGCGTTTCTTGGCAAACTGGGCGAGCACCTGGTCTCTAGGCCCGAACATGCTTACCTGGCCCTCTTTCATGACCAGTAGCTTATCCATGGATTTGAGGACACTGGTCCGGTGGCTAATCACAAACAGAGTTGTGCCTTCGGCTTTCAAATGAGAAATCGCTTGGCCTAGTGCGCGCTCGCCTGCTTCATCCAGATTGGCATTGGGTTCATCCAGCACCACCAAGACAGGGCTGCCATAAAGCGCTCGAGCCAAACCAAGTCGCTGTCGCTGCCCTCCAGAAAGTGCGCCACTAGTAGAAGAGATAATAGTGTCGTACCCGTTGGGAAGCTCCAGCACCATCTCATGCACGCCGGCTTTTTTCGCAGCTGCAACTACTTCCGCAGAATCAATATTGCCAAATCGAGCGATGTTCTCGCTGATAGAGCCATCAAACAATTCAATATCTTGAGGCAAGTAACCAATATAAGGACCTAATTCGTCTCGGTTATAGTGATTAATCTCAGCGCCATCAAGGCGTATATCGCCAACTTGAGTTGGCCAGATACCCAGCAGCACGCGAGCCAAGGTGGACTTACCGGCCGCACTAGGACCAATAATGCCAACATGCTCGCCTTTGGCTACACTGAAGTTGATACCACGAATAGTTGCCATACGCGTGCCCGGAGGCGCTGCAGCGACGTTTTCAATATCGATAATACCTTGAGGTGCCGGTAGCGACATGCGGCGTTGATCATCAGGTATTTGGGTAAGTAAATCATTCAGCCGACTATAGGCGCCTCGTGCGGCAACAAAGCCTTTCCAGCCACCAATCATCTGGTCGATAGGTGCCAGTGCACGGCCCATCAAGATAGAGCCTGCAATCATCATGCCTGGTGTCATATCACCATTGAGCACCAGCAGTGCCCCCAAGCCAAGAATCAAGGACTGGAATAGAAGACGCATTACTTTAGATGTATTCGTTAATGCACCGGCGCGGTCGCTTGCCTGGGACTGCTTGGCAAGAAACTCATGGTGGCGCTTGGACCAGCGGCCCATGATGCCAGGCAACATGCCCATGGCATGCAGTACTTCTGCGTTTCTCAAGTTGGAGTTAGCCAGGTTTTGCGCCTGGATTTGCTCGCTATTGGCTTCTGCTAACAGGCCTTTTGTTGATTTTTCATTGACCAAGGCAAGTACGAATAAAATGATGCCAGCGCA
Source organism: Halomonas sp. 72 (assembly GCF_052379785.1). NCBI lineage: Bacteria > Pseudomonadati > Pseudomonadota > Gammaproteobacteria > Oceanospirillales > Halomonadaceae > Halomonas > Halomonas sp. 72. The sequence goes on along the minus strand of NZ_JBQSYY010000007.1, from coordinate 64,185 downwards.
GGTGGCAAATATGCCCAGCCATGGATGAAAAATGAACAAAATACCAAGATAGATAGGCACCCATGGAGCATCAAAAAAGGCAAACAGGCCGTTTCCCGTGAGAAACTGGCGTAAGTTTGTTAGATCATTTAACGGTTGGGCACTTTGCGTACCTGGAGCAACAATGCTGCGGCGAAACATTGCACTATACAGTCGTTGATTAATCGTGGTATCCAGCCGATTCCCAATCCTGACCAGCATCCGCGACCTTACAAGCTCTAGTCCGCCCATCACCATAAAAAGGAACACCACCACCAAGGTGAGCATGACAAGAGTGTCGAGGCTTTGGGTAGTAAGTACGCGGTCATATACTTGGAGCATATACATCGGGGGAACAAGCATCAGCAGGTTTACAAACATGCTGAAAAAACCCACCGATACAAACGAACCCTTACAGGCGCTCAATGCACGCTGCAGATCCGTTGCTTCCTGTTGCTTTGCCATGGAGGGATCACCGTTGAATCAAAGAAGTCACGCGAAGATTAATCGCGGCAGCATAACAGAAACGCCCCTGCCAAGGGTAGGGGCGTTACAAGAGCAGGATTTATATATTCAGAACGAAAATATTATCCAAATAGCAACATGCTTTCGTCAGACTCGGAAAAACCAACCATTACCGCACCTTTCTCGGCACCGTTGGCCATTTCATCAAGCCAATACTGTTTACCTGCCGCGTCTGCCGCTCGTTCGAGCACGTTGGAATACATTAGTTCAACAAAGGCGTCATCCTGTATGCCTACATGGCGCTCGTTGAACTCATCAGAGGCAATAAAGCTGTTGGCAATAGTGTCAAGGCTTGCACTCTGGCTGACGTCCAGCCAGTAGCCCAGGCCCGCGCCATCGGCATCGCGTTCAAAGGCCGCATCATACAGTCGTAGGAGAGGATCAACCGCTTCGCTGAGCACAGCGTCATCGCGGAATGCCAGGTTCTGAATGCGCAGGTCTTCGCTACTCGACGTTTCAGCTTCGCTGAACGGTGTTTCGCTATACATGGCGCCCATGTATTCGGCGAAGGCGTCTTGCTCACTCCCCTTCTCAGCGAAGTCGAACTTGCCATCCAGCTCATAGGCTTCAAGCAGATCAACGCGTTCAAGGTATCGGTCTTCTCCTAGCGGATAACCGTCGCCGCCGTCGGCCATGAAGCCCAGGGTAACGACTTTTACGGTTGCGTCTGCATCGCCGACCAAGCGCCCGTTGGCCACCAGTACGTCATGAATTTGGCCGTCTTCGTTGAGAATGGCGGCACTTTGAATACGCTGCCCTGCAGGCTGCTCCCAATCGTAGCTGTACTGAACGCCGCCCACCTGGGCAAACTGGCCTGCACTGATATCAGGGGCGGCGGCCGCTACGGCATGCTCTAACACGTCAAGCAGCGTGCTGCGGTTAACCGTCAGGATGGCCAGGTCATTATTGAAGCGCAGTGCCGAAGCGGCGTCCAACTGAGATACACCACCTGCTGGCTTGCCGATGGCATCATTGGCAGACGGTGCCTGATAGCTGGGCTCGCTATCGCCGCCTTGCACGACGACTTCGCCAATCGCTTCACGAATACCGCCGCCGTTCTTGAACGAGACCATGACATCGTCATCCAGCTGGCGGGCATACCAGAGGTTGGCGTCGGCAGTGAGGTTCCCGAGATTGGTCTCTTCGGTGCGCACCGAGCCGCGTTCTCCCACCAGATATACATCGGACAGGCCAAGAACATTGCCATCCTGGTCGGCCACGAACTCACCCACGGCACCGACAAGGTCCTGGGCAATCTGGCCTTTGGTTCCGTCAGCAAAAGCGTCTTCCAGGCTGCCCCACAGAGCTTCTACCTGCTCATCCGTCGAGGCGTAAACGCCTGAAGTAGCCTGCTCAATCGAGTCGGTGACGACGTGGCCATTTTCGTCAAATTCGACCACTAGCTGAGCGACATAGCGCCAACCGGCATCGGTGTTCACGATGACCACGTCATTACCGGAAACATCCTTGGTGAGAATCGGGTAGGTGTCATACGGCTCGCCCGCGCCAGGAAACAGACCGCGGTCAATGTCATTTTCATTGGCTAGCAGCGAGTCCGAACCACCGGCGATAACGATATCGACGCCGTCCAGCAGGGTCGCCAGTTCTTCTTCAAACTGAATTTGCTGCAAATGCGCACTCAGGATGATCTTATTGATGCCTTGCGCCTCCAGGTCATCAACCACCGGCTGAATGATAGCGGCCAGGGCCTGCATATCATTGCTGCCACCTGAGAGCACGTCTACACCGCCTATCGATGAAATACTCTCGAGAATCTGGGTGGTAACACCGATAATGCCAATCTTTTCACCGCCACGTTCAGCAATGACTGCCGGGGCAAGCTTGGGCTTGTTCGCATCAGCCAGCACTTCTTCAAGCGTCGACTGAAATGCATCGTGTGAAAATATCTCGTTGGTGGCCAAACCGCTAAGCGCTGAATCCTCTGAGAAGTCCAGGTTGGCAGATATATAGGGGAATTGGGCACCCAGCCACGCTACGTCGGCAGCACTTTCACCATTGACCACGGGCGCGAGCATGTCGGCAATCAGGTCGGTTCCCAAGTCGAACTCATGGTTGCCCAGCGCCACTGCTGCGGCATCGACCAGATCCATCAGCAGCGTTTCAACCCGCCCCGAGGCGGCTGTAATACCACTCATGGAGCCCGTTTCCAGTCCGTAAATATCCTCTACGGCGGTCTGGAACGCAGCTTGTAGGCTCTCTTCAGACGCAGCACTTAAATAGGGCCCAGGCAACACCAGATCCCCCGAGCTCACAAACAATGAGTTGGCGTACTGGTTTTCCAGGTGGTCGACGATGGAAACGAAATTGGGTGCGTTCAGTAAGTCCCCGCCACCCCCTTCCATATCAGCGGCGTGCAGAAGCTGTAGCTGAAAGTTGCTCATTGAAATCCCCTTCTTTTTTGAGTATTCGCCCCTTCAAGCGATGAGGGATGTTACTGAGCTAACAGTGACGGCTATATGACACTTTGAATAAATTCGTGCAAAAAAACGTTTTATCCAAGAGTTCAATGCTTGGGCAACGGTTTGTATCACAGCGTCAATATGGATATCTAAAACGTCACAATCATGACATACCCAAGCGTTAGGTTAGGTAATCACGTGATATTGCGAACGATGGACGCCGCATATTGACAGGGTCTTGTCATGCATGTCGCTTGCAACATGTGCATACATGACCCAAACCACAAACGAATGACTGCTTACCTGGACGGAAAATGGACATGAATAACCAGATCATTGTTAGCTCGTTGTACCAGACGCTGCTGTTACGCCAACCCGATGATCAAGGACAGCGTTACTGGGCGGGTTTGCTGGATCGCCGTGAAATAGATGTCGAGGGTGTTGCACGCAACCTGTTGGCCAGCACCGAGTTTAACGAAGTGATTCAACCGATCACCCAGCTTTATACCACTTACCTGTTGCGATCAGCCGATACAGAGGGCCTCACCTACTGGGCCAACACGCTGCGTGAAGAATTAACGCTGCAGGAGGTAACTGAAAGCTTCAAGACTTCTGCCGAGTTCCAAACGATTGCTACGTATGACGATACAGCCTGGCTTACTCAGGCGTATCAGGGGGTACTGGGACGCGTGCCGGAGCCCACTGGCGCTGACTACTGGCTGGAATTACTTTCTACTGGCGCTTCACGTGAAAACATTCTACAAGCCATCGAGGCGAGCAACGAAAGTCAACAGTTAGCGCCGTCCAGGATGCTGCAATCTCTCGCGGGTGAAGGTGACAATGCAACTGATACTAGTTTCGATACATTGCTAGGCCATCTGATTAACCAAATCGAGGACGAGGCAACCCAGCCTGAACCCGAAGAACCGGAACAGCCTGTAGAACCGGAGCAGCCCGAAGAACCGGAGCAGCCCCAAGAACCGGAGCAGCCCGAAGTACCGGAGCAGCCCGAAGTACCGGAGCAGCCCGAAGAACCGGAACAACCCGAAGTACCGGAACAGCCCGAAGTACCGGAACAGCCCGAAGAACCTGAGCCGGGAAAAACACCCCAACCCGATTTTCAGCTTGGCGAGCGCTACTACCAGGGCGCATCAGACGCATCAGCAGCCATTGCCATTGATGAGCAACTAATGCTGGTCGCGGACGATGAAGATCAGACCCTACGCCTTTATGACCGCGAAACGGGCGGCGCGCCGCTTGTGGCAATTAACCTGAACGATGCGCTGGGTCTCAGCGATAGCCAGGAAGTGGACCTCGAAGCCGTGGCCACCTACCAGGGAGTTCAATACTGGCTAGGCTCGCATCAAAGCGGCCAGCGCTCGATGATATTCACTACAGAAGTGGCCGGTGATAGCGCTGACACATTCGATATCAGCGTGACCGGCCAGTTTACCGATCTAGCCAAACAGCTCGCTGCCTGGGATGCGAACAACGAGCATGGTTTAGGGGATAACGCGCTGAAACTGGAGCTGGGAATAAATGTTGAAGGTGCGGTGTTTATCGACGAGACCCTTTACCTTGGCCTGCGGGCGCCGTTGGACGACGATTTCGCCCAACTGTTACCAGTCTCCAACGCTATCGACTTGGTAAATGGCAGCGCTACCCAAGCATCATTTGGCGAGCCGCTGCGGCTGGATCTTGATGGCCGGGCCGTGCGCGCCATTGAGCCTGCTGGAGAAGAAGGTTACTTGATTCTGGCAGGTCCTGTAGATGATGGCGATGACGCTGGTTTTGGACTCTATTTATGGGACGGACACCATGCTGCTCGCGAAATTGACGGCATCGATCTAAACACCATTCCTGAGGCGCTCACCGCAAAACCCGAAGCGCTTTTTGACGTAAAAATGAGCGATGCAGGTATTTCAGCCAGCGTGCTTTTTGATAGCGGTACGGTCGACTGGTTTGATGATGGCCGGTCTTCGAAAGACCTTCCAGATAGCCAGCAGCAGTTTATCGGTACGGATATTATGTTTGACGCGCTGCCGGATATGGCCCCGCGTGCAGGCGATATCGCCGTTACGGCCGTTAGCGGTAGTGACAAAGAGTTTCAGTTTGTTGCACTACACGGTATCGCCGAAGGGGCAGAAATTACCTTTACGGATTCCGGCTGGACGGGTGATGGCTTCCGAGCCAATGAAGGTGCAGTGAAATGGACAGCGCCTGCAGGCGGTGTTGCCCCAGGCACAGTGATTTCTCACACTCAAAACGCTGACCAGTTCTCTAATGCCAACAGCGCGGCGGTAGGTAATGGCAGTTTCAACCTTTCCGTGGGTGGCGACCAGGTTATTGCGTTTGTGGGTGAAGATACAAACCCTACCTTTATCTATGCCATTCAAACCAATAGCAGTGAGTGGCAGGAAACCGCCACAAACTCCAATAACTCGGCCCTGCCGCCAGGCCTGGAAAATGGCACGACGGCCATTGCCGTTGGCAGCGCGCGTAACGCGGCCTTTACCGCCGATGGTTACGGTACGGCAGACGCGCTTTTAGCAGCGATTGGTAATCCAGATAACTGGACCTTCGAGCGCAATGCCCTGCCCGATAACGCAACGATGGAATTTCGTATTGGCACGATGGAGGCGCCTTATGTGCCGGGTGAAAGTGACATTGGCCTAGTCATTACCGAGATCTGGCCAGGGCAAGCCGGTACGGATATCACCGAAGACTGGTTTGAAATCACCAACCGTTCTGGTGACACTCTGGACTTTGCTGAATCTCCGCTCTACTACGACGACGACAGCGCCAACCCGCAAGATGCCGTGCTTATCGAAGGCCTGACCACGCTGGCACCGGGCGAATCCTCCATTGTGATCGTCGATGGTGGCATTGATGCCGTGGCCCAGTTCCGTGAGGCCTGGAGCAACATCAGTAACATCGACAGCCTGAAAGTTGGCTTTGCCGACAATGCCGCCGGTTTGGGCAGCGGTGGCGATGCCGTCACCCTCTGGCAGGGCGACCCGCGTATTGATGGCAATAAAGTTGCCTTTGAAGCCTACCCCGACACGTCAGATAACGACGCCGCTTCGTGGAACGTGGACCGCCAAGCGTTCACGCAGACAGATGAAGAGAGTGCAGCTAGCTCTTCTGCCGCGGGGGGTAATAGTGGCGACGTACCCGCCCTCGCCTATCCTGGCGTTGCCATCAAACCGGAGCCCGAAATTACGCTGATTTCGACGGTTCAGGGTGAAGGCGGTACCAGCGCGCTAAATGACGAGAATGTCACGCTAGAAGCGATCGTTACCATGGTGACGCCCGGTATGGATGGCTTCTTTCTGCAAGAAGAAGATGAGGACAACGACGATAACCCGCTGACCTCCGAAGGAATCTTCGTTTATGCAGGGAGTGGCAGCAGTGAATGGCTTGAGCAGCTCTCTGCGGGCGACCAGATCCGTATTGGTGGCACCGTTTCAGAATTTTATGACAAGACTCAGCTTACCGCTGACCGCTCCAGTCTCGACATTCTGGCTCGCGAGCAGCCTCTGCCCCAGAGCCAGGCCATCAAGCTACCTTTTGCCAACAAACAGGGCCTGGAAGCGTTTGAAGGCATGCGTGTCGCCATTAAAGCACTCGATGGCGAGCCGCTAGTGGTTACTGAGCTTTACGAGCTAGGCCGTTACGGTGAAGTTACGCTTTCTGCCAACGGCCGCCTGGAGCAGTTTACTGAGGCCAACGCGCCGAGCGTGGAAGGCTATAGCGCTTGGCTCGAGGACGCAGAAGCCCGCACGATCAAGATCGATGATGCCAACTCGTCGCAAAACCCGGACCCGATTATCTATGGTCGTAACGGTGAAGAGCTCTCTGCTACCAACCCGCTACGCGGGGGCGATATGCTGGACACCCTGGAAGGTGTACTGGACTTCAGCCATGGGGAGTGGAAAGTACAAAACGTTGATGGCTTGGATTTCTACGGCCCCGACCGCCCCGCCACACCGGATACCGATGCTTTGGGCGATGCTGAAATCAAGGTTGCCTCATTCAACGTACTTAACTATTTCAATACTCTGGATGAGAACAACAATAAAACAACCACCCTTGACGGCACTGAGCACTCACCGCGTGGCGCCAATAACGCTGAAGAGTTTTCCCGTCAGGAAGCCAAGATCGTTAACGCAATCAATACCAGCGGTGCCGATGTAGTGGGCCTGATGGAAGTTGAAAACAACGGCTTCGGGGAAGACAGTGCCATTGCGGCCCTTGTTAATGCCTTAAATGCCGATGCCCAGCTAAAAGGTCTTGACGGTGTCACATGGGACTACAGCACTCCAAAGGATGCTGAAGGTAATATCGCAAGCCCTGGTACTGATGCAATAGCGGTGGGTGTGATTTATAACAGCCAAGCGGTGACACCTGCCGGTGACGCTGCCACCAAGACCGACGGCGCGTTTGCCTATGGCAGCCGCCCTCCGGTCATGCAGACCTTCACCGACGATAACGGCGAGCAGTTCTCCGTAGTCGTCAACCACTTCAAGTCAAAGGGCAGTGTGATCAATGGCGAAAGTGCCATTGGTGACGGTCAAGGCAACAACAACCCGACACGCGTTGAAGCAGCCAAGGAGCTCCTTGAATGGCTGGAAAGCAATCCAACAGGCAGTGACGATCAAGACGTACTCATCCTGGGTGATTTGAACGCTTATGCCATGGAAGACCCTATCACGGCGCTGAAAGAAGCAGGGTTTGAGCTGCTCGATGACGACTATAGCTATGTCTTTGATGGCTTCTGGGGGTCGCTGGATCATGCATTGGCCAGCGAATCACTGACCCAGCAGGTTACCGGAACCACGACTTGGCATATCAATGCAGACGAAGCGACTGCATTGGATTACAACACGGAGTACACCTCTGAGCGCCAGGTCGAGAACCTGTACGCACCGGACCCATTCCGCAGCTCTGACCATGACCCTATTTTGGTGGGCTTAAACCTAAGTGCGGCAGAAGCCTAAAGAGTTCCACAACAACCATTCTTAAACGCTCATTATTGATGGCCTCCGCTTGCGGGGCCATTTTTTTACGCCTTCGAATAACTCCCCGGCTACAGCTAATCCATGGCTCCGGCTTTACAGCGTGTTAAATTCATTGCGTAAACTTATTATGCTTACTATTTCACACCGGCTTTTAATTCTGGAGAAACACGTTGAGCTCAACACGTTTAGCAGCGGCCATTATTGCTGACAGCGGCATTGCCTTCGGTACCAGCGGCGCACGAGGACTAGTAGAGCAATTTACTGACGAGGTATGTGCCGCATTTAGCGTGTCATTCATTTCTGCCATGCAGTCAAGCTTTGACGTAAAACGGATTGCAATCGGCATGGACCTCCGCCCCAGCAGCCCAGCCATGGTAGCAGCGTGCACTGGCGCCGCCCACGCCATGGGTGTTGAAGTTGATGACTATGGCGTACTGCCCACCCCTGCACTTGCGTTGCAGGCCATGACAGATGGTATTCCCTGCATAATGATTACCGGTAGCCATATACCTTTTGATCGTAATGGGATTAAGTTCTATCGGCCTGATGGCGAAATTACCAAACAGGATGAGGATGCGATCTTTACCTCAACTGCGCGAATGCCAGCAGAGGTGCATCCAGTACGCAATGTCGTTTCTGATGCAGCCAGCGAGACATACGCCCGGCACTTTACCTCGTGGTTTACCGGCGAGCCGCTAAAAGGATGGCGCATAGGGCTATATCAGCACTCTGCTGCTGGGCGTGATTTAAACGTCCATATATTGGCCGAGCTAGGTGCCGATGTGGTTATACTCGGTCGTAGCGAAACCTTTGTTCCAGTGGATACCGAGGCAGTAAGCGAAGAAGATCAGGCAAAGGGCAGCGCATGGGCAAAACAGTACCAGCTGCATGCCCTGCTCTCTACTGACGGTGACGGCGATAGGCCTCTGGTCGGCGATGAGACAGGTACTTGGCAACGTGGTGATGTGGTGGGCTTACTGTGCGCGCGAGCGCTGGGGATTGAAGCACTTGCTGTTCCAGTAAGCTGTAATACAGCCATTGAAGCATGCGGTGCGTTTAAAAAGGTTGAACGAACACGCATCGGTTCGCCCTATGTATTGGCCAATATGGCAACGCTCAGTAAGCAGTTTGATCGAGTCGCAGGCTTTGAAGCCAACGGTGGCTTTTTGCTAGGTAGTGAGCTGGAAGTAGACAACCGTGCACTAGCAGCACTCCCCACCCGCGATGCACTTTTACCCGCGTTAACCCTGATGATAACAGCTGCCCAACAAGGTATCAGGCTGTCGCAGTTATTTGCCAACCTTCCTTTACGATATACCGCAAGCGACCGACTTAAGGGCTTTCCTACCTGGCAGAGCAATGCTCTGTTAGCAACGTGGCGAGAAGCCCCTAAAGAGATGCAGGAAGCTTTAGGCTTCGCAGCGCCCATTAAAGATATAACTACAATTGATGGCTTACGCATAACGCTGGAAAACAACGATATTGTGCACTTGCGCCCTTCCGGCAATGCCCCGGAACTGCGCTGCTACTGTGAATCAGACTCACAGGCAAAAGCATCTGCCTTGGTTCAGAGAAGCCTGGCTAGCCTCGCTGCCCTTGCTTAAGCCAATCGATTTACAGTAAGAAAGCAAAACGAGAGAGGCTCCTTAGAGCCTCCCGCGCGTTGCGGCCATCCATAGCCGGAGAACCATTTGTTCAGTATAGCGATTTATAAAGCCGACAGCGACCACACACCACTGTCGCGTTCTTTATCACCCACAATTCAATTCAGGAAAGAAATCAGACCGCTATCATAACGCAGCCTGAGGTGACTTTCATCGCATCCGCGTCAGGTACTGCATGAATGCCGTTCATGGCGACTAGATCAATTGCTTTGCTGGGTTGAGCTTTCGTCAGTTCTCTTACTATGGATTGTTGACGTTTCATGTTACTCGCCAAAAGATCCCACTCGCCTTGGCAGCACCGCATCTTAATTAAAATTAACACCTTCTAACAGATCCGACAGCGATATAGCTCTACTTTTCACACCCCCTGCGCAGGGCCACGTCGTCGCTATGATAATAATATAACGATAACCATGCCCCACAGTGTTAAGAACGTATTACTGACAGCGTAGGGCACGGTATATCCAAGCATGGGCACATTGCTTTTTGCTTGTTCAGACACCATAGCGACAGATGCCGTGCTCGTTCTCGCTCCACCGCAACAGCCAAGATTAACAGCAGGATCGAAACGAAAAATATATTTACCAATCAGTGGGGCGAGGATCATCGGAACAGAGGTTGCAAATAGCCCCCAAAAGAATATCTCGAAGCCGACTTGTTGAAGCCCAGCAATAAACGTGGGACCCGCCGTAATCCCCACTACAGCAATAAATATATTTAAACCTACCGAATTCATAAACCATAGCGTTGCACTTGGTACTGTACCCAGCTTCGGTATAAAACTACGTAACCAGCCAATAAGAATACCCGCAATCAACGCGCCGCCCGAAACGGAAAGCGTGATCGGGACTCCATCGATTGGAACAGTTATAGCACCAATTAAACCGCCCAAAACGATACCGGCACCCACTAACACCATATCCGTAATACTGGTAGGGCGATCAGCAAAGCCATATTCACCAATTATGTCGTCAATATGTTTCTTCGTACCGTTAATAGTTACGATATCACCACGATGTATTTTAGTTTGCGCATATAAAGGGATATCTACGCCCATTGAGCCTCGCCGAACACGTGTAACGTAAACACCTCGAGCCATAGGCTGCTGAGCGAGCTCAATGAGTTTTTTCCCATTTGCTTTTTTATTGGTAATAAAAACATCAACCGATTCAACAGGTATATTCAAAAGCTCTGGATCAGCAACTTCCTTAGCCCGATTGCTCCACTCAACTAACGCTTCATGATTACCTGAGACAGCAACAATATCGCCTACTTGTAGAACGGTATCGCCATCAAAGGGAATAATCTTTTCTCCACGGCGCAAGTTTTCCAGGAACAGGCGCCCATCAACACTGGCTTCTGCTTCTGATACCGTTTTACCGGCAATCAAGCCGGGCGTGCTAAGTTCATAAGCTCGAATGATGTATTTATGCCATGCGGAATGCATACCATCTTCGGAAGCGCCGACTGACATCTCTTTTTCGTAGCGCTTACACTCTTCCTGTAGGTTAATGCGTAAAAGCTTTGGACCCAGAAAAGCGATGATCCACCCGGTACCCACTGTTCCAAATAAATACGTAACGGCATAGGCGACGGGGATGAGATCTAATTGCTGCTGAATTTCCTCAGGTGAAAGGTCAAGTTGACTTATCGCATTAGTCGCAAGGCCTATTGAGGCGGAGATAGTTTGTGTTCCTGCAAGCAAGCCTGCCGCCAAGCCCGGACCATACCCTGAAATAGAAGCGGCGATATATACAGAAGCCAGGCACAGCATCGATATTACAATGGCAAAAATTGCCTGGGGAAGTCCATCACTTGCAATACCGCGTACAAACTGAGGGCCAACACCAAACCCGACAGCAAAGAGAAACATAATAAAAAAGATGGATTTAATTTGTGAGGATATATCAATACCTAACTGCCCGATAAGCACTCCCGCTAGCAGCGTTCCCGTGACAGCGCCCAAGCTGAAATTACCAAGCTTAATCCCGCCTACCCAATAACCGATTGCTAAAGCTAAAAATATTGCTAGCTCCGGACTTCCTCTTAGAATAGCTACTACCCATTCCCAAGTCGCCATATCAAACAAGCTCCGAAAGTTCGCCCCTTTCATCTATTATGAAAGGGGCGTAGTCAAAGAAATACGTAGAAGAAATATTAGGGGGTATCAGATGAAGAAAGCTTTAAAAGCTGAAGACCTCTGTTGGCTTCATAGCCGTGCACCTCTTTAACATCCAGCTTGCGCATGAAAGATATTGTTTCTTTACTAATAACTTGCCCTGGAACCAATATAGGGAAACCAGGCGGATAAGGGATTACCAATTTCGCTGACACCATGGGCGGGCCATCTTGTAAACGACGGTCACATTCGTCGCTAAATAAACCGACATATTCGCAATTCTCGGGGCTCCAGCTTTTGAAAAATGCATCACGAATATCTCCCTCAACCGCCACACCTGCAACGTCGTTTCGGTATGTTTCGTGAAAGTAGCTAAAATTAGGCAGGTCAGGCACATCACTCATCAAACTGTAGACGCGTTCGTTAAAGCTTTTTTTACCCTCTTCCCCTAAATGACTTAGTTTCTTCCCAAGTTCCGTTACAATTTCAAGTAAAACGTGTACCAGTTGCGCTACATCGCTTCTCGTATTATTGATATTGGTTTGTAAAAGCACCGAGTTACGTGATGTTTTGTTAACCTGAATTTCATATTTATCGGCCAGCAAACTCTTGAACTGTGTTCCATCGAACCCAGCTGTGCCGCAAATTAGAGTGATACGTGTAGGGTCCAAAAAGAATTCATCGTCGCGAATGGCGAGTACTGCATCGCTCCAATTGATGCCTTGGGCTAAAAAGTCCTCAAAACCGCTCGAGCGAAATTCTCTCGGAATCATTTCATCGGCACCTAGTACGCGGAAGTATTTCGATATTAACGGATGTTTATTTATTTGATTGCGAATATCTAACGCCATTTGAATCGAATTACTGACTAACCCGTACCCCTCCAACTCCATTTGCCTGCGCGCAACGTCCATTGATGCAATTAGCTGCTGGTTGGGGCTTGTTGTCGAATGAGTAAACACAGCTTCATGCAGCTGGGGTTCAATACCGTAGAAATCCACGTCTTTAACAAGAATCATGGACCCTTGTCGGATCGCTGACATCGACTTATGCGTAGAGTTCGTTTGATAAACACGCAGCTTCACTTTACGAGGATCAGGTATTAAACGCGTATTGAGTAATGCCTCATCATTAGGTTGTTCTCCTAGCTCCTCCTGCTGTTGCTCGTAGGCGGTGATTGAAGCAGGATCGTCCAGCCATGCTTCAATATTGCTGGCTGCTCCCATCGCCGTGCGCGGGCGCAAGAAAGGCGACCAGTGAGCAAAACCAAACCAAGCTTCATCCCATAGGAACACAAGGTCGGGCTTAATGGCGAGACACTCTTCCATCACGCGTCGTGTATTATAAACGTGACCGTCAAATGTACAGTTAGTCAAATCAACGACACGAACACGGTCTAACTTCCCTTCTGCTTTTAATGACAACAGTGCTTGTTTGATGGTCCGTAACGAAACAGCGCCATACATCGAATACTCTTTCATGGGAAAGGCTTCGACATAATAGGGCAGTAATCCGCCTAGCACAGCGCCATAGTGATGCGACTTATGGCAATTGCGGTCAACAATAATAATGTCACCTGGCTGGGCAACGGCCATTAGTACTATTTTGTTTGAGGTGCTGGTGCCATTCGTGATGAAGTAACAGTGATCCGCCCCAAATGCCCTTGCTGCCTTTTCTTGTGCGCGCTTAATATTACCGGTTGGCTCTAGCAAACTATCTAAACCGCCTGTTGTTGCCGACGATTCAGCTAAAAATAAGTTGCGTCCATAAAACTGCCCCATGTCGCGAATCCAATCGGAGTGAAAAACCGATTTACCTCGTGCAATGGGTAACGCATGAAAGGTGCTAACAGGACGTTGGGCATAACGTTTTAAATTGTCGAAAAAGGGCGTTTCGTAGCGAACGCGTACCCCTTCAAGAATGGCCAGATGTAACTCAATAGGCTCTTCGACCGCATAAAGAACGCGACGTATACAGATTGAACGAGGGTCACTTGCAATATTTTGGGGACGTTGATCCGACATCAGATAAATATCAAGCTCTGGCCGATGTGCTGACAACGTTGTTGCTAACTGTAGCGCCAAATGATCGTCATCCTCATGTATATTGAGGTCTGACATCATTCTTTCTAGCTGCGGTACAGGCTGGTGGCTCGCGAAATCAAACCCGTCGAAAATAGCGACTGCACAGATATTACTATTTACCGCGATAGCACAAAATGCGTCTTGAAAATTATTGACAACGAGTGGCTCGTAAATAAACTCATCTTCTTTTTGGCGCTGGCTGCGCATCAGCCTGATATTACGATTGATGAGATCGCCGTTGTCAGGCGCTACCACTAATACTTCAAAATAGGGGCGATCCGCTGTCGTTGTGGACGATGTATTCCGGTCAATATCTTTCTCAGTGTGAGGTAAAACCTCCCATTCGTGGGGGTCTTCTTTGTAATATCGAGCTAAAATTGAAAAAGAGATCCGCCCGACCAAAGCATTAAATGCTTCCTTTTGGTCGGTCTCAATATAAGCCGCCAGCGCTTCTATTAATTGTGCACCTGGGTATGCATGTAGCATTTCGATAGCGCTCAATTGATCAAACACACGTTTCACTTGATCGACACTCGCTTTGTCTGATGACCACTTTCGTGCTACCGCGAGTAACTCGCGCCAGTGATCTGATCGCAGCCCACTCAGTGTAAAAATTTGATCAATATTTGAGTATGTAACATCAGTATGCATTTTCTAGTCCCCTTACTGGCTTTGTTTGAGGTATTGATACGCTTCGTGCCTTGGGTGCACTAGAAAAGCCGTGACCCGTCAGAATAAGAAATCTTTAAACAAGACAAACACTGTCACCTAAAAACTTTACTCTAACTTATCAACCGCTTACTGAACTTTATGATCCTTCAAGCAAGACCCGTCTTTTTTTTGATACGTAAATTACTATGTTCTTGTTTTTTTAATACGCTTCAGCTACTAGCTCATAGCATTAACAAACATTAGAAAAAATTCACATTTAGCTAAAAGTAAACGATCTTTTCAATTTGCGCAATTCCTCTTCAGCACTGTAAAAAGCAGTCACTGCAGTGGTTTAATAACGCCGGACGTACACTCAAGTGGTAACATTACTATCCTAATAAAAATATAGAATGATCAGTCAACGGTGTAGTCTTACGATTGAATTTAAACAGGAACTTTCCAGCCCGATAGTGGATCGAGAGTAAATCTGTTCCCGGCCATGTGCCTCATTGGGTTTCAGTGATAGCACTGAGTATTCGCTAACGGGTCGAAAACAACTCCCAGCGGCTGTCGCTGCCGATAGCGTTGTCGACTATATTCGATATAAACCTGACACATTCGCTTTAAATTAATCCTCATGTTTTCCGCTGTTAATAGCGGAGACACTTCATGGCCGCCATGAAGTGAAAGCTCCTCTGGCTACCCGTGTAAAACTTCAAAATCCCCTAGGCCTCCCCAAGCAACCCCAGGCTCGCTGCGGGCGCCTGACGGCGTAGCCCCCGCGATAGCGCATGGCCGATAAATCCGATCAGTAGCGCGCCTCCAAGGGGTAACGCTAACCATAAGGTGAGGTGAAAGCGCGGCGATAGCTCTAGCCAGTAGAGATAGAGTGCGGCGGTCGCGACTTCAGCCAGTACAGCGCCCATTAAACCGCTGGTAAAACCCAACAGGGCATACTCAGCCCCTTGGACCCGGGAAATCATTCGCTGGCCTGCTCCAAAGACACGCAGTAGGCCACTTTCATGGGCGCGTACCGGCTGGCTTGCGGTCAAGGCAGCATAGAGCACGCTGACACCCGCCAACAACACCAGTACCAGTACAAGCTCGATGGCACGCGTCACCTGAGTTAGCACATCACGTACCTGGCCTAAAATGGCATCAACGTTTATTAACGATACACCGGGGAAGTCGCTCACCAGTTGGCGAATTAGGCCTTGCTCCTCGTCAGGCAGATGAAACGCAGTGATATAGCTATGTCCAAACGACTCCAACACGCCCGGCGGGAAAATCAAAAAGAAGTTGGGCTTAAAAGTGTCCCAATTGAGGCTGCGCACGCTGGTGATACGTGTTATCAGCTCATCACCGCCCACAGAGAAGGTGAGCGTATCATTGAGTGATAGTCCCAGCCGGTCAGCCAGGCCTTCTTCAATGGAAACAGGCACAGTATCGTCAGATACTGCATCAACCGCGCCTAGCCAGCCTTGTGGTTTATAAACGGAAAGCTCATCAACGGGTGCTTCACTTGTGAACCACTCCCCCGCCACTATCTGGTTATCTTCCGGTAGTTCGGCCTGCCAAGTCAGGTTCAGTTCGCGGCGCAGAGAGCCGTCGCCTCTGGCATCCTCAGGTACCGCTTCCATGGGAGGCTGCTGATTAATAGCGGTAATACGGCCACGTACCATGGGATACAGCGTGCTTTGGATATCAACACGGGGCGCCACGGCTTGCTCAAAGGGGTCTCGCTCATCAGGTTGGATATTAATGGCGAAGTAGTTGGGCATGTCATCGGGCAACTGGGCCTGCCAGGTTGAAAGCAGGTCACCACGCACCAGAACGATCATCGCCATGGCAAAGAACGTGACAGAGAATGCCAGTAGTTGGCCCACGCCTGCCTGACGGCGACGCGCCAGTTGGCGCCCGCCCAGGCGCAGCGCCTGTATCCACTCGCTTGTACCCGTTAGCTTTTTTATGCCGTAAAGAATGCTATTGAGTAGCAGCGCGCTGATGCCCCAAAGCGCACTAAGCATGATACCTCCCCCCAATAGCAGAGCGACCGCCAAAGGCGCACTACCGGAATAGAGCCATAGCAGGCCGCCAAATACGGCAGCGGCAACACCGGCTACCCACCAGGCGGCAGGAGGCAAAGGGTCCAACTCTCGACGCAGCACTTTCAGCGCACTGACCTGTTTAATGCGTAATAGCGTTGGCCCGGCAAACCCTACCAGCACCGCCATCGCCGTTAATACGCCCAGCCATAGCGGCATAATGCCCGGCGGCGGTAGCGTAATAGGTAAAAAGCTGGTCAAAAGATGCAGCAACAGCGCCTGTCCCGCTACGCCGAGCAGTGCGCCAAGCAAGGACGCCGCCAACGCCAGCCCGATCAGCTGTAGGCTAAACAGCATGACAAGCTGTTGCTGGCTAGCGCCAAAGCAGCGGAGCAATGCTGCCGTGTCCAGATGGCGTTCAACATAGCGCTTTGCTGACATAGCGACCGCGACCCCGGCCAGCAGTACGGCGGCAAGCCCTGCCAACCCCAGGTAGCTGTCTGCACGTTGCAGTGCGTTACCTAGTTGCGGCCGGTCCACCCGAACATCACGCACCTCGACCCCTTGCTGGCGCAACTCGGTGAGTAATCCTTGCACGTTGTCGATGGCTTGAGGAGGCCCGGCCGCCAATAATTCGAACTCGACACGCGAGCCTTCCTGAACAAGACCGGTTGCTTCCAGGTCCGCCGTATTGAGCATCAAGCGGGGATTAAAATTACTAAAGCCAGCGGATTGATCCGCTTCGCGTTCGATAATGCCGCTGATGGTTAACTCGGTTCGCCCTACCTGTACACGGTCGCCAAGCTCTATCTCAATCAACTGTGCCAAGCGCGGGTCTGCCCATGCCTGGCCCGCTGGTGGCCCCGAGGCTATCTGTTCGGCCCCCTCCCCTAAATCGACACGCGATACGCCATAGTGCGGGTACACGTCGTCCACGGCTTTAAGGCTAGCGGGTTGAAAACGGTCCCCCAAGCTGATCATGGAGACCAGCCCGACCTGGTCGCTTAGCGTAAAGCCTGCCTCTTCCAGCGTCGTGCGTAGCGCTTCTGAAAAAGGGGTGCGCTGCTCCAATACGATATCCCCTCCCAGCATTTGCCCAGCCTGACGCTCAAGGCCGCGCTCTAGCCGGTCGAGAAAAAAAGCGATCATGGTGGAGGCGGCAACCGCCAGCACAAGGGCGACAAAGAGCGCACGAACATCCGCCGAGCGTAAGTCACGCCTTAAGCTTCTGGCGGCCAGCCGCCATGGCATATCGCTCATTGCCCCTCTCCTGCCACGCTGGATTCAGCAGGTACATCAGCAGGTACAAAGGGGATTAGTTGCCCTTGGGTTAATTGCAGGCATCGATCACAGCGGCGTGCCAAAGCGTGGTCGTGGGTGACCAGGATAAGCGTTGTTCCAACCTCATGATTCAAGGTAAACAGCAGGTCGATCACCTGAGCGCCGGTATCAGGGTCGAGGTTGCCGGTCGGCTCATCCGCAAACACCAGTTCAGGATCGGTGACAAACGCCCGGGCAATCGCCACTCGCTGCTGCTCGCCGCCCGAAAGCTGCTTGGGTAGATGGTCTACGCGTTCACCCAATCCCACTTTAGCAAGCCATGTTTGGGCAATATGGTCTTCTCCGGCGCGCGGTGAAAGCTCCAAAGGCAGTAACACATTCTCTAGCGCGCTTAAGGTGGGTAGTAGCTGAAAGTTCTGGAACACAAAGCCCACGCGCCCAGCTCTTAACGCCGCACGGCCATCCTCATCCAAACGACTAAGCGCCTTACCAAACAGCGTGAGTTCGCCATCGCTGGGGGTATCCAACCCGGCGAGCAGGCCCAACAGGGTTGATTTTCCAGCCCCGCTTTTACCTAAAATGGCGACGCTTTCCCCAGCTGCTACGCTTAACGACAGTTGATCCAGAATAGTTAGCGTGCGTTCGCCACTGGTCACTTTCTTCGATAGCATTTCTGCATGCAGTACAGGCCGACTCAACGGGGCATGGGGAACCTTGCCCTGTGCAGTGGCGTCGGTAATAGAGTGGCTGTCTGCTTGTGGCGATGCATCAGCGTTGGACGAGTATGCAGCTTTATCTGAGGAGTAAGGCATGAAGCGAGGCATCCCTGTGGCATGGCAAAAACGTAACGGTATGGTAACTGGCTACCTAGTGGTTCTGATAGTCACCTTAAGCGCTCCTGCGATCAACGCAAGCGAGCCCCCTACCGTACTCATTATGGGCGATAGCTTGAGTGCTGCTTATGGTATCGAACATGAGCAAGGCTGGGTCACCCTGCTGGAAGAGCGCTTGGACGACCAGGCAACGGTGGTAAACGCCAGTATTAGCGGCGAAACCACCTCAGGGGGATTACAGCGGTTTAGCGCCATTTTGGAGAAACAACAGCCTGATATCGTGCTATTGGAGCTGGGTGGCAACGATGGTTTGCGTGGCCTTGCGCCCAATCAAATGCGTTCAAACCTGGCCAGTATGATTGAGCAAAGCCAGGAGATTGATGCTCAGGTACTGCTGTTAGGTATCGATATTCCCCCCAACTATGGCCAGGCCTACCGGGATGCCTTTACCGGCGTTTACTACTCCCTGGCCGAAGAGTATGACGTGCCGCTGTTGCCGTTCTTATTAGAGGGCGTGGCACTTAACGAACAGCTTATGCAGGAGGATGGCATCCACCCCACGGCCGAGGCACAGCCCCTGATTCTAGATAACGTGTGGCCTGAGCTTGAACCACTTTTGGGCGGTGGTTATCAGGCATCGGCCAACTGATCACAAATGGTCTTCGCCGCCCAAGGTTGAGGCAAGGAAAGCTACGCTGGCCACAGAGGCTCCGACACATAGAGCGGCTTGATGGCGCATCATGCTTTTCCTGTACCCAACCCATGCGCAGCGGGCGATAAAAATGGGACTTATTGCTCGACAGCAACAGGCTTCACCTGAAGCTGCTGAAGTGCCAACCCAAATAAAATCAATCCCAATCCAATAAACGTAGAGAAAAGCAGAGGCTCATCAACCACTAAATAAAGCAGCATCAGCGAAACCGGAGGCGAAAGAAAAATCAGGGTCGAGACTTTCGCTGTGCGTGAAACCTTATGAACGGCCATTTGCCACAGGACAAACGCGATCCCCATTTCGAACAGCCCAACATAGACCCCGGCACCAAAACCTTTCCAGCCATGCCATTGAAGCCCAGGCCCCATAAGCAATAAAACGGTTAACACCGGTAGTCCAACGGTAAAGTTCTGCCACTGCCCGACGATAGGCTTGCGACAATCACGTGCATTAAACAACCAGTAAAGCGCCCATAACAGAGTCGATGAAAGCGCGAACAGCACGCCAACAGGGTCCGCAAACGACACATTGAGTACCGCGCCCCGTGTCGCAATTACCCATACGCCCGCATAGGCCACCACACCTGCCAAAACATCCACCCGAGTTAACCGCTGCCCCAGTATGGGAACCGCTAGGAATGCCATCGCTAGCGCCCATGTATAATTAAGCGCCATCGCTTCCTGGCCAGGCAGGCGATCATAAGCAGCAAACAGCACCAAGTAGTAAGCCACGGGATTCATGATCCCCGCCCATAAGGCGGTTTTCCATCCGCTGGTTAACGCCTGCCTCATAGCACCTTGTTTAAGCACCAGAGCGCCCATTAAAAGCCAGGAAACCAACGCCGCAAGCCACATTAATTCAACTGGCCCCATCAAACCCAGGCCGACTTTAAAAGCAGTCGCCACCGTTGACCACAGCGCCACAGCACCTAACCCGTAAAGAATAGCCTGACGATCCTGGTTCATCGGTCGATATGCCCCAGGTCACGGTGCGGCTCGATCTGGTCGCGAACGCGCTGTTTCAGCACTTTGCTGTCCGGAAAGCCACTATCACGCTTGCGTTCCCAAATTAAGGTGTCATCACACCAAATTTCAAAGGTACCGCCATGCGCAGGTGCAAGGGCCACCTCATCTAAATCCTCCCCAAACGTGGAGAGTAGTTCCTGAGCATACCAGGCACTGCGTAAAAGCCATTGGCATTGCGTGCAATAGCGAATCTGGATCCGTGACACTTTCGGTCTCCTTACCCATATAATGGTGGCATTCTGTCGCTGCATTTTGTCATTCCAGGAGTATAACCGCCAAGGAGCTGTCATGGCTGGACCCAATATTTCTCAAGCGCGTGTTTTTGAGTGGCTAACGGGCGATGAGGACAGTCGACTCTGTGCTGATATTCCGGAGCAGGCCTGCGCCGAACAACCACGTAATTTTTTTCTGCACTTATGGGCCTCCCTGGGGAATAAGCTTGCTGACGAGCTATCCAGCGCACGCTTGGTGCTTCCCTGGCTAATGGGGATTATCGGCACACCCATCTGGATGGTGGGGCTGTTGGTGCCTATCCGTGAGTCTGGTGCCCTGTTACCCCAGATATTCGTGGCGGGCTTTATTCGTCTAAAACCCAAGCGTAAAGGCGTTTGGGTTTTAGGTGCGCTGTTCCAGGCACTTGCCGCATTTGCACTTGCTGTTTTGGCACTTGTGGGGAGCGGAAGCCTGGGTGGCGCTGCGGTGTTAGCTGTACTTGTGCTGCTCTCCTTGGCACGCGGGCTTTCATCAATTGCCAGCAAAGATGTCATGGGCAAAACCATTGCCAAACGCCGCCGAGGCGCCCTGATGGGGTGGAGCGGTAGCCTAGCGGGCGGCGCAACCCTGGCGGCGGGTGGCGTGCTGATGTTGCTGGGTAATCAACCAGGCAACCTCGCCCTCGCTGTACTTTTAAGCATTGCCGCCTTCAGTTGGCTACTAAACGCGCTCTGTGTTGCACGTATTAAAGAAGTACCAGGTGCAGTGGAAGGTGGAGAGAGCGCTTGGGACAGCATCAAGCTTGGCTTATCGCTCTTAAAAAAGGATCGCACGTTTCTACATTTCAATGTTGCCAGAGCATTGCTGCTCTCCAGCGCACTGGCGCTACCCTACATTGCGCTACTCGGCCAGCAGCAAAGCGGCTCTGATTTGGGTGGGCTTGGTCTGCTTGTCGTGGTATCGGGTCTTGCAGCAATGGTGGCAAGCCCTATCTGGGGTAAATTAGCCGACCAATCCAGCCGCCGTGTAATGCGTAATGCGGCTATTGGCACCGTTACCTGCTGTTTACTAGGTGCTGGCTTGGCCTGGCTACCCGGCACTTGGACTCAGAGTGTTTGGCCATATGCCTTGGTGTATGCGTTGCTGGTGATCGTCCACCACGGTGTCCGCCTGGGGCGCAAAACCTATATTGTAGATATGGCGAGTCAGGATGACCGGGCTCTGTATGTTGCTCTTTCCAATACCTTAACCGGCCTGCTCATGCTCGTCGTCGGCGGCGTTATTGGCGGGCTGGCCCAATGGCTAGGTAGTGCGGCGTTGCTGTTGCTTTTGGCGCTTACGGCGGCTGGGGCGGTGCTTAGTGCGCTGAAACTGCCAGAAGTGGAATAACAAACATGATTGCAATGCAACGCTCTCCACAACGCCCGTTTTGATGAAACAGGCCACCTGGTGTATTTCATCGGCGTACAAAAAGATGTTACTGAGCGCGTGGAGGCACAACTGGCTTTGGCTGAATGACAAAGCAGTGATAACACCGCTCATCAAGCACAGGACTCATTAATTAACAGCTAGCTCTTGACCTTCAGCCCATGTAGCGTTATATAGCGGCTAGGCGCTGCTACAGCGTTTGGCGCTTCTTTCAAAAGAAGCCATCGTGACGCCGGCCTGCCGGCTTGGGTTGGAGGGCATACCATGAGCCGTGACCCCTTAAATCGTGAGAACTACTCAGCAGAAAACCTTGAAGCTGACGAATTCGATAATCTTGATGCCGTAAACGATGATCAATACGGCAAGCATAAACCAAGCAAAGCCGACTCGTTACGCGCCCGCCGACAGGTAGAAGCATGGCTTGAAGAGCGTCGTTTACAGCGTGCCATTGAAGATGATTGGGATGCGTAAATAGCTCCTGTAAGTGGGCAGCGAGCCAGTTGCCCTCTTCGTCACCATCCAACGCATCACAAAACCCACGCTTTCTTTTTATAGCCATTGGATGTTGCCCGGTGGCATCTTCTGGCCTTTCCAAGCACAGAGCACTATCATCTGAGGCTACTCAGCACTTTGCTGTCTCATTCATCAACCTAACGGATTTCCATGGCGCAATACGTATTCACCATGAACCGGGTTGGCAAAGTTGTGCCACCCAAAAAACAAATTCTCAAGGATATTTCGCTATCGTTTTTCCCGGGCGCCAAAATCGGCGTTTTGGGTTTAAACGGTGCCGGTAAATCCACACTGCTGCGCATTATGGCGGGTGTCGATAAAGAGTTTGAGGGTGAAGCTCGTCCGATGCCGGGTATCAATGTCGGTTATCTCCCCCAAGAACCGCAGCTTGATGATGAGAAAAATGTCCGCGACACCGTTGAAGAAGCACTAGGCGCTATCAAGGAAGCGCAGGAGAAGCTGGACGCTGTTTATGCTGCCTACGCTGAGCCTGATGCCGACTTCGATGCACTAGCAAGCGAGCAAGCACGCCTTGAAAACATCATTGAAGCCGCCGATGCCCACAACCTTGAGCGTAAGCTTGAAGTCGCCGCCGAAGCGCTTCGCCTACCGCCTTGGGATGCCAAAGTGGGCAATCTTTCAGGTGGTGAGCGGCGCCGTGTCGCGCTTTGTCGCCTGCTGCTTTCAAGCCCGGACATGCTGCTTCTGGATGAGCCCACCAACCACCTGGACGCCGAATCGGTTGCCTGGCTGGAGCGCTTCCTGCATGACTATAACGGTACCGTTGTGGCGATTACCCACGACCGTTACTTCCTGGACAACGTAGCGGGCTGGATTCTGGAGCTCGACCGTGGTCAAGGCATCCCGTTTGAAGGCAACTACTCTCAGTGGCTAGAGCAAAAAGAGCACCGCCTGACCCAGGAAGCCAAGCAGGAAGCATCGCGGCAAAAAGCCATCAAGCAAGAGCTTGAGTGGGTGCGTAGTAACGCTAAAGGTCGTCAGGCCAAAAGCAAAGCGCGCCTTAACCGCTTTGAAGAAATGCAGTCCGGCGACTTCCAGAAACGCAATGAAACCAACGAGATCTATATTCCGCCTGGCCCGCGCCTGGGTGATAAGGTCATCGAGTTTCATAATGTCTCCAAGCGCTTTGAAGACAAGCTGCTGTATGAAGACCTTTCCTTCACTATTCCCCAAGGTGCGATTGTCGGCATCGTCGGCGGAAACGGTGCGGGTAAATCGACCCTGTTTAAACTCATCACCGGTAAAGAGCAGCCAGACACGGGTGAAGCGGTCATCGGGGACACGGTTGAGATCGCTTATGTTGAGCAGCTACGTGATGCACTTGATGACAAGCAGACGGTTTGGCAGGCGGTGTCTGGCGAGCAGGACATTCTCAACATCAACGGCTACGAAGTGTCTTCACGTGCCTACGTTGGTCGCTTTAACTTTAAAGGCAATGACCAGCAGAAGCGCCTGGATGAGCTGTCCGGCGGTGAGCGTGGACGCTTGCAGCTTGCCCAAACGCTCAAACAGGGCGCCAACGTACTCCTGCTGGATGAACCTTCTAACGACCTTGATATTGAGACACTGCGTGCGCTTGAAGAAGCCCTTCTTGCCTTCCCAGGCTGCGCCATGGTGATTTCTCATGATCGCTGGTTCCTGGACCGTATTGCCACGCACATTCTGGCGTTTGAAGGTGATTCTGAAGTCGTCTTCTTCGACGGTAACTATACCGACTATGAAGAAGATCATAAAAAGCGGGTAGGTAACGATACGCCCAAGCGCATGAAGTACAAGCGTATTGATGCCTGATTTTTAGCGTTCCATACCCGGTAACAGTACGGCTGACCCGTATGCAAAAAGCCCCAAACGGGGCTTTTTGTTTAGCTGGTTCTATCCAAAGTCTTTATGACAAGTCTTTATGAAAGGTCTCTATGAGCAGCCCTTATGCTAACGGCGTCGCCCTGTAAATAGCGATACCACAAACAGGATGAGAAACAGAACGAATAGAATTTGCGCGATGGTTGATGCAACCCCCGCGATTCCCGAAAACCCAAGCACACCGGCGATAATCGCAATAATCAAGAATAGCATCGCATTGCCTAGCATCGTCTTTCTCCTTTTCCCTGGTGACGCTTTTCTGCTTTAGAAAACGTACGCTACCTTACGTACGATTAGCATTGACCTGATTAAGCGTTGGCGATAACTCGCCATTCGTCAAGAGATTAAGGAGAATTTGCTTTCCTTGCTGACGCTTTTCATCCGCGATGCCGGTATTCAGCAATAGCACGTCAGAAATAGCACATCAGAAATAGTAGGCACCTTTAGTGGCACTTTGAGCGACAAACCGTAACCCCCATTTAATCGGCGCGGGGAAACGCAGGCCACCCGACTCTATCGCTAAATGCGCCTGGTGCGCTTCATCGGCAGCCATTTGGCGAAGCAGCGCAAGCGAGCGCTGATCATCTGCCATCAGTCTGGCCTGTTGCTCTTCAAAGTGTTTGCCCGAAAGCTCACAGGTAGCGGCAATCATGCCCAGGCTTAGACGCTCACTGGTGATCCCAGAGACAGCCCCAACCCCAAATGCAGCGGCATAAAAAAAGAGCGTAAAGTAGCTGGTGCGACTATTCAGTTGCGCCAGCCGCTCTTCACACCAGGCCAAGTGATCAAATGCCTCCACAGCGGATTTCTCCATTTGCACACGCGCATGGGGGAGCGCTGCGGTAATACTCTGGCCCTGATACAGCGCCTGATTCGATACACCAATCACATGATTAACACGCATCAGGCCTGCGGCATGACGTCGTTGGTGGCCATCAAATGCCCTATCCTCAAGCTTACTGGCGGGATGGTTACGCTGTGATGTAGCGGCGCGAGGCATCAGCGACCGTAACGCTGTATCAAACTGATGAATTAAGCAATCAGACCGACTAAGCTGGCGCTTCATGGCTTACTCCGCTTAACAGCAAACTGTCTTAAAGTCTGCCTTAAAGGTAGCTTGAAGATATTTCGAAGGCCGTCTGTTAGCCCGCAGGCCACGTAAACTGACGACCACCTAATAAATGCATATGTATATGGTAGACCGTCTGACCGCCCTTTTCGTTGCAATTCATCACGACACGATAACCGTCTTCGGCAAAGCCCTGCTGCTTGGCAAGCCTGGCAGCAGTGAACTGCAAACGGCCGACCAGTTCAAGATCATCTGCTTCAATGTCGTTTAAGGTGGCGATGTGCTTTTTGGGAATAATTAGCTGATGAGTGGGCGCCATAGGGCTAATGTCGTTAAAGGCGAGAACGTGCTCGTCTTCATAAACGATATCAGCCGGGATCTCACGATTGATGATTTTACAGAATAAACACTCCATACCCACTCCTTGTTATCGTTGCAGCTTGTCGCCCCGCATTTGCAAACGCGGTTAACGAAAGCGGCGCTGGGATAATAAATGGCGCACCAGGGGTGCCAAAATCAGCTCCATGGCTAATGACATGCGCGCGCCAGGCACGACCAGCGTATGTGGCCGCGTCATAAAGGCATCCTTGATCATTGCAAGAAGCCAGGGAAAATCAACGGTTGATGGATCACGAAATCGTATCACCACAAACGATTCGGCATCTGTGGGGATATCCTGCACTTCAAAGGGGTTGGACGTATCGACGGTAGGCACCCGTTGAAAGTTGATATGGGTGCGGGAGAATTGCGGCTGAATATAGCGCACGTAATCGTTCATGCGGCCCAGAATCGTATCGATCACCGCTTCCTGGGAGTAGCCACGCAGCTTGGTATCACGGTCAATTTTCTGAATCCATTCAAGATTCATGGTCGGCGCAACGCCTACCAACAGATCCACATGGCGAGCAATGTCGTACTCCTGGGTTACCAACCCACCATGTAAGCCTTCATAGAACAACAGGTCGGTACCACATGGGAGCGACTGCCACTCCGTAAAGGTGCCTACGCGGCACCCTGCTTCGATTTTCTGCTTGTCTTCCGCGTGGATATAGTGCCGAAACGTGCCCGTACCGTGTTCGCCATACTCGACAAATACCCCTTCAAGGCGGTCAAGCAGGTTGGCTTCTACTGCAAAATGCGAAAGCTCATGCTTACGCTCGGGCTCTTCACGAAACATGCGGTGAAGATCATCACGTGTATACCGGTGAAAAGCGTCACCATCCACCATGGCCGCATGTACATCTTCGCGTAGAAACATGCGCTCAAAGCTTCGTCTGACGGTCGTTGTGCCCGCACCCGAAGAGCCCGTCACGGCGATAATGGGATATTCCCGCGACATTAAGCACTCCTCGCTTGGGCCAAGGCCTGCTTGATGGGCTCAGGTATCGCCACCGGCCGCCCAGTATTGACGTCAATGAGCAACTGGTTAACGCGGGCGGTCGCCACGATATGTTCGCCGTCGCGCTGCAAAATACGCTGGTAAACGGTTAATGCCTTGCCCTGCGGCTCAGGCACCGCCGTTTCAATGATCAACGCATCAGGCCAACGCGCTTCACGTTGATACTGCACGGCCAAGTCGGCCACCACGCTTGGATAGCCGTGCATGTCCCATTCCGATAGCGCCAGGGCGGAAAAAGCGTGAACGCGGGCTTCATGTAGCAGCGAAACCACTGTGTCATGCCCCAAATGCCGACCGTAATTCATATCGGTTACCCGCACCGTTAAAGGGTGACGATGAATAACCGCGTTAGCGGGAAAATCCAGCGTGACACGTTCCATACCTGTTTCCTTTCGGTGGTGATAAGTGGCCCGCCCCTTGCGCTACGGTATCAACGCGCTTATTACGCTTTTTCTCTCGCAATAGCACGGTAAGCGATATCACGGCGATATTCAGCGCCCTCCCAGCGAATCTCCTTGACGCCTTTGTAAGCCTGCTGCTGTGCGCTAAAGACACTCTCACCCAGTGCCGTCACACACAGTACACGACCGCCGGAGGTCGTTACCTCGTTGTTCGCGTTCAGCGCGGTGCCCGCATGGAACACCTTGCTGTGCTGCTCGGCTTTTGCCAAACCATCA
This sequence comes from Halomonas sp. 72, assembly GCF_052379785.1. Lineage (NCBI taxonomy): Bacteria > Pseudomonadati > Pseudomonadota > Gammaproteobacteria > Oceanospirillales > Halomonadaceae > Halomonas > Halomonas sp. 72. The sequence goes on along the minus strand of NZ_JBQSYY010000007.1, from coordinate 36,607 downwards.
ATGACATCGCCTTTACGGTAGCTGGCTGGATAACCGCCCGCCGCCATGACCACACCCACCGCGGCACGTGAATCCCAATGGCACGTTTTACCCGCCAACTGCCCCTGGGCACCGGCAAGGCAAAGCTCAGCAAAATCAGACGTCAGGCGCATCATGATGGGCTGAGTTTCGGGGTCACCAAAGCGGCAGTTATATTCAATCACTTTGGGCTGCCCGGTCTGGTCGATCATCAACCCGGCATACAAAAATCCGGTATAGGCATTGCCTTCAGCGGCCATCCCTTTAACCGTGGGTACGATGACCTGTTCCATGATGCGGGCATCAACGTCTGGCGTCACGACCGGTGCAGGTGAGTAAGCGCCCATGCCGCCTGTATTTGGGCCTGTGTCGCCATCGTAGGCGCGCTTATGGTCCTGGCTTGTGGCCATGGGAACGATGTTTTCGCCATCGACCATGACGATAAAGCTCGCTTCTTCGCCTTCAAGAAACTCTTCAATGACAACGCGAGCACCGGCATCGCCAAAGGCATTGGCTTCGAGCATATCGCGAATGGCGGCTTCGGCCTCCACTTCACTCATGGCAACGATCACGCCCTTACCTGCCGCCAAGCCATCTGCCTTGATGACGATAGGCGCACCGACCTTGTGTAAATATGCCAACGCAGGCGTTACCGTGGTAAACGTCTGATAAGCCGCCGTTGGAATAGCATGGCGCGCCAGGAAGTCCTTGGTAAATGACTTGGAGCCTTCAAGCTGGGCCGCGGCCTGGGTAGGGCCAAAGATGGTCAGGCCAGCCGCTTGGAAGCGATCAACGACGCCTTCGACCAGAGGCGCTTCCGGACCGACGACGGTCAAGCCAATACGCTCCTGGAGCGCAAATGCTTCCAGCCCGGCCAAGTCGGTGGCCGCAATATCGATATTGGTCAGCTTATCTTCGGTCGCCGTACCGGCATTGCCGGGCGCTACGAATACCTGCTCAACATTATCAGATTGCGCTAATTTCCACGCCAACGCATGTTCGCGGCCGCCGCCACCTATCATCAAAACCTTCATGTTCTTCCTTCTCGAACGGGAGAGCGATTATGCGCCGCATTATGCCACAAGGTGACCACTCGTGGCGTTAGGAGGATTTATCCTCATCCTTGTCGCTGGTGGAGGGCGGCTGGTTCAAGGTGTTTTGCCAAAAGCGCATATTTTCTTCGGCCAGCTCGCGCATAAACTCCATCGGCGTATGGCGCATGGCCTGCTGCCATTGGCTTTGTAAACGCTTTTGCTGCTCCAGCATAAGCTGCGTGCCTTGTTCAAGATAACGCGCCAGCGGTAAAGGCGACGACATATCATAAACCCGGATGAGCTGCGCCAGCAGGTCGTTAGAGAATACTTCGGCTTCGTTATCCGACTGCTCCTGCTCAATAATGATGGAGAGCAGAATGGTACGCGTCAGGTCTTCACCGCTTTTGGCATCCTCAACCCGAAACGGCGCTTCTTCAATAATAAGATGGCGCAGATCTTCAAGCGTGACATAACGGCTTTGCTGAGTGTCGTACAACCGGCGATTGGCATACTTACGAATTACGCGCACAGCGCATCTCCTTAAACGCGATAGGGGTGTTCCCCAATGCTATTATTGTGCCTGCACCACGCGCCCATGCAAGCCATGTGAGTAGAATATTGCGCAACAGCGTGCCCACCCTTCGACCAATAGATGCCGATTATGAACTTGATTTTGCTTCACCCCAGCGACCTCGACCACCAGGGCCATGCGTGTATAACAGACGCACGCAGATTAGCGCATTTACGCGACATCCATCGCGCTGCCCTCGGTGACCGGTTAACGGTGGGTGTTCAGGGTGGCTTAATGGGAAAAGCACAGCTGGTCGAATTAACCACTGAGCTTGCCGTATTTGCCCTTGACCCGTTAGCAGACGTGCCTCCCCCCGCTCTTCCCGTGCATTTGGTACTCGCGCTACCTCGACCACGCATGCTGGCGCGAACGCTTGAGCATGTGACAGCGCTAGGGGTGAAGGAAATTACTTTACTGCATACCAAGCGCGTAGAGAAAAGCTATTGGCAATCACCAGAGCTTCTTCCCGAGAAAATTCATCAGCACCTGGTGCTGGGTCTGGAGCAATCACGTGATACCCAACTACCGAGCGTGACACTGACCAAAGGCTTTCGGCCCTTTCTTGAAGAGCAACTGCCTGCTTTACTTCGCGGTCGCCGTGGCCTTGTGGCTCACCCGGGCATGCCGATGGCCTGCCCACGTGGCATCAGCGACAATACGCTGCTGTTGGTCGGCCCAGAAGGTGGGTTTATCCCATGGGAAGTTGAGAAACTGCTGGACGCGGGCTGTGAGGGGATGCATCTTGGGCCGCGCATTTTACGCGTTGAAACAGCCGTCACAGCGTTGCTGTCACGGCTGTTTTAGAGCTCAATACCTAGGCTTGCTGGTCTTCTGGATCGTGAGGCACTACCTCAGCATCGTCACTGCAGGATGGCTCTTGCTGGAATGTTTCGCGCACGTCCAGCAAGCCTAAATGGCTGATGGTACGCCGGCCAAGCAGCAGTGGATAATGCATTTCTTCGCGATCACGTAGGCTAAATTGCTCTTCGTAAACCGTATCGCCCATGCACACATTCATTAATACAACGGGGCGCTCATCACGTCCGCCCGCACCGCGCACTGCCAACTCACGATAGAGCGGCCGTTCAAGACGGTCGCTAAACACTTCGTCGTTCTGCTGGTCTGTTAGCTTTAAGCGAAAGCGCACCCACTCCTCGCCCTCTTTCTCAAACACTTCGATATCACGTGCATCCAAAGATGACGTCAGGGCACCACTGTCAAGCTTGGCCTTCACCATAATGCCCCAGGGCTCTATGGTGGCATTTTCAACCCAGCCAAACACTTTATCATCATCGCTTGCCACTGCGCTGGCGGCTAATGCACTTACCAGCACACTACTTAACAGCGTTTTTGCCACAAATCCCATAGCATCATCCTTGGTGAAATAAGTGATTAATCGTTAACTACGCACCTAGCGCAGCCTTTCAAGCAGCGCCTGAGTAGCGAAGCCATCCGGCGTTAGCCCTTGGCTGCGTTGAAAGTCACGCACGCCTTGGCGTGTATTGGGTCCCATCACACCGTCAGCCCCGCCTACCGAATAGCCCGCTTCATTCAAGCGCCGCTGGAGTTCTTTGACATCGTCGCGGGTTAAAGGTGTCTGCCCTCGCGGCCATGCCTGGCGTATTCCCTCACGCCCGGCAATTTTATCAGCCAGCGTCGCCACGGCCAGGGCGTAGCTGGTGGCGTTGTTATAGCGCAAAATCGCTCGAAAATTAGCGCCTACCAAAAAGGCGGGCCCTTCCGCCCCGGCCGGAATGACGATGGCCGCGCTCTCGAAATTGGGCAGTTCACCCTGCAGGGCGCGTACACCTTGACTCGCCCACTCAGCGCTACTGCGGCGCTCGGTCTGTGAATAATCAAACGATGCAGGAAGCGCTAACTCAACCCCCCAGGGTTCGCCTGCTTGCCAACCTGCCCGCGCCAGATAGTTGGCGGTGGAGGCCATCACATCGGGGATACTGCCCCAGATATCACGGCGGCCATTATTATCACCATCCACGGCATAAGCTTCAAAGCTACTGGGGATAAACTGGGTATGCCCCATAGCACCCGCCCAGGAGCCTTTCATTTGCTCGGCTGCGATATCGCCCTGGTCAATAATACGTAACGCCGCAAGCAGTTCACCGCGTGCGAAATCCCGGCGACGCCCGTCGTATGCCAGGGTAGCGAGCGCCTCAAGGGTTGAGAAATCACCAAAATTGCTTCCGTAATTGCTCTCGATGCCCCAAATCGCCACGATGATTTCTGAGGGCACGCCGTAGCGTTGCTGCATTTCTAATGCCGTCTGGCGGTGGGCGTCAAGTTTCTCACGGCCTGCATTGACGCGCGTATCGGAGGCGGCGGTGTCGAGATATTCCCAAATAGGCCGCACGAATTCCGGCTGGTAGCGATCCAGTTCAATCACCCGTTCACGGTAGCGCACGCTGTCCAGTGCGGTGGCTAGCGTTGATTCACTGATCCCCTGAGCAGCTGCATAACGACGGAACTCATTGCGCCACTGTTCAAAGTTGGCATAGCGTAGCTCTTCGGCACCGCGTGCATCCACTTCTGTCATCAACTGCGGGTTAGCGTAGAGGCTTCCGCTAAACATTACCGATAGCACCCCGGCAGTAACTACCAGTGATGTATGACAAAAAGCGCGACGTAATGGCAAATTAATCTTGGGCAACATGGTGTCTCTTCCTAGGCTGTCCTTGGCATGCCTGATGATGGCCTGGAAAACAAGCAGATACCAGAATTTGTACGAAAACAACGCGTGCTTAGCCGTTGTGGCGTAAACCCTGCCTACCAACCTTTCAGCAGGTAAAGTCACGGCGCTGACATTTCCTGCTGATACATTGTGTTATAAAAAACCACCCGAAGGTGGCTTCTTACCGATTAGTTATTTACTAGCCGCTAAATTAGTGCAATACATCAATCGGGATCCGTCGCTCGTGGCTGACGTTTAGCATTTTCATTCGTTTCCATACCGCTTTTTAATTCATGGGTTAACGGGTCGTAGTTGGGACGAAGCTCATCCTTGACCGTACCACTCCAAAGTCGAGAGCCCACAAAGTAACCCGCCCGTCCTATCACATGCGCCGCAACGGGGGCTGTCATCAGGATAAACACGATAATCGCAAAGGAGCGAGCGACCACGCCTACCTCAGAAAAATGCATTGCCGATGCCAGCATGATCAAAATAACGCCTAATGCCGCCGCTTTGGTAGTGGCATGCATACGCGTTAGTAGATCCGGCAAACGTAGCAAGCCAATAGCCGCCAGGAGCATAAATAAAGAGCCTGTCAGCAATAGCGCACCTTTAATCGTTTCAATCATCGCGAGGCCCTCCCCGTTCCAAAAAGCGTGCAAAGCCAATCGCGGCCAGAAAGCCCATTAGCGCAATAACGATCGCGGCATCCAGAAAGCTGGCTACCCCGGATTGAATGGCGTAAACGCCTACCAGCCCGACCACCGTAGTAGAAAAAAGCTCAAGCGCCACCACTCGGTCAGGCAGGCTTGGCCCGCGCACCACACGCACAAATGTCAACACTAGCGCCAGCCCCATAATGATCTGGCTAATCAAGAGAACCGTATCCATTAGCGAAATAACTCCAAGGCTCGATGCTCCATTTCTTTTAAGTTGCGTCTTAGCTCTTCTTCATCATCAAGAAACATGGCATGGATATAAAGCACCTTTCGGTCATCAGAGACGTCCAGGCTCAGCGTTCCCGGGGTTAAAGAGATCAGATTCGCCACCAGGGTAATTTCCATTTCAGTGCGTGCGGAAAGCGGCATGGCAATCACGCCTGGCTGCATGTGCCAAGGCGGCGTCACAATATCAAACGCAACACGCAGGTTGGCTTGAACAAGCTCCTTTAGAAAAAAGCCCAGAAAGCCAATAATGCGCGGAATCCTGGCCGGGTAGCCTTTTAATGCGCTGACTTGCGGCTCAATCATCACCAGCGCGATATAGCCGAAAATCATGCCTACCAGCAGGTTTAAGCCAGTGAAGTCGCCGCTTAGCAGCACCCACGCCAATCCTAACAGCAGGTTCCAAATAGCACCGGTCATGGCGCGTCCCCCCCGCCTATTATTTCTACCTGCAACTCGCCTGGCACCAGTAGCGCATCCTCAGCACTCGCGGACACGCCCAACACCGCATCAATATAGCCTCTGGGGGCCAGCAGTTGATCACCAATAGTGGTCATCACACTCATGATGGGTTCAGCAAACACCCCGATTAGCACTGAAAACAGAGCCAGCACCACCACGGGCAAATACATCATCCACAGGCTAGGTTTAATAAGCCGCCCGTCATCCCCAGAGGGGGTATTCGATACAGGCACCTGGTTATCGTCTGGTAAGGACTTCCAGAAGACTTCGTTCCATATCTTGACCATGGAGTAGAGCGTTAATAACCCCACACCCAAGGCAATGGCTGTAATCACATACGCCTCGGCTTCAATACCTGCCCGCACAATGACAAACTTGGCGAAGAATCCGGATAACGGAGGAACCCCCGCGAGGGAAAATGCTGAGATAAAAAATGCAACGGCAAGCCAAGGGCGCTCTTTATAAAGCCCACCCATCTTTTTTAGCTGATACGTGCCCTGCAAGCGGTGGGTGATACCGCTAATCAAAAACAGGTTCGTCTTGACAATAATATTGTGCATGATGGCAAACACGCCGCCAGCAATCGCCAAGGGGGTATACAGCGCCAACCCCAGAATCATATAGCCGATCTGGCTGACGATATGAAACGACAAAATACGCCGAAACTCATATTGAGCGGCCGCACCCAGCACCCCGGTCACCATGGTAAGCACCGCCCCCCACAACATTATCTCCTGCAGGTAGCCCATCGTCTGGTCAAAGATCAAGGTAAACACACGGAACAGTGAGTACACGCCTACTTTGGTGAGAAGGCCTGCAAAAAGCGCTGAAACGGCAACTGGCGGCGTATGGTAAGACGCAGGCAGCCAGAAAAAGAGCGGAAAGGCTGCCGCCTTGATCCCAAAGGCCACCATAAACATCACCGCGAGCACCTCGACCATCCCGTTGTGCTCAACGGCATTCATGCGCAGTGCGATATCGGCCATGTTAAGCGTACCGACCGTGCCGTACAGCAGCCCCACCGCTGTCAGAAAGATCACCGACGCCAGCAGGTTAAGCGTTACGTACTTTATTGCTCCCTCCATCTGGGCCCGCTCGCCGCCCAAAATAAGTAGCGCAAAAGAGGCCACCAGCATTACTTCAAACCATACATACAGGTTGAAGATATCGCCGGTCAAAAAGGCTCCCGCCACCCCGGCTAACAACAAGTGCATTAACGGATAATAGCCAAATTTCTCATGGCCACGGCCGGTCGTCGCCAAGGAGTAAATCCCCATGGCAAGGCCGATGATACCGGTCAGCAGCACCATCACCGCACTTAACATATCGGCGATGAGCGTAATCCCAAACGGTGCAGGCCAGCTGCCCATTTGCATGGTGACATAGCCTTCGGAAAGGGTTGTCGTAAACAGCCAAAGGCTAACGATCAGAAATGCTATATTTCCAGCAACGGCGATAAAGCGCTGCATTGGCCTTGAACGCCAAAACAGTAGTGAAATAGCCCCTGAAAGTAAGGGTAAAAGGACGGGAAGAGCAACTTCAGGCCTCACGTATCAGTATCCTTCATCTTATCCAGGTCATCCGCCTTCACCACTTCATAGGCACGACGAATCAATACAACAGCAAAGGCCAGCACACCAAATGCGATAACAATAGCCGTCAGTACAACGGCCTGGGGCAATGGGTCAGCGACATCGCCCATAGGCTGAACCATGCCTTCTGGAATCAGCGGTGGCGCGCCCCGCGTCATTCCGGCAGTAGTAAAGATCAATAAGTTAGCAGCGTTGGAAAGCAGCAGTAGCCCAATAACCAGTTTTACAATGGAGCGTCGCAGCATCATAAAAATAGCGGTGGCATACATAACCCCAATCGCTAGCGCCATTACCGGTTCCATGCGTATCCTCCTGCTATGTTAAGGCTCATCCTTATCCACCTCCATCAACGCCATCACCATGCCAATCACCGCCCCCAACACCGCCAAGTAAACGCCAATATCAAAAATCAGCGGGGTGGAGGCTTTAAAATCAATAACCGGAATGGTCCACCACTGCGCGGTTAAAAACGGCTGACCCATAAACCAGGCAGGTACAACAGAAATCATGCCTAACAACAGCCCCACGCCAATCAAGTCGCGAGGGTCGACCATCCGTAATACCTCTTTTGTGGCACTGACGCCAAACGCCAGCAGGTACAAGGTAAACGCCCCCGCCGCCACTAACCCTGCAATAAACCCACCGCCGGGCTCGTCGTGTCCACGAAGCAGCAAAAATATCGAAAACATGAGCTGTAGCGGCATTAGAAAGCGGGCCGCCGTGTTTAAAATAATCGTTCCCGATTTAACCATCGTACGGCTCCCTGCTATCAGTATTCCCGCGGTCATTGGTGGGCTTAGCGCTTTCTGGCTCATGGCGCAGCTTCAGCATAGCGATAACGCCAATGGCGGCTAGCGCCAGTACAAACATCTCGCCCAACGTATCCAGTGCCCGGTAATCCACCAAAATGACATTGACGATGTTGCGGCCAAAAGCGAGCGGTGCGCTGTTTTCAACCATATAGGTAGAAATGGACTCGAACTGGTTAATACTCCAGGCCGTCATGATCAGAAGGAAAATCAATATCCCCATCATCGCAGCTACCGAGCCATCGCGAATGCGCTCCAGGCTGGTCGAGAGATGCGAGAAGCGAGGCAGCCTGAACAGTACCAGCACCAGTAAAATAACCGTGAGCGTTTCAACCAGAAGCTGGGTGATCCCAAGGTCAGGGGCGCTGAAAAGAATAAAGACCAGCGCGATTGAGAACCCCATAATGCCCACTGACACGACGGCACCCAGCCGGGAACGGGTGATCGTTGCATACAGGGCACCCATCACCATTGTGCCGACGACGATGGCCTCATGAAACCGTACATCAAGTTCAAAGGCTAACAGCGGAGAGTGGCGTACCAGAATGGAGTTGCCCAACAGCGTAATCAGCACGACCAGCATGACTAAAATATAGTTGCGCATATAGCCATTTTGCAGCACACGGGTTTGCCATTCCGCAAACCGAACCAGGCCATTTAACAAGCCTTCATAGCCCGCTTCCGGGCCGTAACGCATAACAGGGGCCAGCAACGTTAGCTTGCCTCGCACGCTGTCCCAGTACTTGAACAGCAAAAAGCCCAACCCCAGGCTAACAACAGACATTATCAGCGCCGCATTAACGCCGTACCAAAGTGACAACGCCACCTCGCTCGGCTGCCCCGCCACCGCACTTGCCGCTGACGTTAAAAGAGCGTCAACGCCAAACATGGCGGGCGCCAGACCAAAAACCAGCGAGCCTACGCTTAGCAGTGCGGGCCCCATTAACATGCCGAAAGGTGCTTCATGCGGCGTTTTTGGGGTTTCGTGACGCTTGCCGTAGAAAGGCCGTAGCGCAACAATCGCCGCCACGGCGATAGTCATAATCGCGCTGACAAATGCGAACACGACGAGCAAGCCTTGAAAATCCCCTGCGCCCAGCACCGCTTCAAACTTAAGCTCTTTGCCAATAAAACCAAGCAACGGCGGCACCCCTGCAAGTGATAGCGCCGCTATCAATGCAATGGTGGCCGTCACCGGCATCAAAGACCTTAACCCGCCCATTGCGGTGACATCCTTGGTGCCCGTTTCATGATCGAGAATACCGGCCACCATGAACAGCGCTCCCTTGTACAGGGAGTGTGCGAGCAAAAAAGTTACAAACGCTGTCATGGCGTACTCGGTGCCAATGCCCAGCAGCATCGTCAATGTGCCGAGCGCCATAATGGTTGAGTAAGCCAGCAGCTTTTTAATGTTCGTGTGATGAAGCGCCAGGAAAGCGCCCAGCAGCAGCGTGATAGCACCCACCACAGAGAGGATGCTTATCCAGAGTGCCGTTCCACCCAGTTCAGGCTGAAGCCTTGCCATGAGGTATATACCGGCTTTCACCATGGTGGCGGAGTGCAAATAAGCCGAGACAGGTGTAGGGGCTGCCATGGCGTTGGGTAGCCAGAAATGAAAGGGAAACTGCGCTGATTTAGTGAAAGCGCCCAACAGCAAACAGATAAGCATGGGCGTATAAAGGGCATGCTCTCGCAGGTCGGTTTCCATTGCGCTAATATCGGTTAACGACCACTGGTCGCTGGCGATGCCCAGCAAGATAAGCCCGGCCATCAACGCAAGCCCACCCGCAAAAGTGACAAAAAGCCCTTGGCGAGCCGACTTACGCGCCTGCATATCGGTATGGTTAAACCCGATCAGCAGGTACGAAGTAACGCTGGTTAACTCCCAAAAAATAAACAGCGTGATCAGCCCATCGGCCAACACTAGCCCCAGCATGGACACCATAAAAGCCATCAGTGCGATATGAAACCGGGCGATCTCCGGGTGGCCTTTTAAGTAACTCCCCGCATACACCAACACGCACGCGCCAATAACGCTGATTAACAAGCCGAACAGTAAGGACAACCCATCCAGCATAAAGGTGAGGCTGATACCTAACGAAGGCACCCACTGCCACTCCATTAGCAGCGGGCCGTCATTGATGATGGTGGGTGCTTGAGAAAACAGCCACGCAGCGATGAGGGCAGGAAAAAGGGCCAATACCAAACTCGTACGGTCTGCAAACCAGCGCTGCATAAGTGGTGCCAACGCGGCTAATACAAACCCCATCAAAACGGCGAATTGCATCTAGCGATATCTCCTGTGTATCTGCCCCATGATGAAGCGGGTTCGTTGAGCATCAATACCTCTCGCGGTGAGTAGCGATCATCATCCCTGTTCACTGCTCTCTCTTAACTGCTCTGTCTCAAGCACTCTCTCAAGCACTCTGTCTTAAGCACTCTGTCTTAAGCGCTCTGTCTTAAGCGCTCGGACCAGATTTTAACGAGCACGCTGAAAGCCGTAGAGTAACAGCGCCTATTTTAAACACGCGAGGTGATCATAAAGTCGTAGACTCTATAACAGGCCACTGCCTGTTACCAGGCAATCATTCAAAATCAAATAGATAGCGTGCTTACCGTTACTTCATCGCCATTTATAACGCCTTGATTATCGGTTCATTACGACAGTGGAAGCCAACCCAAAAGCTCGTTATTTACGATGTCCAGCAGCGCCTTTATGTGATCATTACGATCATTTAAGCAGGGAATGTAACTAAACGTTTCGCCGCCTGCTTCCATAAAGCTATCGCGGATCTCCTCCTTGATTTCTTCTAGCGTTTCCACACAGTCGGAGGAGAAAGCAGGCGATAGAATCGCAATATGTTTATGGCCCTGCTTGGCAAGCGCGGCTACGTGCTCAACCGTTGCAGGCCCCACCCACTTTTCAGGACCAAACTGTGATTGAAAGGTGGTATCCACTTCCTCCTGACTAAAACCTAGCGTTTCGCCCAGGAGACGCGTGGTTTTCTGGCACTGGCAATAGTAGGGGTCGCCTTGCATCAAATAGCGCTCAGGCACGCCGTGGTAGCTGGCAACTAACTTGGTGGGCCGCGTCTCAAGTTCGGCGTAAACATCTGTTACTGAATTAGCCAGTGCCTGTAGATAAGCAGGGTGATCAAAATAGGCGGGCACCGTACGAATAGAGGGTTGCCACTTCATCTTCATTAAGGCGCGAAACGCCTCGTCATTGGCGGTTGCAGTGGTCGGCGAGGCGTACTGTGGATAGAGCGGAAAGAAAACAATCTTCTCACAGCCCTTTTCTTTCATCTGCGTTAACACGCTGCGCGTTGAAGGATTGCCGTAGCGCATACAGAAATCCACTTCAACGCTGTCGCCGTATAAGGCCTTAAGCTGCTCCGTCAGTTTTTCGGTTTGCGCCCGCGTGATCGTGAGTAGCGGGCTTTCGTTTTGTTCGGTGTTCCAAATGCTTTTATACGCTTTACCCGACGAAAAAGGCCGCTTGGATAAAATAATCAGTTGCAGAAGCGGCTGCCACTTCCAATCGGGATAATCGACTACCCGCTTGTCGGAGAGAAACTCACTTAAATAACGTCGCATCGACCAATAATCAGTGGCATCGGGCGTCCCCAGGTTAGCCAGAACTACACCTACTTTTGCCCGCGGCACGGCCGGATGATCACTGGATGCATGGGCCAAGCGGCCTTCGCCCGGCTGGTCCACCACAACGCTATCGGTCATTACGCTTACTCCAAAGACGGCTTCTAATTATCAAAAATCTTAACACTTTTCGATAAGGCGCGGCATAAAGTTATACTATCAACATCATTTGTATAACCACCGGTAAAGTGGCACTCCGCCGCCCCACGCCTTACTTCAAATACGCTTTAAGCGCAGATCGAAGATACTTAAAAAATAGCCGCAAGGTGGTCAGAAGCAAAGCACTTGGAAAGCACCTGGAAAGCACGGCGAATAGAGGCAAGTTAAGCGGTTAAAGCAGTGCGCTGACCAGGATGCAGCCGGGCCACTATATAAAGATTTGGGCGTCCGGCGGCTGGTAGGGCTTTGTTGCTTACCGAGCCTGCAAGAAGAGATGAATGCAGGCTGCTGTTTCTTTGCCTGTCACCGCATTAGGGTTTAGGCGAGGGTGGGAAAAACGTTACGCTAACTGTTGTGTGTGCATTCAGTAAATACACAGAGTGGTTCATCAACCGCTTTTTAAAAAACCAGCGGCATTCGTGAGGCTAGCGGCTCGCTGTAATGCGCGTCACGACCAATAACTTCGTCCTGAGGCACATGTTGAACTAGGTACGCGCGATGAATACCCGCACGTTTTAGTTCCAAATACACATCATCTAACGAGCGAAACAGCATGGGCTTCCCACGTTGGGTGAGCATATGCCGCGCGCCTTCTACATCTTCAAGTTCAAGCTGATAAAAACGACTACCCGAATGCGTAATAACGCGAATTTCGAAATTATCGTGGCTATCGACGAACTGTTTAAGTGCTTTCAGTTCCATGATTCCCTCCTGTTATTGGATACAACAATAGGACCCAGCATGACTGCGTCCTATTACATTCCTGTTACCTTACATTGGCACTTATTGACCAAGAGGGCAACTCTTCAGGAGGTTTCCAGGCTATCAGTTTATTAACACAGCCAAGCTACTGATATTCAGAAGGATCAATCGCCTTACCAAGCGAGTTACGATCAATCCAGTTACCGCCCTTGGTCTCTTTGTAGCGAAATACCACGTTATCGCCGATAGCGACCGGAAGCTCAGCATCTTCTGTTTGATAGCTGTACTTCTCACCATCAACGACCAGCTGATAGCGATAAAGGTCTGGCATACCCAGCCACTCTTTAAAAGGCCCTTCGCGCTCTAATTCCTGAAGTTCTCCGCGCCCTTGAAGCTTGGGAAGACGCTGACGATTACCACGCCGAAAACCACCTGCCATGAATTACTCCCGTTCGTTCTCTTCTATATGATCAATATGTTAAGGGCGTCACACCCTCTTTCTAGTCACCAAAGGCTTCGCCATAGCTGTCGGGAGCCAAGTCTTCAAAACGGGTATATTTGCCGATAAACGCCATATGCACCGTTCCGATAGGCCCGTTACGCTGCTTACCGATAATGAGTTCAGCCAAGCCCTGATTATCTGGATTATCCTGGTTATACACCTCATCACGATAGACGAAGGCGATAACGTCCGCATCCTGTTCGATGGCGCCTGATTCCCGCAAGTCAGACATAACCGGGCGCTTGTTGGGGCGCTGCTCCAGCGAGCGGTTAAGCTGAGAAAGCGCCACTACCGGACATTTAAACTCTTTCGCCAAGCCTTTTAGCGAGCGCGAAATTTCCGATATCTCCCCCGTGCGGTTTTCAGAAAAACCGGGGATCTGCATCAGCTGAAGGTAATCGATCATGATCAGCGACATATTGCCGTGCTCACGCACGACACGGCGCAAGCGCGAGCGCATTTCATTAGGTGAAAGCGCAGCGGTGTCATCGATAAAGAGCTGCTTGTCTTTAAGCAGATTGACCGCCGACGTTAGGCGCGGCCAATCCTCATCCTCCAACTGTCCCGAACGCACGCGAGTTTGGTCGATGCGCCCAAGCGATGACAGCACCCTGAGCATTAGCGATTCAGCCGGCATCTCCATGGAGAACACCATCACGGGCTTATCGCTGGAGATAACCGCGTGTTCGACCAGGTTCATCGCAAACGTGGTTTTACCCATGGAGGGACGCCCGGCAATGATGACCAGGTCCGAAGGCTGAAGCCCTGACGTCATCTCATCCAGATCACGAAAGCCGGTTGATAGCCCCGTCATTTCGCCCTTCAGGTTGAAGAGCTCATCAATGCGATCAACCGCTTTGGTCAGAAGCTCGCTCATCCCAATCGGGCCACCCGTTTTGGGGCGCTCTTCGGCAATCTGAAAAACCAACCGCTCAGCTTCATTAAGCAGCTCATCGGCTGGCCGCCCCTGGGGGGCAAAGGCGCCTTCTGCAATCTGATTCGCCGCTCGAATCAGCTTTCTAAGCGTTGCCCGCTCACGCACAATATCCGCATAGGCGCGAATATTGCTCGCCGAGGGCGTATTGCGGGCAAGCTCCGCGAGGAAAGCCAAGCCACCCACGGTATCCAGGTGATCTCGCTCTTCAAGCGCTTCAGACAAGGTGATGACATCAAAGGGTTGTCCAGACTCCGCCAGGTGAATCATGACGTTAAACACCAAACGGTGCTCATAACGATAAAAGTCATCGGCTACCAGGCGCTCGGAAACCGTATCCCACGCCTGGTTATCCAGCATTAGCCCGCCTAACACCGACTGCTCCGCCTCCAGCGAATGCGGCGGCAGCTTCAGCGCTGCCGTTTCCTGATCAGCAGAAGGCTGGTCCATAGCGAGCTCCTTTCAATAGTGCAGCATAGCCGACAAAGACCACTATCTTAATCGGACAAACCGTTAGCAACCACCGCTAGGTCAGCGCATAAAGGGTTATTTCTAAACGCTCAGGGCTTTCAACAAACCACTAGCCGCTTGAAAATAAGCCTTCGTTAAATAGCAACGGGCTTAAATAACACAGGGTTTAAATAACACAGAGCTTAAATAACAAAGGGCGCGGGAAATCCCGCGCCCTTTTGGCGTAAATAGCAGCAGCAAAGTTTACTCTGCGACGACTACCACGCGAACAACGGCGTCCACTTCTGCATGCAGGTGGAGGTCGATGTCGTATTCGCCAGTTTGACGAATCGGGCCTTGCGGCATACGCACTTCGCTCTTGGCAACCTCGATGCCAGCAGAGGAAATAGCGTCGGCCAGATCACGCGGACCGATAGAACCAAACAGCTTGCCTTCGTCGCCAGCTTTAGACACAAGCGAAAGCTCGATGTCGTTCAACTGCTCAGCGCGGGCTTGGGCTTCTGCTTTACGCTCAGCCGCTTGAGCTTCAAGCTCAGCACGCTGTGCCTGGAACGCGTCAACGTTCTCTTTGGTGGCCGGTACGGCTAAACCGTAAGGCACCAGGTAGTTACGACCATAACCAGGCTTAACAGTGACCTTGTCACCCAGGCCGCCCAGCTTACCAATGTTGTCGAGCAGAATGACTTCCATCTCGTAAACCTCTTGTCAGTTGCCGCGGGCAAGGCGTGCGCGAATGTTCGCGAATGTATCAATCAGCCCCAACAGCAGCACAATGAGAATCGTGGGCCAGGTCGTGATCAGCAGCACATAAAATGCTACCAGCCACAGCCCGTTCATCCCCTTTAATCCAATATAACCATGCACTAACGCAATGCCGGCAACGAGTAGTGGTATCCAGCCGAGTACTGCTAACGCATGCCCCCCAAGCATCATGCCGACCACACAAAGCACCGCTAACACGGCAAGCTCTTTAGGTGCGAGTCGTAACGCATGAAACTCTTCACGAAACCCGCCCGGGTTATATAACCCCGCTTGCCAGCTTCGCGCCAAGGCTAAACATGCAATCGACGCAATCAGAACCACAAGCCCCGTAACGCCCCCTACCACAATGGCAGCCAGCATTTGGGTATCGTACCCCTGATTAGCCAACTCTGTGAGCATACGATCAACGTCCGGAGAGCCTTGTCGTAGTTGCTCAAGCATTGGCCCCATGTCGCCTGGCAGGCTAAAGATGCCGAACTGTACCATTGCTGCAGCCACGAAGGTGCCCGCCAGCAACGCTTCACTCCAACGCATCCTTTCACGCAAGACAACCGCCATCAGCGTTACCAGCAATACGCTGGCCAGCGGGATAACGTCGCCTTGCGACCACCAAAAACCGGCGGGTAGCGCCGCTGCGATAATAACCGGTAGCGCAGGTGCAAAGCCTTTACGCAGGGTTACCAAAGCAGCAATAGCAGCACCTAACCAAAACAGCCACGGCACTAACGTGGCCAGCGCTGCCCCGCCTACGGCGTAAGGCAGCCCTCGCATTAGCCATCTTGCCAGTGCCAGCATCACGTTAAACGCTTACTGGTGGCTATCGGAGTAGGGCAGCAGCGCCAGGTAGCGCGAACGCTTGATAGCAGTCGCCAGCTGACGCTGGTAGCGTGCTTTAGTGCCGGTGATACGGCTCGGAACGATCTTGCCAGTTTCAGTGATATAGGCTTTCAGGGTGTCCAGATCTTTATAGTCGATCTGCTTGACGCCTTCAGCAGTGAAGCGGCAAAACTTACGGCGACGGAAAAAACGTGCCATGGATTAGCTCCTTAAAACGTGCAGTGGATAGAATCAGGCAGTTTCGACGTCTGAATCAGACTCGGACTCATCAGCGCGCGACTTGTCTTCGCGACGCGGACGCTTCTCTTCTGCCGGCTTCATCATCGGAGAAGCTTCAGTAACCGCTTCCTTGCAGCGTACAACCAGGCTGCGGATGATGGCATCGTTGAAGCGGAAGATGTTCTCGATTTCTTCGAGCGTCTCGCCAGTACATTCAACGTTCATCAGCACGTAGTGGGCTTTGTGAATCTTGTTGATCGGGTAAGCCAGGTGACGACGGCCCCAATCTTCAAGACGATGTACAGTACCAGCGTTTTCAGTAACGATGCTGGTGTAGCGCTCGACCATAGCCGGCACTTGCTCGCTCTGATCCGGGTGGACCATAAACACGATTTCATAATGACGCATGAGATCTCCTTGCGGTTTGACAGCTTCCGGTGTGTGCCCCGCACAAGCGAGAACGACGACAGGGAAGCAAGGAGTTACTGAAATGCACCTAACTTACCGCCAAACGGCAATTTAAGGCATTAAGCAGAACTGGTGTTCAACTAACGTACGGTATCTAACCAACGTACTGGCATTTAACCAACGTAAACATCTGCGCCCGCCTGTAGACAAACGGGCGCAGGTATTCTAGTGGGCACAGGGTTAACTTGCAAGCTGGCGTTGTCGTACTGCCTCAAACAAACAAATCCCGGTAGCCACAGAGACATTAAGGCTTGAAACCTGCCCTGCCATAGGTAGCTTGGCCAGGTTATCGCAGGCTTCCCGGGTTAAACGCCGCATGCCCTTCCCTTCTGCTCCCATTACTAGCGCAGTAGGGCCGGTCAAATCGATGTCAAATACACTAGCCTGGGCTTCACCTGCTGTACCGGTAATCCATACGCCGGCATCTTTAAGCTTGGCAAGCGTACGCGCCATGTTGGTGACCTGATAAACCGGCACTACCTCGGCAGCACCGCAAGCCACTTTACGCACGGTTGCATTTAGCGGTGCGGCCTTGTCTTTTGCCACAATAACGCCATGTGCCCCAGCGGCATCGGCGCTGCGCAAGCAGGCACCAAAGTTATGTACGTCTGTCACGCCATCCAGCACTAGCAAAAGTGGCGGCGTTGGCGCCTGCCAGGCACGCAGCTTTAACCACAAGGACTCTTCGCCTTCAGGCGTAAGTGGCGGGCAGAACGCCACCACTCCCTGATGCGCAGCCCCTTGAGTCAACTGGTCCAGCAGGTCACGCGGCTGCTCTTTAATTCGCGCACCACGCGCTTGCGCCTGAGCAACCACTTCGGCCAAGCGACTACCGGCTCCTTGCTGAACCCATAGCTCGCGCGGCGTTTCACCGCGCTCCAACAAACTTTGCAAGGCGTGGGTACCATAGACCTGGTCCAGCCCATCCGGCGTACGTACCGTAGTACGTGCACCACGTCGAGACGACGCCGATTTCATACTTAACTTCTCCTGGGCGTTGACTGACGCGTACGTCGCGGGCCACGACGCGTAGATGGCTTATCTTTCTTGGGCGCAGCGTCGCTCTTGGGAGCGGCCGCTTCATTAGTGTCACCACTGCGGCGTTTACGCGGCTGGCGGCGCGGGCGAGGCTTATCGTCGGTCAAACTGAAATCAATTTTCCGGTCGTCCATATCGACGCGCGCCACTTGCACCGTCAAGCCATCACCCAAGCGATAGGTGGTTCCGGTACGCTCGCCTTTCAGGCGATGCTTCTCTGCCTCATAGTGATAATAATCCGACGGCAGCGACGTCACATGCACCAGGCCTTCGACATAGAACGCATCCAGACGCACAAACAAGCCAAACTGGGTAACCGATGCAATCGTGCCTTCAAAGGTTTCGCCCAGCTTGTCGGACATAAACTCGCACTTCAGCCAGCTTTCTACATCACGGGTCGCTTCATCGGCGCGACGCTCAGTCATTGAGCAGTGTTCGCCAAGTTCAAGCATCTGCTCAAATGTATAAGGGCACCATTTGCTCGGCGGATCGACCGGCGCTCCGTCAACGCGCACGACGGTATTGGTTTGACGCGGCCCCCGAATGACCGAACGAATGGCACGGTGCACGAGCAGATCAGGATAACGACGAATCGGCGACGTAAAGTGCGCATACGCCTGGTATGCCAAGCCGAAGTGACCTTCATTCTGCGGTGAGTACACCGCCTGGTTCATGGAGCGTAGCATGACCGTCTGGATAATATCGGCATCAGGGCGATCAACAATTGCCTCACGAAGCGCCTGATAATCCTGCGGGGTAGGCATATCGCCGCCACCCACGGAAAGGCCCAGCTCGTTCAGGAACAAGCGCAGCTTATCCAATCGCTCAGGCGTTGGCCGCTCATGAATACGGTACAGCGCGGGCAGATCGTGCTTATCAAGAAAACGTGCGGTCGCAACGTTCGCGGCCAGCATGCACTCCTCAATTAACTTGTGCGCATCGTTACGCTTACGCGGCACAATTTTTTCGATCTTGCGCTCGTCGTTGAAAATGATCGCCGTTTCAGTGGTATCAAAATCAATCGCGCCACGCGTTTCACGAGCCCCGCGTAGCAAGTGATAAAGCTCATGCAGGTTTTGCAGCGGCTTCACCAGCTCGCGGTGTTCCTCACGCAGCGCATTACCCTCTTCGCTCTCGTTATCAAGCATCGCCGCCACGCTGTTATAAGTGAGGCGAGCATGAGAGTTCATCACGGCTTCATAGAAGGAGTAGCGGCTAATCGCCCCAGTCTTGGAGATATTCATCTCGCAGACCATGACCAGACGATCCACGTTCGGATTGAGCGAACAAAGACCGTTGGATAAAAGCTCCGGCAGCATGGGCACCACCTGCCCCGGGAAATACACCGAGTTACCCCGCGTGCGGGCTTCATTATCCAGCGCCGTCCCCGGACGCACATAGTGAGAGACATCCGCAATCGCGACGAGTAGCTTCCAACTGCCTGACTTGGTTTGCCAGGCGCACACGGCATCATCAAAGTCCTTGGCAGACTCATCATCAATCGTAACCAGCGGTGTATCTCGCAGGTCAACGCGATGCTTTTTATCTTCCTCCAGCACTTCCGCTGAAATGCCGCTGGTTTGATCCAGCACCTCAGGCGGAAATTCAGCAGGAATATCGTAGCTACGAATCGCAATATCGATTTCCATGCCAGGGTCCATACGCTCACCCAACACTTCAATCACTTCACCCACAGGCTGCACGCGGGTAGCCGGCTGCTGAACAATTCTGGCCGAAATCACCTGGCCATCCTTCGCCCCAGCGCAGGCACTGTGAGGAATAATAACTTCCTGAGTAATACGCGGATTTTCAGGAATCAGTATGCCAAATTCCGGCGTATTGCTGCGATATACACCCACCATTGTTTGCGTATTGCGGGCGATCACATCGGCAATGGTCGCTTCGTCGCGGCCACGGCGGTCTGTGCCGCTGATACGGACCAATACATGGTCACCACTGAACACCCGACGCATCTGGCGAGGAGGTAACAACAGATCCGGTTTTTTACCATCATCACGAATCAAGAAGCCAAAACCGTCCCGGTGCCCCAGTACGCTGCCCTTGATCAAATCAAGCTTATCAATTAATGCATAAGCGCCGCGACGGTCACGCAACACTTGACCATCACGCTCCATGGCCGCCATCCGGCGGCGAACGGCTTCAAGGTGATCTTCGTCCTCGATGCCCAGCATGCGGCTCATATTTTCATGGGTAATCGGTTTACCGTACGTTTCCAACGCCGCTAACAGATACTCACGACTAGGCGCCGGATTATCATATTTTTGCGCCTCGCGCTCGGCGTGCGGATCATCACTCAACGTCCAATACTTCATGCGATCGACATCCTTAATTGCATTTGCGGGAGGCGGACAAAAACAGCAGCGGATAGTCGCTGCAGGTAGGGATAGTCAGCGACTGCGTTAATAGGCAGTAAGCTGAAAAACGTCATATTTTGTTTGGTCATGGGGCCAGTATAGCGCTGCATGTTCCATGACCCAACCACCTTAAGCAGCAATTGTGCGATTTGCGCCATAAAATTATCTTTCAGGTCTTGCATTTAACCAGCACCCCGGTATCATACGCGCCACTTGCCCAGATGGCGGAATTGGTAGACGCGCTAGCTTCAGGTGCTAGTGTCCGTATGGACGTGGAGGTTCAAGTCCTCTTCTGGGCACCACGCTTTCTCATGTTATTCTCTTTTCATGAGTAGCGGGTGCAGTGGCAAGTTGATGTGGTTGATGCTTGATATGTATTCGCCCAGGTGGCGGAATTGGTAGACGCGCTAGCTTCAGGTGCTAGTGTCCGTATGGACGTGGAGGTTCAAGTCCTCTCCTGGGCACCATACGAATACAATCAGCAAAATACCCGCAGTACAAATGATGCGCCCAGGTGGCGGAATTGGTAGACGCGCTAGCTTCAGGTGCTAGTGTCCGTATGGACGTGGAGGTTCAAGTCCTCTCCTGGGCACCATTACGTTGGTCCCGTCCGCATCATTGAACGATCCTTTCTATTATTAATCCCCATATTTTGAATATTGCGCCTACGTTTGCGCTGTTTTACTACGTTGTATTTAGCCTCCTTATTTCGTCGATGTCACTGAGGGCTTTCCCGCCCCCAGCTGAAGCACATTAAATAGTCCATTTACGCTAATCAAAAACGTTACGCTACTGAAAACGCCCAGGTCGCCGTGCGACCTCCTCCAGTGCCCATCCTTGCGTACGCAACTCACCTTCCAGCACGGTTTCCATTTCGGGTGTCAGGTCCGGGAAAAAATTAAGCCCGGTACGCGCTTCTATGTCATTAATAGTGACCAGGTAATCATCTAACGGTTCGTTGCCGCGAACGTCCTGGGGCATGATGAACGCCAGCGCGAGCGGTGCCTCATCGTGTGGGGCAACAATAATCTTATAGAACGCCTCTGGCACTTCGACAAAACCCACCCGATTAAACACATTATCCATAAAATGCTCAGGGAATATCGGCCCGGTAATCACCTGTACGCGATCAAAACGCGGCGCAAAGTGATTGATCACCGACTCTTCCAACCGCTGCCATAGCTGGCGATTTAGATTAGGCCGCTGCGGCGTCATGTTACTCATCAAAAACGTATCAACCTGGGCATCGCGCCCGTGCACTGCGGCAATGGCATAGTTAGGTGCCATATGTCCCCGGTCATAGCCACTCCGGGCATAGCTGTTGGTTTTTACCGGCCAGAGGGTCCGCCAATCCGCTTGAAAACTGGGCCGTGAGCCAATCTGGGTCCCTTCCGGCACCGCCTCCAGCTGGTAACTCACCCACAGCGGGTTAACACGCACATCCGACCAGCCAACTAAATAGCCCTCATTGCGTAATACGCGGTGAAACGTGGTGGGATGAAAACTCTCCCACGTGGGAACGCCCATCCAGGTATACGCATCCTGATGCTGACGCTCCTGAAACTCCCATAACCCCGCCCCCGCGACCACAAACAGCAAAGCGACGCCCAGACGTCGCCCCTCTCGACGCCAGCGCCAAAACGATATCCCCACGTTCCCCTACTCCCCACACGCTAATTTTTATCGCCCGCTTATGACACGCGGCCATTGCGGTGGCCGGTGCCTATGTCCACATTACCAGCCTAGTGAAAACATGGTTTCAAGGTCGTGGCGTGAATGTACCTGCATGGCGTTAAGCGTTTCCGTATCGCTGATCCCCTCAACCTCGTTAAGGCGCTCGGTCACCAGCTCAGCCAGGCTTTCAAAATTCGGGGTACGCGCAATGGCTACCAGGTCATAACGCCCACAGGTGGAGTACACCTCGCTAATGCCTTCCACGTCCGCTAAACGCTCTGCTACTGCTTTGACCTGGCCTTTTTCGGTATTAATTAAAATAACTGCGTTTTGCATAGCGCCCTCACTAAAAAAATTGTAAGTGATACCGAGGCCTATCGTCATTTTACTCACACCGTCTACACCTGTTTAGTGGCGTAATACGCAAGAAAAACGTCAACAGCCGCCAAAGCGTGGAGTATAACAGGCCTGGTTAAATCCGCAGCCTGGGCACGAAATCTCTCTAAATCCTTGCCTTGAACGAAGAAGTCGCGCGCCACGCATCTATTCGTTAGCATGGGCGGATAACAACGCGATATTTAGGGTCAAATGAGAGTGACCTATAAGGAGAGACCATGGCTAATCAGAGCCGCCGTCATTTTATACGCACCAGTGTATGGGGACTGGCAACCCTCCCCTTGGGCATCGGTATTTTATCGAAAACGGCCTTTGCTCAATCGCTACCTCGCCTTGACCCTTCCGTACCGAGCGCCCAAGCGCTGAGCTATGTTGAAAAGGCGAGTGACGCCAGCGACCACCCTGCTTATACATCAGGTGAACGGTGCGACAACTGCATGTTTTATACCTCTGCTAATCAAGGCTGCCAGCTGTTTCCTGAAAACAGCGTTGAACCTGGTGGCTGGTGTCAATCCTGGGTGGCTCAGGGGTAAGGCTGCTAAAAATCCCTGCCAAACGCAGGGCTTTATACATTACTCACCGGTAAGCTGTGACCATTTACGGGTTGTCTTTACATTCCTCCTCTATGGGCCAACGGTAGCGGTGCGTCACCCGCCCTTCATCCATGGAAACCAGGCGTACGGGGAACCCCCAAAGCTCATGCAGGTGCCGAATAACCGGGTAGACACTACGCCCAAGGGGGCGGCGACCGTCCTGCACGTGGTGCAGTGTTAATGAGCGGTCGCCCCGGATATCAGCCTCAACCACTTGAATATTTGGTTCTTTCACCGACAGCGCGTACTGAGTAGAAAGCGCATCGCGCACCCGGCGATAGCCCTGTTCATTATGAATAGCCGCCACTTCGAGCGTTTCCGCCTGATCATCATCCACAATTAAAAACAGCTTAAGGTCGCGCATTACCTTGGGCGACAGAAACTGCTGAATAAACGACTCATCCTTAAAGTTGCGCATAGCAAATTCAAGCGTACTGCGCCAAGGCGTACCCGCAATATCAGCAAACCACTGATAATCCTCCTCGGTCGGTGCTTCGCATATCCGCTTGATGTCCATAAAGATGGCAAACCCCAACGCATACGGATTGATGCCGTTGAAGTAAGGGCTATCAAAGTCAGGTTGATTAATGACAGCGGCGTGGGACTGCAAGAACTCAAGCATCAGACCTTCATCAACATCGCCTTCGTCATACAAGCGGTTCATCAACGTGTAATGCCAAAAGCATGCCCACCCTTCATTCATGACCTGAGTTTGGCGCTGGGGGTAAAAATACTGTGCCAGCTTACGCACAATACGCACTATTTCACGCTGCCAAGGGGCCAATAACGGGGCATTTTTTTCAATAAAATAGAGCAGATTTTCCTGGGGCTCTGGCGGATAAATTCCGCCGCTGTGCAGGCCTAGCGGGTCGTTGTCGCTGTTAAGGCCACCAGGCAGCGGAGACGCATTGCCAGGCGGCTCAGGAATCGTACGCCACAGCATATTAACCTGCGTTTGCAGGTAGGCTTCCCGTTCATCCTGACGCTTGGCCTCCTCTTCAGCCGAGATCGGCGAAGGTCGTTTATAGCGGTCAACGCCGTAATTTTGCAGTGCGTGGCACGCATCCAACAGTTGCTCAACCGCATGGACGCCGTGGCGCTCTTCACATTTGGCAATGTAGTGACGTGCAAACACCAGATAATCAACGATCGATTCAGCATCGGTCCAGGTCCGAAACAGATAATTGCCCTTGAAGAAGGAATTATGCCCATAGCAGGCATGCGCCATGACCAGCACCTGCATCATCAAGGTGTTTTCTTCCATCAAATAGGCAATACAAGGGTTGGAATTAATCACCAACTCGTACGCCAGGCCCATTTGGCCGCGTTTGTAAGCTTGCTCAACGGCCAGAAACTGCTTACCAAATGACCAGTGATGGTAGCCCACCGGCATACCCACGCTGGCGTAGGCATCCATCATCTGCTCGGTGGTGATGACTTCCATTTGATTGGGGTACGTATCTAGGCGGTACTCATCAGCAAGCACAGCGAGCTTGTCGTTAAAGCGCTCTAGGACGCTAAAGCTCCAGTCAGAACCGGTCACAATGGGCTTTTGGGATGCATTCATAGCGCACTCCTCAACACGCACGCGTTTAGCGCGCTTGGTTCAAGCGGCGTTTAAACAGCTCACGAAAAACAGGATAAATATCGCTGGCTTCGACAATTTGGCGCATCGTAAAGCGTTCAGGAAAGTGCTCAGCAACGCTCTGATACTCATGCCAAAGCGACTGATGATCGTGAGGGGTGATTTCTACATATGCGTAGTACTGAAGTTGAGGCATCAACTTTTTAATCAGCAAATTGCGACAGGTACTGGAATCATCGTCCCAATTGTCGCCATCCGATGCCTGGGCCACGTATAAATTCCACTGCTCGGCGGGATAGCGCTTTTGAATAATGTTATCCACCAGCGTGAGTGCGCTTGAGACAATGGTGCCGCCCGTTTCGCGGGAGTAAAAGAACTCCTCCTCACTCACTTCTTTTGCGGCAGTATGGTGGCGAACAAACACCAGCTCGACCTTTTCGTAGTGCTTCTCTAAAAAAAGGTAAAGCAGCAGAAAAAAACGCTTCGCAATGTCTTTATGGTTCTGGGTCATGGAGCCTGAAACATCCATGACACAGAACATTACCGCCTGGCTTGAGGGCTGAGGTTGCGCGGCCAACTGGTGATAGCGCAAATCGTAGGTATCAATAAACGGCACTGCCTCGATGCGTTTCTTTAAACGCTCGATGTCAGCTTTCAGTTCAGCCACCCGTGCCGGATTACGTAGCACGCTGTCTTTGCGCTCTTCTGCCTCCAGCGCTTGCTCAGCTTCTTTTAGCGCTCGCTTGATCGGTGCTCGCATGGCAATACGGCGGGCGTAGGCCTCCCGCATGGAGCGCGTAATACTGATACGCGAGGGCACGCCATCCCGGGAAAGGCCCGCGCGCACCATTTTCACTTCTTCCAATGATTTAAGCGGCTTACGCTGCAGGTGAGGAAGCTCCAGGCCATCGAAAACAAACTCTAAAAACTCCTCTCGGCTAAGCGTAAACGCAAACTCATCGTTACCCTCGCCTTGGTCAGAAGCGCTCCCTTCACCCGCACCGCCTCCGCCGCCTTGGCCACTGGGGCGGCGAATCCTGTCACCCTGTAAAAACTCTTTATTACCCGGCGAAACGATATTGCGCGCCCCGCCGGGGCCATGCTGAAACACCGGCTCAGAAATGTCCTTGGTGGGGATAGAGATGTTTTCACCGCGCTCCATATCGGTAATGGAGCGGCGGTTAACCGCCTCTTCAACAGAGCGCTTGATATGCTGACGGTAGCGCTCCAAAAAGCGCTGTCGGTTAACCGCGCTCTTATGTTTAGCGTTAGGTCTTCGATCAATAAAGTAGGTCATACGACCTCCTTAACCCAAAGGGCCTTTGCAGTACCGGCGCTTACTGCGACTTACGCACGCGCAGGTACCACTCGGAAAGCAGGCGCACCTGCTTCTCGGTATAGCCGCGCTCCACCATCCGAGCGACGAAGTCCTCGTGTTTTTTCTGGTCCGACGTTGAGGCCTTGGCATTAAACGAGATGACCGGCAAAAGCTCTTCGGTATTGGCAAACATCTTGTGCTCAATAACCCCTTTAAGCTTCTCATACGACTGCCAGCTGGGGTTCATGCCGTTGTTCTGGGCGCGCGCTCGCAGCACAAAGTTCACCACTTCATGACGGAAGTCCTTGGGATTGGAAATGCCCGCTGGCTTCTCAATTTTTTCAAGCTCTTCATTAAGCGATTGGCGATTCAACTGCTCGCCAGTATCCGGGTCGCGGTACTCCTGGTCTTGAATCCAGAAATCGGCATAGGTCACATAGCGATCAAAAATATTCTGCCCATACTCACTGTAGGATTCGAGATAAGCCGTTTGGATCTCTTTGCCAATAAACTCCACATAGCGCGGCGCCAAAAATTCTTTAATAAAGCCCAGATAACGCTCAAATACTTCAGAGGGTAGTTGCTCACGCTCAAGCGCTTGCTCCAACACATACAGCAGGTGTACCGGGTTAGCGGCAACCTCGGTGCTGTCAAAGTTAAATACCTTGGAAAGAATCTTGAACGCAAAACGGGTGGAGAGGCCTTGCATACCTTCGTCCACGCCTGCAGCATCGCGGTACTCTTGTATCGATTTGGCACGCGGATCGGTATCTTTTAGATTTTCACCATCGTACACGCGCATTTTGGAGTAGATACTGGAGTTCTCAGGCACTTTTAACCGAGACAGCACCGAGAATTGCGCCAGCATGCGCAGCGTATCGGGTGCGCAGGGTGCGGCATTGAGGGAAGAGTCTTCCAGTAGCTTTTGATAGATTTTGATCTCTTCAGACACTCGCAAGCAGTAAGGCACTTTGACGATATATACGCGGTCAAGAAAGGCCTCGTTGTTGCGGTTATTGCGAAATGCCTGCCACTCGGATTCGTTGGAGTGCGCCAGGATAATGCCATCAAACGGAATGGCGCCCATTCCCTCCGTTGGGTTGTAATTCCCCTCCTGGGTGGCGGTCAACAGCGGATGCAGCACCTTGATCGGCGCCTTAAACATCTCAACGAATTCCATTAACCCCTGGTTAGCGCGGCAAAGCCCGCCCGAGAAGCTATAAGCATCCGGGTCATCCTGGGAGTAAAGCTCAAGCTGACGGATATCGACTTTACCCACTAACGAGGAGATATCCTGGTTATTCTCGTCACCCGGTTCCGTTTTAGAAATTGCTACCTGGTGCAGCCGCGAAGGATAAAGGCGCACTACACGAAACTGGGAAATATCGCCGCCGTACTCTTTTAAACGCTTGGCGGCCCAAGGGGACATCACACTTTTCAGATAGCGCGGCGCAACCCCATACTCTTTTTCAAGCAGTTCGCCATCCTCTTCAGGTGAAAACAACCCAAGCGGCGACTCATAAACGGGTGAGCCTTTAATGGCGTAAAACGGAATACGCTCCATTAGCAGTTTTAAGCGCTCCGCAAGTGATGATTTACCGCCACCCACCGGCCCCAGCAGATAGAGAATCTGCTTGCGCTCCTCAAGCCCCTGGGCGGCATGACGGAAGTAAGCCACTATCTGCTCAATGGCCTCCTCCATACCATGAAATTCAGTAAATACCGGGTAGCGGCGTATTACCTTATTGGAAAAAATACGCGATAAGCGCGGATCTTTTGCCGTATCAATCACAGCAGGCTCGCCGATGGCGTCCAGCATGCGCTCCGCGGCGCTGGCATAAACCGTTGGGTCACGGCGACAAAGCGCCAGATACTCTTCCAAACTCATGTCTTCTTGCTGTACACGGGCAAAACGGTCTTGAACGTGGTCAAAGATGCTCATGGAACCCTCCTATGGCCATCCCCAGGCAATCACCACCCGGATGAATATTTTATCGTGGTGAGCCGAACGAGGTGTCGCTCTATTAGCGTAGCCAGCATTAGCAAAATGTGATGACTAAAACTTCAACGCTAACATGTGATACGCATAGGCATACGCCAGAAAAGTCCCGCACTTCAAAGGCAGGATGTTGATACAACAGGGTTTTAACCAAAAAGCACTTCATCAGAAACGTTTAACGATTCTCTAATGATCAACATTTGCATGGCGGGCCAGGCGTCACGCCTTTTTATTGAGCGTCTACAAAAAAACCGCCGCTGCGTGTGCAGCGGCGGTATAAAAAGCGATACGCCTAAAACCTCCAGAGTCTTGCTACCCAGAGTGCTGCTCAAGCGCGACGCTGACATCCGCGATCAGTAAATCCAGTAATTCAACGGTGGTATTCCAGGCACATACAAAGCGTGCCCCTCCGGCGCCAATAAACGTATAGAAGGTCCACCCCTTGGCTTTTAGGGCGCTAATTGCATGGGCTGGCAACTCAACAAAGACGCTGTTTGCCTGAGCAGGAAACATCAACGACACACCAGGCAGCGCTTGCAGCCCTTCCGTTAAATATTGTGCCATTGCGTTAGCATGTTGAGCATTGGTGAGCCACGCCCCGCTCTCCAAAAGGCCCAGCCACGGCGCTGATATATAGCGCATTTTGGATGCCAACTGACCTGCTTGCTTGCAGCGATACGAAAAATCTTCTGCCAGCTCGCGATTAAAGAACAAAATCGCCTCGCCCATCGCCAAGCCATTTTTAGTCCCAGAAAAACACAGTGCATCAACGCCTACCTGCCAGGTCAGCTCGGCAGGCGTAGCATTCAAGCTGGCACAGGCATTGGCAAAGCGGGCGCCATCCATGTGTAGGCGCAAATCATGCTTATCGGCAATCGCGCGAATGGCCAGCAGTTCTTCACGGGTATATACCGTTCCTACTTCGGTCGCCTGGGTCAGCGACACCACTTTAGGTTTTGGGTAGTGAATATCGCTACGCCGCGTCACCAGCGCCTCAATCCCCTCAGGGGTAAGCTTGCCATTCGCCCCTGGCGAGGTCAGCAGCTTGGCGCCATTGGAGAAGAACTCCGGGCCGCCGCACTCGTCAGTTTCAATATGCGCCAGCTCATGACAAATCACGCTATGGTAACTGCGCCCCATCGCAGAAAGCGCCAGTGAGTTAGCCGCAGTACCGTTAAAAACAAAAAACACTTCGCAGTCATAATCAAACATTTGACGAAAGCGGTTCGCCGCACGCTCGGTCCAATGGTCATTGCCATACGCCAGGTCATCAACCTGATTAGCGTCCAGTAGATACGCCATGGCTTCCGGGCAAATACCAGAAGTGTTATCGCTGGCTAAAAAACGGGGGGTACACTCCGACGTCATGACAATTATCCTTATACTTCATATTGTTACAGCGCCAGCTGGGTGCCACTAGCGCCTTTAACATCACGTTATGCTTAATAAGGTGATGGATCAGTCAGTCTATCGTCATTTATGGACGAGCGTCACCCGCCACTATCAACGCGGTTAAAGCTGGGCAGCCAAGCGCATTCCCTGATCAATAGCGCGCTTGGCGTCAAGCTCTGCCGCCTCATCGGCACCGCCAATGATATGAATCGGTTTACCGAGCGCTTCAAGCGGCGCCACTAAATCACGCACTGACTCCTGCCCCGCGCATACCACCACCGTATCCACACCCAGCACGCTGTCCTCGCCATCGCGGCGAATATGCAGCCCATCATCATCAATTTTAAGATACTCGCAGCCCGTTAAGGTTGAAACGCCGCGCGCCTTTAGCGAAGCCCGGTGTACCCAGCCAGTGGTTTTACCCAGGTACTTGCCAGGCTTAGAGGTTTTACGCTGTAGCATGACAATGTCACGTGAGACAGCGGGCGCCACAGGGGCTTTTAAACCGCCGCGTTCGCTAACGGCCAGGTCAACGCCCCACTCGTCGCACCAGGTATCAACATCAAGGGCCGGATGCTCTTCATGGGCCAAAAGCTCGGAAACGTCAAAACCAATACCGCCTGCCCCGATAACGGCAACCCGGCGACCTACCCGCTCGGGGGATTCAATGGCATCGGCATAGCTCAGCACACTGGGGTGTTCAGCGCCGGGCAGCGACAGCGTGCGCGGGCGTACGCCGCTGGCGATGATAATATCGTCAAACTCAGCCAGCGCTTCTGGAGTGGCACGGGTGTTCAAGCGGACCTCTACCGCGTACTTTTCCAGCATGACGCGGTAGTAGCGTAGGGTTTCGTTAAACTCCTCTTTGCCAGGAATCCGACGCGCGTAATTAAACTGCCCGCCCAGCGTGTCACGCTGCTCAAACAGCACGACGTGATGGCCCCGGCTGGCGGCGGTAACGGCCGTGGCAAGCCCCGCTGGCCCACCGCCCACCACGGCCACGCGTTTAGGCGTGATAGCGGGTTCAATCACAAGTTCGGTTTCATGGCAGGCGCGCGGGTTAACCAAGCAAGAGGTTAGCTTGCCTGCAAAGGTATGATCCAGGCAGGCCTGGTTACAGGCAATACAGGTATTGATTTCATCGGCCTGCCCCGCTTCGGCTTTACGTACCCACTCCGGGTCTGCCAAAAACGGCCGCGCCATGGACACCATATCGGCGTGGCCTTCGGCCAGCACCTGTTCGGCAATCTCTGGCATATTAATCCGGTTGGTGGTGATCAGCGGCACCGAAAGCGCTGCTTTTACTCGCTGAGTCACTTCGGTAAAGGCCGCACGTGGCACGCTGGTGACAATGGTGGGCACCCGCGCTTCATGCCAACCAATCCCGGTATTGATGATATCGGCACCTGCGGCTTCCACCGCTTGGCCAAGCGTGACGATCTCTTGCCATGTGCTGCCGTCTTCCACCAGGTCAATCATCGACAGGCGAAAAATCACCACAAAGCGCTCGCCCACTGCCGCTCGAATGCGTTTAACAATTTCCAACGGAAAGCGCATGCGATGCTCAAAACTACCGCCCCAGGCATCGCTGCGCTGATTGGTCCGCTGGCAAATAAACTGATTAATCAGATAGCCTTCCGAGCCCATTATTTCGACGCCGTCATAACCTGCCTGTTGCGCCAGGCATGCGCAGCGCACGTAGTCGGCAATTTGCTGCTCAACGTCGTCACTACTTAGTTCACGGGGAGTAAATGGATTAATGGGTGCCTGAATTGCCGAGGGCGCCACCAATTCAGGCGAGTAGGCGTAGCGCCCCGCATGGAGAATCTGCATGCACAGGTGCCCGCCTTCCGCGTGAACAGCCTCCACCACTTGGCGATGCTCTGCCAATTGGGTCTCATCGGTTAGCGCGTTGGCGCCCTGAAACACCGCGCCTTCCGGATTTGGCGCAATCCCCCCGGTGACGATTAAACTTACCCCGGCCCGCGCACGCTCAGCATAAAAAGCCGCTAATCTTGCAAACCCATTGGGCGTCTCTTCCAGGTTGGTATGCATGGAGCCCATTAAAATGCGGTTGGGCAGCGTTAAATGGCCAATCGTAATTGGCTGGAAAAGATGCGGGTAAGCGGGCGCACGGGTCATCACGGTTCTCCTTGGCGTTATTCAAACAAGCGTATGACATCCAATCGCCGTCGTACAGCCCTTTACGACTTACCAGGGAGATCCAGAGCCATCGTTTCTCAGTCTTGCTCATTGCGTTAAAGCACGTAACATTATTCGGCTAACGATAAGGAAAACCGCTATGCCGTTGATTTACTTTTTGCCACCACTAGCCACCGTGCTGATCTGGTCGGGCAACATGACCATTAATCAGTTGACCGTAGGCGCGATTGCGCCGAGCAGCATCGCTTTTTTACGCTGGCTGTTGGCGCTAGCGGTGATGACGCCCTTCGTGCTTCCGGCCGTGCTTCGTCATCGTGCAGAAATACGCCGTAACTGGCCGAAACTCGCCTTACTGGGTCTTTTAGGTATGGGGCTATGGCAAGGGTTGGCCTATGTTGCAGCGGAAACCACAACGGCTACCAACATGGGGATTCTAGCTGCGATGGTGCCGCTTTTAACCGTGCTGCTGAGTGCGCTTATCCTGCGTGAGCCGCCAACCCTGGGCGGCGTTATGGGCGGCGTGCTGGCCTTTATCGGCGTCACCGTGTTGCTGGGCCGCGGTAATCCCTTATCGCTTCTTCAGCTTGAGGTTGCCCATGGCGATGCGCTAATGGTGGTGGCAGCAAGCTGCTACGCGCTCTACGGCGTTATGCTAAAGCGCTGGAAAATGAACTTACCGCCTTGGGTAATGCTCTATGCTCAGGTATGTTTTGCGGTACTGTTTTTGCTGCCGCCCTATTTGATGGGGCCAATGACGCCTGTAGATAGCCAAAACATTGGGCTTATTCTCTATGCAGGCATTCCTGCCTCCGTCATTACCACATTTTTATGGATGCGCGCGGTCCGCCAAATTGGCGCTAACCAGGCGAGCATTTTTATCAACCTGATGCCTCTGTTCAGCGCACTGATTGCCATGGCGATGCTGGGCGAGCAAGTGGCAGGCTTCCACTTTACCGGTGGACTTCTGATTCTGGCGGGCGTCATCATGGCGCAAACCTTGACGCGCCCACTGGTGGGAAACGTGTCGGTGAATAAGCCGGGCAGCGCCTAGCCATCATGTACTAGGCTGTTTTCTTTTTTATTCTGGAACCCCCTGATATGTCCCTGGAAGACCTGCATCTAAATGTGCGCAACCTGACGAGCGATGATTACGATCAGCTCAAGACATTGATGGACGCTGTCTATCATAATATTGGCGGCGCCTGGCCCCGCCACACCATCGACAAGCTGATTCAGGAGTTTCCCGACGGCCAGATCGCCATTGAAGATGACGGCAATCTGGTAGGCGTCGCGCTAACGGTTCAGGTGGATTACGACGAGTTTTCCAACCCGCATAAATATGACGACCTGATTGGCCATCGTGAGATTATTCTCAACGATGAAAATGGCGATGCGATGTACGGGCTGGATGTGCTGATTCACCCGGACTACCGCGGCTACCGCCTGGGGCGGCGCCTTTACGAAGCGCGCAAAGAGCTGTGTCGTTCGCATAACCTGCGCGCCATTTTGGCGGGCGGGCGCATTCCCGAATACTATCAGCATGCCGATGAGCTAACGCCGGCCCAGTACATCGAAAAAGTCTCTCGCAAGGAGATTTACGATCCCATTTTGTCGTTCCAGTTGGCTAACGACTTTCAAGTAAAACGCCTGCTGCGCAAATACCTGCCCGAAGATGAGCAGTCCAAAGGCTACGCGACCCTGCTTGAGTGGAACAATATTCTCTTTGAGCCTGCCGAAAACGTGCTGGATACGCGCCCAACCCAAGTACGTGTTGGCGCCGTACAGTGGCAGATGCGTGAGTTTTCCTCGGTAGAAGCCGCCCTTCAGCAGATTGAGTATTTTGTCGACGCGCTTTCAGATTACCAGAGTGACTTTGCGGTTTTCCCGGAGCTCTTTTACGCGCCGCTGATGGGCTTACAAGACCGCGCCGCCCAGCAGGACCAAATGGCAGCGATACGCTTCCTGGCAGGCTTTACCGAGCGCTTTAAAGCCGAACTTTCACGCATGGCGGTCTCCTACAATATCAATATTGTTGGCGGTTCAATGATTGAAGTGGGCGAAAATGACCGGCTCTACAACGTTGCCTACCTCTTCCACCGCGATGGTGAAGTCGACAAGCAAGCCAAGCTGCATATCACTCCTCAGGAGCGTCGCGATTGGGTAATCGAAGGCGGTGACAACTTGCAGGTGTTTAACACCGATGCAGGCCGCGTGGGCATTTTGATCTGCTACGACGTAGAGTTCCCAGAACTCGGCCGTCTACTGGCCGATCAGGACATGGATATCCTGTTTGTGCCGTTCTGGACCGACACCCAGAATGGCTACCTGCGGGTTCGTCATTGTGGCCAGGCACGTGCCATCGAAAACGAGTGCTACGTGGTACTCTGCGGTAGCGTCGGCAACCTGCCCTCGATTGAAAACCTGGATATCCAGTACGCGCAGTCTGCCGTCTTTACCCCTTCTGACTTCGCCTTCCCCCACGATGCAGTGCTGGCGGAAACCACACCCAATACCGAGATGATTTTCTTCTCGGACCTGGATTTGACTCGCCTAACCGTGGTGCGCGCAGAGGGCTCAGTGACGAACATGAAGGATCGCCGCAAGGATCTGTTTGATCTACGCTGGCGGGACTGGTCACTGAAATCAGGTTCCATTGAAGTATAAGCGCGAACCGGAAGTACCGGATGGCAAAGCGTCTTTCGTGGATTACTTTGCAGGCTGCTTCAAGGAAACCCCGGACTACCAGAGCGAGATCGTGCGTAGTGTGACCGATGGTGACCTGGTCTGGCTGCATGTTCACTCTACCAATGGTGATGAGGATCTCGGTGAGGCCGTTGTGGATATCTTCCGCGTTGAAAATGAAATGATCGTCGAGCACTGGGATGTCATCCAGTCTGTGCCGGAAGAAGCGGCCAACGACAACACGATGTTTTAAATTAGACAGCTATGTTTTAAACCGGATAGCAGTCAATTTTATTTGGCCCGAAAGGGCCTTTTTTACAAACCGAAAAGCTACCTACCGGTCGGTAGCTTTTGTGTTATAATGCATCGCTTGGGTTTGGCATGTTTGACGCATACACCATTAAGTACTTCATGTTTGGAGAGCAAGAAATGTTACCCACAACGACACCCGCATTGCGCCGGGTGCTCAACGCAGCCGTTGCCCAGTTTGCCCAGCATGGTTATGAGGGCGCTTCATTGTCGGGAATTGCTGCCGACGCCGGTATTCGCAAAGCGTCGCTTTATTCGCATATCAAAAATAAGGACGCGCTGTTTTCGGCGGTGTTTGAAGATGCCTTGAAAGTTGAATCGCAATTTGCTCAGGAATGCTTTGAGCACTCCAATACAGGACTGCCAGGCCAGCACTATTGCGAATCGTTGTTGGCACGCTACGCCGATTCTGAGCACTT
This sequence comes from Halomonas sp. 72, assembly GCF_052379785.1. Classification (NCBI taxonomy): domain Bacteria; kingdom Pseudomonadati; phylum Pseudomonadota; class Gammaproteobacteria; order Oceanospirillales; family Halomonadaceae; genus Halomonas; species Halomonas sp. 72. Next base: position 1,834 of record NZ_JBQSYY010000007.1, on the reverse strand, counting down.
TCGGTTTCTGCTACGCACCTCGTATATTCCGCCCGAGTCGCTTTTTCATGAGCTTCAGGAAGGCTACGAAACTTACGTGCAACAGCTGTTAGCAGATTTCACGACAGCGTTGCGTCGCCATGTGGGAAAGGCACTTTCCGATCAAGATGCCCTGGTGCTAGGCCACGCCTACATGGGCATGGTGGATAGCCTCCACGTGGCGCTTATCTATATTGGCACCGAGCGCTTTGAGGCGCGTCTCAACGCACTTGAACGCCTCATGGGCGACAGTATCGCAAGGCTTGCAGGAGAGCATCATGACTGAACAGGTCATTCGTGAGAATACTCACCAAAGTACAGTGGGTATGGCGCTGGTCATTCTGCTGGCCCTTTTGACCGCACTCGATGCCATGGCGATTGATATGTATCTGCCCGGCATGCCGATGATTGCGCAGACCTATGAGGTCTCGGCGGGCAGCGTGCAGCAAACGCTATCGGTCTTTTTGGCAGGACTAGCGCTGGGGCAGTGTCTTTATGGCCCGCTGCTGGAGCGTTTTGGGCGGAGAATGCCGCTTCTGGTGGGGCTTGTAATCTTTGTGGTGGGTTCGGTGGTCGCGGCCATGGCACCCACGCTTGAATGGCTGCTCGCCGCCCGCTTTTTACAGGCCATCGGCGCGGCCGCAGGCCTAGTCGCTCCACGTGCCATTGTGGCCGATCTTTGCGATGTGAAAAGCTCTGCCAAAATCTTTTCGCTATTGATGCAAGTCATGATGATTGCACCCGTCGTGGCGCCCATGATGGGGGGCTTTCTGCTTGAGCACGGTGGCTGGCGCGGTATCTTCTGGGCACTGGCCGGCTTGGGCGTCATCGGCTTGGCATGGAGCCTGATAGGTATTCCCGAGACGCTTGACGTTAGGCAGCGCACAGCACTTAGCGTAGGCAGTGTTGTGCGTGGGTATCTGGCTCAGTCGCGTCGTCGGGTCTTCATGGCGTATACGGCGGCCGGTGGCTTTGTTCTGGGGTCGCTTTTCACCTATATCAGCGCCGCAGCGTTTGTGTTTACCGACCATTTTGGCATGACCCCGACCCATTTCAGCTATCTGTTTGCCGCCAATTCTGTCGGGCTGATTATCGGTGGCATGCTGTCCAATGCGTTGTCTGCACGCGGTATGACGCCTGCCGGGGTAACTTATATCGGGCTTGGTATACATGCACTGGCGGGTGCGCTTTTATATCTGGTCGTCACGACGGATATGGTCACGTTCGAAACGTACGTGGCGCTGCTGGGGGTGGCGATTGGGGCGCTCGGACTGGTGTTTGGTAATTTGACCGCGCTGACCATGAACGCTGGCGGGACGCAGGCCGGTGTGGCGTCGGCGCTGATGGGTACCCTGCACTATGTGATCGCGGCGGCCGTCGGCTATATTGCCAGCCTGGCGACCCAAGGGCCTCACTTGATGCCACTAACACTTACGCTGTGTGGCGTGGCCGCGTTATTGCTCTGCCGGCTTGCCGGTGCCATGACGAAAAAAGCACAGGACGTTCACCTCGATGGGGCACGTACTTAGCGCTTTTCAGAAAGGAATAAATAAACGTACAATCGAGTAGGAAGGGGAGTCGCCTCCCCTGTCCTCTCACACCACCGGGCATACGGTTCCGTACCACGGCGGTTCATGAACAACGTTTGAGCCATCTGACCGTATCGAGTATCGAGATCAGGCCCAGATCGTAAAACCACTTTCTCGGCAGGGCCTCATTCATGTGCGAGGCTCCGGCGTTCCACCAAGGCCCTCGCCCATTGCCCGCCGATTTCCAAGCACGGCACGCGTCCAGACCCAGGCCTCGGAGTTTCCGA
>NZ_JBQSYY010000006.1:0-160012 GCF_052379785.1 Halomonas sp. 72 | reverse complement strand
TAAAGAGATTTAGACATAGACGTAATCAAGAAGCCGTACCAACATATAAACAGAAACACCTAACCTATACGTGCCTTGGTTTTAATAATAAAGAACAATCTTGCCAAAGGAGCCGCGCATATGAGTGCTGTTATCTTGCTGTTAATCGGACTTGGGGCAATGGCGTTAGGATACGTGTTGTATTCTAAATTTATTGCTCAAAAGATCTATCAGTTAGACCCTGATTTCAAAACCCCTGCCCATGAGTTTGAGGATGGCATCGACTATGTGCCGACCAACCGTTTTGTGCTCTGGGGGCATCACTTTACCTCAGTAGCGGGAGCGGCACCCATAGTAGGGCCTGCCATTGCGGTGATATGGGGCTGGGCACCTGCTTTTTTATGGGTGGTGTTCGGCACCATCTTTTTTGCCGGTGTACACGATTTTGGCGCTATATGGGCCAGCGTACGTAATAAGGCCAAGTCGGTAGGCGCTTTAACGGGCGATGTAGTCGGCAAACGGGCACGCAGCATTTTTATGATCGTTATTTTCCTTGTGCTGCTCATGGTTAATGCCGTGTTTGCCGTGGTGATTGCCGGATTAATGATGAACTTTCCTAGTGCAGTGGTACCGGTCTGGGGAGCGATTTTTGTGGCACTGATCATTGGCCAACTGATCTACCGGCGGATACTGAGCCTAACTGTGGTATCGGTATTAGGCGTCATTGCTCTTTATGCGCTGATTGGTATTGGCCCGATGGTGCCTGTTCAAATGCCTGCTGAAGTCGCTGGGCTGTCGGGTAACGCTATCTGGATTGTGATTTTGTTTGGCTATGCAGCCATTGCTTCGCTATTGCCCGTATGGATGCTGCTGCAGCCACGAGACTATATCAATGGTTTACAGCTATTTATCGGTCTGCTGATTCTTTATGGAGCGCTGGTGCTGCTTAACCCAACGCTGGTCGCGCCTGCCTTTAACAGCAATGTACCTGCCGGCACGCCTTCGATGATTCCGCTGCTTTTTGTAACGATTGCCTGTGGGGCAATATCGGGTTTCCACGGGCTGGTATCTTCCGGTACTACCTCCAAACAGCTTAATAAAGAAACCGATGCGCGGTTCGTGGGCTACTTTGGGGCGGTAGGCGAGGGGATGCTAGCACTAGCGGCTATTTTGGCCGCGACGGCAGGGTTTGCGACATTTGGCGATTGGCAGGCCATGTACAGCGCCTTTGGCCAGGGCGGCGTTAACGCCTTTGTGGAAGGGGGCGCATTTATTATTCATAACGGTATTGGGCTGCCTGAGGCTACTGCCGCGACGCTGCTTACGGTCATGGCCGCGCTTTTTGCAGGTACCACCATGGATACTGGCTTACGCTTGCAGCGTTATATTTTCCAGGAGTGGGGTGATATTTATAACCAGCCGTGGATGAAAAAACCGGCACTTGCGACAGGTCTGGCGGTGGGAACCTGCCTGTTGTTGGCGTTCGGGGCGGGTGGTGCGGATGGTTCTGGCGGTTTGATTATCTGGCCGCTTTTTGGCACCACCAACCAGTTGCTTGCCGGGTTAACGCTGCTGATTATTACTGTCATGCTGGTACGTCTGCGGCGGCCCATGTGGTACACCCTGGCGCCCCTGTGCTTTTTGCTGGTAATGACCATATTGGCATTACTCATTCAGCTTCGCACTTTCTGGGACCAAGGCAACATGTTCCTGCTGGTGATGGATATTGTGGTGCTGATGGCGGCCATTCTCGTCGCGATGGAGTGTGCCGCGGCGCTTAAACGCTCGCGTGCCGAAATGGCAGCCCAAGGTGACTAAATAAGAGGGCATCATAATGTCATCCAAGCGTGATACGTTGCGGGCCTGGCTAGGCCAGGCCCGCTTTTTTACCGAAGAGGTCTATAGCGCGCGCTATCGAGGGGCGATTGCGCGGGCGCGCCGTGATGAAGATGACCTGTTCATGCTGCTGGTTTTTTCAGAAATGATGGGTGTACCCAACCCCGCCGCCTATTACACACTGGAATTGCAGCCGCTGCTGCTTGAACGTTTTCATGACTGGCATACGCGAATGGGCATGGAGCATTCGCCGCTGGACCATTTTCGCTGTTGCTAGCCCCCTAAATAAGCCCATGGATAGGTGTAACCTATGCAATCAGTTCTCAACCGCCGCCTGCTGTGGGTAGGCGGTAAAGGCGGCGTGGGTAAAACAACCGTCGCGGCCTCTTTGGCAATTCTTGCGGCCAAGCGTAACAAGCGCGTGCTGGTGGTTTCAACTGACCCCGCCCATAGCCTGGGCGATGTGTTTGATCAAACGTTAGGCGATACGCCGTGTCGCTTGCTGCCTAATCTGGATGCCATGGAGATTGATCCTGATAGTGAGGTTGAGGCGCATTTAGATAGAGTCACCCAGCAAATGCGCCGCTTCGCCGCGCCTGAAATGATGCAGGAGCTAGAGCGGCAAATGCGCCTGACGCGTCAATCCCCTGGCACTCAGGAAGCGGCCCTGCTTGAGCGGCTGGCGCGGCTGATTCTGGATGACGATGCGCCTTATGACTTGGTGATTATCGATACGGCGCCCACTGGACATACGCTGCGCCTTTTAACCCTGCCCGAAGCCATGGCGGCCTGGACGGATGGGCTGCTGGCACATAATCGCAAATCGGCTGAATTGAGCGGTGTGCTTAAGCATCTCACTCCATCACGTGGGCAGGATGTGGCTACTCCCTTTGATAACCCCACAGAAGATGCGCTTTCCGGTCTGGATGAGCGTACCCGCGAGGTGGCGGAAACGCTGATCAACCGTCGGCGGCTGTTTCACCAGGCACGGCGTCGTATAGAGGATGCCAAGGCGTGCAGCTTTTTATTCGTCATGACGCCGGAGCGACTGCCTATCCTTGAGACGCAGCGAGCCGTCAGCGCCTTGGAAGAGGTTAATATCAACGTGGCGGGCGTACTGGTTAACCGGGTGATACCTAAAGAAGCGGACGGTGCCTTTTTGCAGGCACGACGTGTGCAGGAGGCCACTTATCTTGAACGCATTGATACGTTATTTAAGCAATTTCCCCGCCCCACGCTGCCGTGGTTAGCGACCGATGTACAAGGGATCGACGTGTTAGAATCGCTGGCTGATAAGCTGGAGTACCAGGGTTTTTAATGTCAGAGCTTTTAAAACAAGGGTTTTAATGCGCGTTTTATTACTTTCAGCGTACGAAGCGGTGAGCCACCGTTACTGGGCAGACAGTTTAATGGCCCATCTCCCTGAGATAACGTGGCAAACATTAAATTTACCGCCGCGTCACTTTGCCTGGCGAATTCGCGGAAACCCGCTTAGCTGGTGGCTAAAAGAGCATGACACACTTAGCCAAGCCTATGACGTTGTATTGGCAACGTCGATGGTGGATTTGGCGACGCTTCTGGGGCTTTTCCCTCATTTGGGTCAGGCCAGAAAAATTGTCTATTTTCACGAAAACCAGTTCGCCTATCCGGAATCGATTGACCAGATGCCTCAGGTAGAGGCAAAAATGGTCAATCTCTATGCAGCGCTTGCCGCCGATACCGTTGTTTTTAACACCGCCTATAACCGCGACTCGTTTTTTACCGGCGTGCGGGCATTCTTAAAGAAAATGCCCGAAAACCTGCCCGCGGCCAAGCCGCTTGAGGCATTACGCTCACGTGCTCGCGTACTGCCCGTACCGATTTCACCGCTGGCCGAAACGCATACTGATGGTCGGGTTTCACGGCGTATTGTGTGGAACCATCGCTGGGAGTATGACAAAAACCCGGATGACTTTTTCAATACGTTAATAGCGCTAAGCGAGCAGGGCATTGATTTTGAGTTAGCCGTATTGGGTCAGCGTTTTCGGCAAACACCGCCTATTTTTGATGTCGCCCAGGAGAAACTAGCTGCGCATAGTGTGGCCTGGGGCCCGCAGCCGGAACCGCAATACCGCGAGCTGTTGGCGACCGCCGGGATTGTAGTCTCGACGACCTGGCATGAGTTTCAGGGCTTGGCCATTATGGAAGCTGCCCAGCGCGGAGCATTACCGCTAGTGCCTGATAGACTCTGTTTTCCTGAGCTATATCCAGATGCTTACCGTTATGATGGTACGCCAGATGGCCTTTATAAGCGTTTGCATGCGTGGCTTAGCACACCCGATTCACGGCCTGGGGAGATAAACACGCAGGCCTGGGAGTGGCCCGCCTGGCGTGATGCGTACCGCGCACTATTACAGCCAGGCTTATCGCTACCGCGCTAGTCCAGTGAATCCAGCCGTCGGGTTGGCCAGTGAACGACAGCCGTATGGCGGCGCATTTTTTGGGCAAGGTGCGGATGCTCCCGCCGAATGACGTGCTCGGCGAACTCGGATAAAAAACGCGACTTCAGCATCGCCCGGGCACGATCCACACCGCTATGCTGATACGGCGTTGAGGCAAGCAGCATAAAACCATCATCGGGGATCTTGCCGGCCTGCATATTGGCTTCAATAATCGTGGCGGCCGTACCAATCGGTTCAGCCAGGTCGGGCCCGTAAGGCCCAATAATCAGTGCTGTATTAGGCAAGTGCAAAAAGTCGAACCCACGCCCAATACAGATTGCCCACTCGCGATGCTCGATATCCAGTTCGCGTTCAACGCCCTGAAGGTCATTGACATGCGCCAGGTTACCTTTCAATAAAGGCAGTAAATCCCGGCGTATGTCCGCAGGCATATCAGGGAAAATAGCCTGTAGATGCGCGGTGAGCGCTTCTATAGGCTGCCCAACCCATTCGCGCACATCCAATACTGCGTCGTCCTGACCGTGAAGGATGAGAGCGTCGCTATCCGTTTCAAAGCCACACACTAACGGGTACACCTGCTGATGATCTTCACCAAATAGCTGACCGGCCTGGTGGGCAATCGTATGCGCGTGTGCTTTGGCGGCTTGGGTGTCGCAAGCGAATCCGGCGCATCCCCGCGCTGGGTTGCCCTCGGAAAAGTGGTAAGTAATCAATAAAAGCGTGGCTCGCCCCGCGTTGGCGGCTTCAATAACGGTGTCGGTAAGTAACTCACCCAAATACGGCCAACCCAAATCGAAAATCCCCCCAAGGTTACGAAATGGGGTAATAATGCCGAGCGGTGTGCGGGTGGCGTGTGGGATATGAATACGTCCATCCATACATTTCATAACCACAATCGACGTAGGGTGTTGCGCCAGGTAGCGTTGGCGTGAAAGCCAGGCGCCTGCACTGCCAAAGTGGTCAGCGTGCTGGCGGGAGAGCGCAAATAGCGCGTCAATACGCTGCTCAATGGGTTGGTCATGTAGCAAAGTGGCAGGCATCGGCATAGGAGTCTCCTGTTAACGTAAGCTAGGCGAGTTCGATTTTGTCGGGGTACTCGCACAGGTCTTCTATAATACAGCTTCCGCAACGAGGTTTGCGCGCAATGCAGGTGTATCGACCGTGGAGAATCAACCAGTGGTGAGCATCCTGCTTAAACTCCTTGGGCACATGGCGTATTAACTTCTGCTCGACTTCAACGACATTTTTGCCTTTGGCGATGCCGGTACGGTTCGATACACGAAAGATATGCGTATCGACGGCAATGGTTGGCTGCCCGAACGCCGTATTCAGAATTACATTGGCGGTTTTACGCCCAACCCCTGGCAGTGCTTCTAACGCACTGCGCGTGTCGGGCACGACGCCGCCGTGCTGGTTGACCAGAATATGGCAAGTCTTCATCAAGTTCTCTGCTTTGGTGTTATACAGGCCGATGGTCTTGATATGCGCTTTAAGCTGATCAATCCCCAAGTCAATAATAGCCTGGGGCGTATTGGCAACGGGGTAGAGCCGTGCGGTGGCTTTATTGACACCGACATCGGTGGCTTGTGCGGAAAGTAAAACCGCCGCAAGCAGCTCAAAAGGGGTCGTCCAGTTGAGCTCTGTTGTCGGGTGCGGGTCTGCTGCCTGAAGGCGAGCAAAAATTTCATGACGCTTTTGGGCATTCATAGCGTGTCTCTACGGTTACTTGATGATGCCGGTGACCCGGACGCGGCGCTCTGTTCGTGGGGTGGCCGCTGAAGGCAAGGCGCGTGCGGCGCGTCGCTGGTCTATCACGTTTTTTAGCGCGATCAGCATCCCGGCCACAAAAAATGCGCCAGGTGGCAACACAAAAAACAGAAATTGATAGTCGTCTACCAGAGTGAGTTGCCAATTGGCCGCGATAGGACCAAGCAGCAGCGCCATATCACTAAACAGCGTGCCTTGGCCCAATAGCTCACGCAGCCCGCCAAGCAGCACTAAAACGCTACCGAAACCAACGCCCATCATCAGGCCATCAAGCGCTGCAAGTCCTACCGGTTGGCGGGAGGCAAACGCATCGGCACGCCCTAAAATGGCGCAGTTGGTGACGATTAGCGGAATAAAAATACCCAGCAGTTGATAGAGCGGGTAGGCAAAGGCGGCCATCAATAGTTCAGCACAGGTAACAAACGCCGCGATGATCATGACAAAGGCCGGTAGCCGAACGGCATTCGGCACCTGGTGACGCACAAGCGATACGGCGGTGCTGGCGCCTACCATGACAAACAGCGTGGCGATGGCTAACCCTAGTGAGTTAACCACGGTTGTGCTGATGGCCAGCAGTGGACATAACCCCAGCAATTGTACTAATGCCGGATTATTGCTCCAAAGCCCGTCACGGGTCAGCGCTTGCCATTGGCTCATCGAATCGGCTCCTCAATGTTACCCGGTAGCGGCGTATCGGCGGCGTACTCTAAAGCGTTATGAACGGCCTCAATAACGGCGCGAGGTGTAATGGTTGCGCCGGTAAAACCATCAAACTGGCCGCCCTCTTTTTTAACGGCCCAGGCATTTGGTGGCAGTTCATCAAGACTTAATCCGTTAAAGCGGGTAATCCAGTCGCTGCGCTGGCGCTCAATCTTGTCACCGAGGCCTGGGGTTTCCTGATGGTAGGTCACGCGCACACCGCTAATACGCTGCTGCTCATTTATCCCTACCAGTAAATCAATTTCTCCACTGTAACCCTGGCGCGTGATCACTGGCAGAACAGTAACGCGGTGATCCCCACGACTGATTTGCCAGCCTGTCACTGGCGTTCGGTGGCCCAGGGCGGCGGCATTGGGTAAGTTGAAGGCACTGTTTAGCACTTGATCCGTCGGTGTATCAGCTAATGCTTGAGGCAGTACCGCTTGCAGCTGGCGGAGCTGGTAGGTTTGCTGATGCTGGGTAATGCGTTCAGAGGTCAAGGCCCGGGTAACCGCGACGCTGCCTGCCGTAACGAGCGCGAAGATACCCAGCGTTAAAGCGCCACGCCGCATGGCGATAATGGGCGTCATCGTAATGCTCCTGGCGCGCCTTTTGAGTGGCCTTGAGGGCGTGGCACGGTGTACAGGTCAATCAATGGGACGCACAGGTTCATCAACAAAACGGCAAAAGCCACCGCATCCGGATAGCCCCCCAAGTTGCGAATCACCACGATCAGCACCCCCATGCCCATGCCGTACAGCAATTTTCCGCGCTGGCTGGTCGCCGCGGATACCGGGTCGGTGGCAATAAAGAAAGCCCCAAACAGCGCCGCACCGGTTAGCAGGTGAAAAAGAGGCGATGCAAAACGGTTAGGATCAAGTAGATGAAACAGTGTTGCCAACGCTACCAGACTACCTAACAGGGCGATGGGGATGTGCCAACTAATAATCCGTTTAAACAGCAGCAGTACCCCGCCCGCAAGCCAAGCCAGGCTGATACTGTACCAGGCAGCAAGCGTTTGTTCGGGTAGCGGTGCGCTTAACCAGAACTGCTCGGCAGAGAGCCCTTCGGCTTTATGTTTGAACGCATCCAATGGCGTTGCACCGCTAAGCGCATCAAGCTGTGACGTAGGCAGTGTCCCAAGAATTTGCGCCCAAAGCGTATCGCTAATGAGAGGCTGAGGCGGCGCCCATAGCGTCATGTACGTAGGGAATGAGACCAGCAATAGCGCATAGCCCACCATGGCCGGATTAAACGGATTATGCCCTAGGCCACCATACAGCTGCTTGGCAATCACCACGGCGGCTATCATGCCGACCCCGATTAGCCACCAAGGGCTTGCCGGAGGGAGCGAGGCACCCAGCAGTACGCCAGTAAGTAGGGCGCTGGTATCCGTTAAGGCTGGCGCGATGGGGCGGCGGCGAAGGCGCAGCATGCCCGCCTCCAGAAACATGCCCATAATGGCCGCCAAGGCAATATTGCTGAGTACGCCCAACCCAAAGTAATACGTCATGGCCAACACGCCAGGCAGTGTGGCGACCACCACCCAGCGCATTAATGACGCCGTTGCTGGTGTTGTTGACTTGGCAGAGGAGGCGCTTACTTGTGATGCGTGAAACATACTCATGGGGTGTCCTCCGCGGTCGGTGCTTTAGCACTTTCACGCGCTTGCGCCAGCTGCAAATCGGCGGCCTTAAGGTTTTCCTGGGCGGTCGCCAACAGCGTTTCCAGGTCTTCATGGGAGTGCTGTGGCTCTTGCTGAGCTGCCCGTGTGAGTACTTTCTCGGCTTTTCTAACCGCTGCCTTGGCCGCCGTTTGGGCAATACGCAGGCTGCGCAAGTCGGCTGGAGGCGCGCTGGTGCTCTCGTTACTGGCGTTGCCGTCGGTGGGCTTGTTGTGCGCTAGCCGGGCCTGGCGGCGCGCTTGTTTTTCTGTCTCTTCTCGGGCCAGGCGTGCCTGGCGAAACTCGAAGCGATGCTTGGCATGTTCGGCCTTGGCTGCTTCAATTTGTTGGTAGCGAAGGCGACGTTTGGCGTCGCGGTAATCATCGACCAGCGAAATATGGCTAGGGCAAACATAGCTACAGGCGCCACATTCGATGCAGTCAAACAGGTGGTGGCTCGTTAGCTTGTCGTCGTCCTGGGCGCGGGCGTACCAGTGCAACTGCTGAGGAAGCAGCTGGGCGGGGCATACGCTTTCACACGCTCCGCAGCGGATACAAGGGGATTCCCTCGGCGCAGACGGCAATTCGTCAGGCGTTGCCGCAATCAGGCAGTTCGTCGTTTTGATCACGGGCGCTGTGAGCGACTCAAGCGAGCTGCCCATCATCGGGCCGCCCTGAACAACGCGACCAAGCTTGGCATTATCAAGGCCTGCATGAACCAGCAGGTTCTCAATGGACGTTCCTAAGCGCACCCAGTAGTTGCCCGGTTGGTTAATCGCTTCTCCGGTGAGCGTCACCACGCGCTCAACCAACGGTTGGCCATCACGCACTGCGTGAAGTGCTGCCAGTAGCGTGCCGGGGTTGTGGCAAAGCACCCCAACATCTGCCGGTAGGCCTTGGCTGGGTACGGTTCGGTTCAACAACTTTTTAATTAACTGTCGCTCGCTACCACTTGGGTAGCGAGTAGGGATAACGGCCAGCGTCACGCGGGCTGGCTGGCTGTCTGGAAGGATATGCTCCAAGGCGGCAATGGCCTCGGGCTTATTATCTTCAATGCCGATGATGATCTGTTGGGCACCGCATAAGGCAGAGATGAGCTGTGCGCCTTCCAGCACGTCGCCTGGATAATTCCGTAATGTGAGGTCATCGGCCGTAATGTAAGGCTCGCATTCGGCGGCGTTAATCACCAGCGTGTCGATAGCATGGCGCTCAGTCACGCGAGCCTTGATATGGGTCGGGAAACCGGCACCACCTAACCCGACCACACCGCTGTCATCCAGCCGCGTAAGCAGCGTTGGTGCATCCGTCGTGCGCCAATCGAGCGGGGGGAGATATTGCCAGGTATCCTGGCCATCGCTGTCTATGTGAATAGCGTCGCTATCCACTTGGCTAACCGTGCCACTCACTGTCGCGTGAACATCCGCAGATATCAAACCATCGCGCTTGGCGATTAGGCTGCCAACGCGAACATGATCGCCCCGGGCCACACAGGGGGTGGCGGGGCGGCCGCTATGCTGGCACAGCGGAAGGATGACCTGCGACGGTAACGGGGCACGTCGCAACGGTGATTGCGTTGAACGGTCCTTTCGCTCCGGTGGGTAGATGCCGCCTGGGAAATCAAATGGGTGTGCCATCTGGCCCCCTTGTTGCTGGTGTACGGTCGCTTGCAATGACGCCAGTGGGTAAAACAACGGGCTGCCACTGGCCAAGCGGCGTGCTCCGGGGCAGCATGTCGATACAGTCTACCGGGCATGGGTCAACGCATAAGTCACAGCCTGTGCACTCATCTTCAATCACGGTGTGCATCTGTTTGGCCGCGCCAATAATGGCATCCACTGGGCACGCCTGAATGCACTTGGTGCAGCCAATGCACTCGACTTCGCGGATATACGCCACGTTGGCTTCGCTGGGCGCTTCGCCATCAAGTGGCTCAGGCTCACGGCCGAGTAGATCTGCCAAGGCATGAATGGTGGCCTCGCCACCGGGCGGGCACTTGTTGAGTGCGTCGCCCTCATTAATCGCTTCGGCGTAAGGGCGGCAGCCTGGGTAACCGCATTGGCCGCACTGAGTTTGGGGCAGCAGCGCATCAATTTGCTCAACAAGAGGGTGCTCGTCCCCCTTAAAACGTTCACTAACCGCCCCCAGTAGGGCGCCAAAACCGATGCCAAGCCCCGTCAAGATGCCAATTGAACTGACAATCCCCCAGAGAGAAAAACCATCACTCATGGTAGAAAATTACCCTTGAGTTAAACCAGAAAAACCAAGAAAGGCGAGCGACATAAGGCTGGCAGTGACCATGGCAATAGCGGCCCCTTTGAAAGGCCTGGGGACATCCGCGCCAGCCAAGCGCTCGCGCATGGCGGCAAACAGGACCAACACCAGCGAGAAGCCGAGCGCTGCCCCCAGCCCATAGAGTGTGGTATGAAAAAAGCCAAGCTCACGGTTGAGCGAGAGCAGAGCAACACCCAGTACGGCACAGTTGGTCGTAATCAGGGGCAGAAAGATGCCCAGCACTTGATGTAGCAACGGGCTTAAATGGCGCACCATGATTTCGGTGAATTGCACGACGGCAGCAATCACCACTATAAAGCTGATGGTGCGCAGGTAAGTAACATCCAAAGGCACCAACAAGCCATAATAAACGACGTAGCTTGCTGCAGAGGCGAGGGTTAATACGAACGTCGTTGCCAGCGACATGCCCATGGCAGATTCCAGCTTATTGGAAACCCCCATAAACGGACAGAGCCCCAAAAACTGCACCAAGACAAAATTATTGACCAGCGCGGTGCTGATCAAAATGATGAATAACTCACTCATAGCGACGTATCGTGGCTGACAACAGAAAAATCAGCGTTAGGCAGTGTGAATATCTTGACCTGATGATGTACTGCCGCTTTGGCATTATAAAGCACTTGATCGGCGATGCTCATCATGACTAACGAGCATAGTGCGAGCAAGAGCACACCACTCAACGCTACTAAAAATTGAAAACGCAGTGATTGAGAGAAGTGCCGACGCATAATCAGGCCTAAACGGAGAGTCTTATAAAAGGTTTATTAAGCAATCCACGTAAGAAGGGGGTAGAGCTTGGTCGTCTCTACCCCCCGGAAGTGCTTGAAGGTCGGCTACATTACACGTTGGCCGGGTTCGGCACCAGCGTCAGGTGAAAGCAGATAAATGCCGTCTTTATTGGCAGAGGCAAGTACCATGCCTTCGGAAAGGCCAAAACGCATTTTACGCGGCGCAAGGTTGGCTGCCATGACGGTAAGACGTCCCTCAAGCGCCTCAGGCGCATAGGCGCTGCGAATGCCGGAGAAAACGTTGCGGGTTTCACCGCCTAAATCCAGCGTTAACTGCAGCAGCTTGTCCGCGCCCTCTACGTACTGTGCCTTGGTGATCCGGGCAATGCGCAGGTCTACCTTGGCAAAGTCGTCAAAGCTAATTTCGGCGGCAATGGGGTCATCTGCTAGAGGCCCTTTGGGAGCTTCTTTAAGCTTTTGCTCTTCCACCAGATCCTCCTTGGAGGCTTCAATCATGGCGTCAATTTTGTCACGCTCTACGCGGGTCATAAGAGGTTTGAATTTCTCCACCTCATGATTAACCAGCACATTATGGCGGCTTTCCCAGTTAAGTGAATCAAGCTTCAAGAAGGCTTGTGCCTGAGTGGCCATGGTGGGTACCACGGGGGCTAAGTACACCATCAACTGGCGGAAGAGGTTGATGCCGACTGAACAAATCTCGAGCACTTCTTGGTCACGGCCATCTTGCTTAGCGAGCGCCCAAGGCTCTTTCTCGGCAATATAGGTATTGGCTTCATCCGCCAGCTCCATGATTTTACGCATGGCACGGCTAAATTCGCGTGCTTCAAAATCATCGGCAATGTCATCGCCCGCGGCGATAAATCGGGCGACCATCTGCGGTTCGGCGCAGTGCGCTGAAAGGGTGCCGCCACCTAACTTTTTAACGAACCCGGCGCAGCGGCTGGCAATGTTAACCACTTTGCCCACGAGGTCTGAATTAACCCGTGCGGCAAAATCATCCAGGTTGAGGTCCAGGTCGTCCACTTTGGACGTCAGTTTGGCAGCGAAGTAATAGCGCAAGTACTCGGGATTCAAGTAATCGGCATAGGTCGAAGCCTTGATAAAGGTGCCGCGTGACTTCGACATTTTGGCACCATCTACGGTCAGAAAGCCGTGGCAATTTACCGCGGTGGGCGTGCGTAAATCAGCGCCATGCAGCATGGCTGGCCAGAAAAGTGCGTGGAAATAGACAATGTCTTTCCCAATAAAGTGGTAGACCTCGGCGTTGGAGTCTTTATTCCAGTAGCTATCGAAATCAATGCCGTCACGGTCACACAAATTCTTGAAGCTGGCTAAGTAACCGATAGGGGCATCAAGCCATACATAAAAGTATTTGCCCGGCGCGTCGGGGATTTCAAACCCGAAATAGGGCGCATCACGGGAGATATCCCATTCGTTAAAGCCTGATTCAAACCACTCCATCAGCTTGTTACGAATCTGTGGCTGTACGTGGCCATCGTTGATCCAGCGCTGCAGGAACTCGGCAAAGTCCGGCAATTTAAAGAAGTAATGGGTTGAAGAGCGTACTTCCGGGATTGCGCCGGAAATGGCGGATACCGGGTTGATCAAGTCAGCAGGGGTGTAAGTGGCACCACACTTTTCGCAATTATCACCGTACTGGTCGTCGGTGCCGCATTTCGGGCAGGTGCCTTTGATGAAACGGTCCGCCAGGAACAGGCCTTTTTGCGGGTCGTACATCTGCTCTATATCGCGGGTGGCGATATGGCCTTTATCACGCAGACGCTTATAGATAACCTCACTGAGGTGCCGGTTCTCTTCCGAATGCGTGGAATGGTAGTTGTCAAAGTCAACGTTGAAGCGAGCGAAGTCTTCCTGGTGATCGCGTGAGACGCGGTCAATCAAAGCTTCAGGCGTAATACCTTCCTGCTCGGCACGCAGCATGATGGCCGTACCATGAGCGTCGTCGGCGCAAACGTAGTAGCACTGCTGGCCACGGCTTTTCTGAAAACGTACCCAGATATCGGTTTGGATATATTCAAGTAAGTGACCGAGGTGGATCGCTCCGTTAGCGTAGGGGAGCGCGCTGGTCACCAGAATATTGCGCGTGGCAGAGTTAGACATGGTGAATGATAATTCCGGTTAGACGATAACAATAAAACGGCGAAGTTAGCCGGCAGCTGGCCGGTAACAAGGTACGATGCAGGCGTTTAAATTGACGTTAAAGCGCGTGCAGTCTTGATGTCGGGTGGTTAGTAAAGTGCCTGCTCTTCTTGAACGACCTCTTTTAAAAGCTCTAAAAACAGTTTGTCAGCCTCTGAATGCTCGGCAGGATCTTCCGGAATGTGGACACTGGTAGTGCCAGATATCTCATTGGCGATTCGCGCCATTACTGCCGGGCTGCTGCCTTCGCTTAATTGCTGACGCGCGATTACCAGCGACTGACCAAGAATGTCAGGATCTTGAAGCAGTTTGCGTATGAAACCGCGCAGTTCATTAATAATACGTGTTTTTTGAATTTCTGATGCAGACATAAGAGTCTCCTTAACGCGGCGCTTGAGCTGATTATCAAGCGAAGCCAGTCCATGCATTGACCATAGCATTTTTAGTGCAGCGAGTATGGCTTGTCTACGTTTAGACCAGTGATTTAGCCTACTACGTTAACGTTAAACGGCCTGCTTTGTGTTTTACCGGATTGGCATACTGAGCCAGCCAGTAAGGACGCAGATTCTCCGGCACCGCCGCCATTCGCGCCTGGAAGCGTTCGCGGTCCTGGCGAGTGATGGTTTTACGGGCAACCAACTCCGGCGCTTCACCGAGTGCTTCCAGGGCTAAATAGTGGCTTGGGAAGAGGCGGTAACCACCGATAACCTGACGATCAATCTCAGCGGCTACTTCATCGGGAGTCGCCATGTCGGCGCCTACCGGGGAGCCAAAACGCAGCTGTACTCTGCCTTTATCACCGGTAATGCCAGCAACGATAGAGCGAATATCTTCAAATTCACTTTTAGCATAGCTACCTTCTGTTGCCACGTCGTGTAGCTCCTGCGCTTTTTGCACGTCGCAAGGGTCATATTCATAGCTAATCGAGACAGGCACCAGCTTGAGTTCGGCTACCGCTTCACCAAACATCATGTCTCGCTCGGCATTACGCTTGGCCATGGTCAGCATCTTGATAATAGCGGGGTCGGTGCGGTCAATGCCGTTTTTGGCGCGGCCTTCACGCTGAGCCATCCAGATGGAGTGCTGGTCATCGGTAATTGAGTAACGAATATAAGCAGAAAGCTGTTGGTACGCTGCCAGCATCGCACGCTTTCCGCGCGCACTTCTGGGGACGATAAAGCTTTTATTGAGCCGCATTAGATCGGTGACATAGGGCTTTTTAAGCAGGTTGTCGCCAATGGCAATGCGCACCGTATCGCGGCCCGCCTGGTAGAGTGCGTAGTTAACGAACGCGGGGTCGAGCGAAATATCCCGGTGGTTACCAATAAACAGATAAGCACTATTTGGGTCGAGCTTGTCCAAGCCTGCCACTTCAAACGCGTCGGTAGTGGTGCGGATCATGCGATCCATGTAGCTTGCGATGCGCATTTGAAAATCGCGCACCGTTGCCACACCTTTTACTTCACGCTGTATCGCGTGGCTTGCAAGCTTTCGGGCAAGCGGCGGAACCCAGCGCGCCATGCGGGGAAGGCGAAAACGAGTAAGCGCATCAAGAAGCTCGCTATCGCGGGCTAGGTGCGCGAGAACATCGGCCACTTCGTTGTCTGTATAAGGGCGTATATCCGCCCATGGGTCAGCGGCGTTCAGTGCGTTGGGTGCGTCGTTGTGATGAGTCATGCGATCCGTTGGATGATAAACAATAAAGAACAATTCATAGCAGCGCGATCAACCCTTTAGTTACCTAACGGGGCAGCAGGTTCCTGCTTGTTTTCACCACCCAGCCACTCTATCAGACGAACAATGTCATTGGATAACGCTTGGGCCATCAAAATAAAGTCGGTTTCAAGCCGGGCCAGAGCGTCATCGCCGTCGTCAGCATGGTCGGCCTCTTCAATCAAGGCATCACCAAAACGCAACGATTTCAGAGCCAGGTCATCATGCAGAACGAAGCTTAATCGGCCTTCAAGGCTCATGGCGAGCTTGCTTGCCTGGCGTCCGCTCTCAAGTAGCTGCTGTATCTCATCGCTATCCAGGTCAACCTGGCGAGCGCGGAGAACGCCATCGTCGCCTTTGGCTTTAAGTTCCACCTGGTCACCCAGCTGCAAATCTGCCGGGCGGTTTGCAGGGTCGCCAAGCCATGTTGTCATCGCACGAATAGGCAGTGTTTGGGATGACAAGGGCGTTGCCTTGAGGCTGCCTAAGGTTTCTCGTAACAGGTCTAGCAAGTCTTCAGCACGGGTACGAGAGCTGGCATTGATGCCGATCAAGTGACGTCGTGTGTCCCACCAAAGGTCAATTTTTTGGCTGCGTACAAAGGCACGAGGCAGAAGCGCTTCCGTCACCTGCTCTTTAAGCGCGGTTTTCTCTTTGCGCGTCACCTTGCGACCTTCGCGCGCTTCTATATCAGCGACCTGCTCGTCGACTTCCTCTTTGACAACAGAGGCAGGTAGCAGGCGTTCTTGACGTAGCACGGATAACAGTCGGTGGCCCTGGATTTCATGTAGCAGTTGACCGCCGCCAAGGCGGCCTGCTGGTGCTGTCCAGCCTAGTCGGCGAGCATCCGCATTGCCGAGCGGTTTGGCCGCATGTGCTTGCAATGCGTCGGCAAGCGTTGAACTGTCGAGCTCAGGGGCGCCATGTAGGCGATATAAATGCAGGTGCTTAAACCACATGTCACCAGTCCTATCCAAAAGGTGGCACATTATGTCGAAAGCGGGGCGTTCCTGCCAGCACCTTGCCGCTTAGGTATAAGTTGTATGTGTTTTAAACCTGTGTTTGATTGAGGTAGTGGCTAATGAGCCTGTTGGCTTGCGCTTGTGTTTATTAAAAGGAGTTGTTATGTCGGTATTACCTTCTCGCGTTCAGCTGCGTGTACGTGGCTACCACTTGGACGGCTACGGGCATGTCAATAATGCACGCTATCTTGAGTTTATGGAGGAGGGGCGCTGGGCGTTTTTTGATGAGCACCCAGCGATGATTAGCGAGCTTCATCAGGCGGGGCAGGCGTTTGTGGTGGTGAACCTGAATATTGACTACCGCGCCGCCGCCGTTCAGGGCGATGACCTGACTATTCTGACGGGGATCGTCGAGGTAGGAGAACGCCGTGCGCTGTGTCATCATCGCATCTATCGCAGCGATGGCGTATTAGTTGCACAGGCCGATCTTACGTTTGTGCTTCTCGATATGCGGGCGAATAAAGCCTCGGTGATTGAAAATGAGCTTGCCGAGCGGCTGAATGCATTACTACTTACCAAAGAGCAGTTTACGCCTTAATAATCAAGGGGAGTGTCCTGGCTGCCCTTGGTGCGGATGCAGTGGTATGATGTAGCAGTATCTGCGCATCGTCTTTTTTTAAAGGCGGTACTTTTAGCGCTTTCAACTCTCGCAGTGCCAATGCAGTGCAAAGGATCTGACTTTCATGGGTGACATCGCCAGAGAAATCTTGCCCGTCAATATTGAAGACGAGCTCAAACAGTCGTATCTCGACTATGCGATGAGTGTCATTATCGGCCGCGCGCTACCCGATGTGCGTGACGGTTTGAAACCTGTTCATAGGCGTGTGCTCTTCGCCATGCATGAACTGGGGAATGACTGGAATAAACCGTACAAGAAATCGGCGCGTGTTGTCGGCGATGTCATCGGTAAATATCACCCGCATGGTGATAGTGCGGTTTACGACACTATCGTACGTATGGCGCAGCACTTCTCAATGCGCCACGTTCTGGTCGATGGCCAGGGTAACTTCGGTTCTATCGACGGCGATAACGCTGCTGCCATGCGTTATACCGAAGTGCGCATGTCGCGTCTGTCGCACGAGCTTCTTGCCGATCTTGAGAAAGATACCGTCGATTGGGTCGATAACTACGACGGCACCGAACGCATCCCTGCCGTTTTGCCTACTAAAGTTCCCAACCTGCTGATTAACGGCTCGTCGGGCATTGCCGTGGGCATGGCAACCAATATTCCGCCGCATAATATGCGCGAAGTGATTGACGGCTGTTTAGCGCTGATTGATGACTACACGCTGTCGGTGGATGACTTGATGGCGTACATTCCTGGCCCTGATTTCCCCACGGCGGGGATTATCAACGGCCGCGCTGGCATTTTAGATGCGTATCGCACCGGGCGTGGCCGCATCCATGTGCGCGCTAGCCATACAATTGAGCACCATGATAAAACCGGCCGTGACCACATCATCATTACCGAGCTGCCTTATCAGGTGAACAAGGCGCGCTTGATTGAAAAAATCGCCGAGCTGGTTAAAGAGAAAAAGATCGAAGGCATTGCCGAACTGCGCGACGAGTCGGACAAGGACGGCTTGCGCGTGGTTATTGAGATTAAGCGTGGCGAATCGGGTGAAGTCGTCGTTAATAATCTCTTTGCTCAGACTCAGCTTCAAAACGTGTTTGGTATCAACATGGTGGCGTTGGAAAATGGCCAGCCCCGCACGTTGAACCTAAAAGAGATGTTAGAGGCATTTATTCGTCACCGCCGTGAGGTAGTGACGCGCCGGACGCTGTTTGAGCTTAAAAAAGCCCGTGAGCGTGGCCACCTTCTTGAAGGTCTGGCGGTGGCTATCTCGAACATTGACGACATCATCGAGATGATCAAAGCCTCGCCCAGCGCAGCCGAGGCGAAAGAGAAGCTGCTGGCGAAAACATGGCAACCGGGGCAGGTTACCGGCATGCTTGAGCGTGCAGGTGCTACCTCGTGCAAGCCCGAAGAGCTGGATGAAAGCTTTGGCCTTAATCCTTCCGCGACCGAATACCGCCTATCGCCTGCTCAAGCGCAAGCTATCCTTGAGCTGCGCCTACATCGTCTGACCGGTCTTGAGACTGAGAAGCTGCTCAATGAGTACCTCTCTATTCTTGAGAAAATTGCAGAACTCACCGAAATTCTTGCCTCGGCCGACCGGCTAATGGAAGTGATTCGTGAAGAGCTGCATGCCGTGCGCGACCAGTATGGTAATGACCGGCGTACAGAGATTCAGGCAAGCCATCTGGATCTCTCAATCGAAGATTTGATCGCCGAAGAAGACATGGTGGTGACCGTGTCGCGTTCCGGCTATGCCAAAACTCAGCCGCTTTCGGATTACCAGGCGCAGCGGCGTGGTGGGCGCGGTAAGTCGGCAACATCGATGAAAGATGAGGATGTGATTGAGCATCTGCTCGTTGCGTCGACCCATGACACCGTTCTGCTGTTCTCCAACCGCGGTAAAGTGTACTGGCTGAAAGTTTACGAGATGCCTTCAGCGAGCCGTGGTTCGCGCGGTAAACCGCTGGTCAATATGCTGCCGCTTGAAGAGGGTGAGTCGGTTAACGCCATCTTGCCGGTGCGTGACTACGACCCCGAGCACTATATTTTCTTCGCGACCGCCAATGGTACGGTGAAACGCACCAGCCTGGAGCAGTTCTCGCGTCCGCGCAGCGTTGGCCTGATTGCCATTGACCTTGAAGAGGGCGACCGCCTGGTGGGTGCTGCTATTACGTCAGGCGCTGACCACGCCATGATGCTCTCTTCTAACGGTAAAGCGATCCGTTTTGAAGAGGGTAATGTTCGCGCAATGGGCCGTACCGCTCGAGGTGTGCGTGGCATGCGCTTGGCAGAGGGTGCTGAGGTTATCAGTCTGATCATTCCCAAGAGCCAGCAGATTGATGCTGAGGCTGATACGGATGTTGATGAGGCAGAAGAAACCGTTGCTGAAAGCACCCAGGCAGAAGGCCAGATCTACATTCTAACGGCCAGCGAAAATGGTTATGGCAAGCGCACACGCCTGGAAGAGTTTCCGCTGCGCGGGCGTGGTGGCCAAGGGGTTATCGCCATGCAGACCAGCGAGCGTAACGGTGCCCTTGTGGCGGCCATGCAGGTTTATGACAGCGATGAGATGATGCTGATTACAGACCGCGGGACGATGGTACGTACGCGTGTGGAAGAGGTGTCTACCACCTCACGCAACACCCAGGGCGTTATGCTGATTCGTCTGGGTAAAGAAGAAAAACTGGTTAAAACAGTTCGTGTTGATGAGCCTGGTGACAGTGAACTTGAAGCACTGGATGAAGAGGGTGAGCCAGACAACGCGGGCGACAGCGCACAGGATACGGCGACTGATGACACGTCACTATAACTTTTGTGCAGGGCCAGCGGCCCTGCCTGTTGCGGTGCTCGAAAGAGCCCGCAACGAGCTGGTAGATTACCAAGGGCGTGGCTTATCCGTTATGGAGATGAGCCATCGCAGTGATGAATTTATAGCCATTGCTGAGCAGGCGGAAGCCGATTTCCGTCAGCTGCTAAGTGTGCCCGACAACTATAAGGTGCTGTTCCTGCAGGGGGGCGCCAGCATGCAGTTTGCCATGCTGCCGATGAACCTGCTGGGCCAGGGCGGTAGTGCCAACTTTATCCAAACGGGCATTTGGGGCAAAAAAGCGATTAGCGAAGTCAAGCGACTTGGCTATGCGTGCCACTTGGCTGGAAACAGTGAGGCGGGTGGGTATGTGAATGTACCTTCCCAGGATGCGTTGACGCTAAGTGCGGATGCGGCCTATCTGCACTATACCTCCAATGAGACGATTGGCGGGCTTGAATTTGACTATACGCCGCAGGTTGTACGCGAAGATGGCCAGCATGTGCCGTTGGTCTGCGATATGTCCTCCAATATTTTGTCCAAGCCCATTAATGTTGCAGACTTTGGCGTTATCTTTGCTGGGGCCCAAAAAAATATTGGGCCGGCAGGTCTAACCCTTGCCGTAGTGCGTGATGATTTGCTCGGCCGGGCGGTCCCCAATACTCCGTCGCTGTTTGATTACCAAATGCTCGCAGACGCTGGGTCAATGGTGAATACGCCGCCAACCTATGCGTGGTACCTGGCAGGGCTTGTATTCCAGTGGTTACGTGATGATGTCGGTGGCCTGGTGGCTATGGATGCCATTAATCAGCGTAAAGCAGAAAAGCTTTATGGCGCGATTGATGCCAGCGATTTCTATAGCAACCCCATTGCAGTGGCTAATCGATCGCGTATGAACGTGCCGTTTGTGCTGGCTGATTCAGCCCTCGATAAAGCGTTCTTGCAAGAGGCCGACCAAGCGGGGCTACTGAATCTAAAGGGGCACCGTAGCGTGGGCGGTATGCGTGCCAGCTTGTATAACGCAGTACCCGAAGAAGCCGTTGATGCGCTGGTTGCTTTTATGGCTGATTTTGAACAGCGAAGAGGCTAATAATCATGTCCGACTCGTCGATCAATCTGGACGACCTGCGCCAACGTATCGATCAACTTGATGGCGATATACTACGCCTGATCAGTGAGCGCGCTGACTGTGCTCAAAAAGTGGCGCATGTAAAGCTGGCTCACGATAAGGATGCGGTGTTTTATCGTCCTGAGCGTGAAGCGCAAGTGCTGCGACGGATTATGTCGCTTAACAAGGGGCCGCTGGATTCTGAAGAAATGGCGCGGCTGTTTCGAGAAATCATGTCGGCTTGTTTGGCGCTTGAGCAGCCGATCAAAGTCGCTTATCTGGGTCCTGAAGGGACGTTTACTCAGCAGGCGGCACTAAAGCACTTTGGCGAAAGCGCCATTAGCCTACCCATGGCAGCTATCGATGAAGTGTTTCGTGAAGTAGAAGCGGGTGCCGTTAACTATGGCGTAGTGCCTGTTGAAAATTCAACAGAAGGCGTTGTAAATCATACCCTCGATACGTTTATGGATTCGTCTATCCATATTTGTGGCGAGGTGGTGCTACGCATTCACCATCACCTGCTGATTAGTGATACGACGCGTCGCGATAAAATCTCCCGCATTTATTCGCATCCCCAGTCGTTTGGCCAATGCCGAAAGTGGCTGGATGCACATTACCCACACGCCGAACGGGTTCCTGTTTCCTCGAATGCAGAGGCTGCCAAGCTGGTCAAAACTGAATGGCACAGTGCGGCCATTGCAGGCGATATGGCGGCCAAACTGTATGGGCTTGAGCGCGTAGCTGACAAAATTGAAGACCGCCCGGATAACTCGACCCGGTTTTTGATTATTGGTAGTGAGCGTGTGCCAATGGCAGGGGATGATAAAACCTCCATTGTCGTGGCCATGCGTAACCAACCTGGCGCACTGCACGACCTGCTTGAGCCTTTCCATCGGCATCATATTGATTTAACGCGCATCGAGACGCGCCCATCACGTACGGGCGTATGGAACTATGTCTTCTTTATCGATTTTAAGGGCCACGCTGACGAACCGCGCGTTGCTGCCGTGTTGGAAGAGGTAAGGTTACGCGCCTCGGAACTTCGCGTTTTAGGTTCCTATCCGCAGGGCGTGCTGTGACCGCTATGGCATCATCGGTCGTTGAAGCACCTTCCTGTAATGAACAGCGGCTATTGATCGTTGGTCTCGGCTTGATTGGAGGGTCACTCGCAGCAGCGCTGCGCGTCTCAGGGTTTAATGGCGTGATTGTGGCTTGCGACCCAAGCGAAGATGAAATCGCTCGCGGTGTCGAGATGGGGTTAATCGATACGGGGGGCGTCACTCTCGCTGACCAGGTGGCAGACGCGACCATGATCGTCCTCGCGGTGCCCGTGCTTGCCATGGAGCCGGTGATGGCATCGTTGGCAGGCGTGCTTTCGCAAGCGGCGGCCAATGTGGTGCTAACCGATGTGGGCAGTACCAAAGCCACTATTCGTGACTGCGCCGAGCGTGTGTTTGGTGCGGTGCCAGCCAATATGGTGTTGGGGCATCCTATTGCAGGGTCGGAAAAGAGCGGTGTGGCGGCGGCTAATCCGCGCCTTTTTGCTGATCACAACGTTATTTTGACGCCTGAACCAGAGGTTGATTGTGATGCGTTGGCGCGCGTGCGTGCGTTGTGGCAGGTCTGCGGCGCGAATGTGTTGGAGATGGACGTTGAGCGCCATGATCAGGTCCTTGCACGCACTAGTCATTTACCCCACTTACTGGCTTTTTCTCTGGTGGATACGCTAGCCCGTCAGGATGAGCGGCTTGAGATTTTCCGTTATGCCGCCGGTGGTTTTCGCGACTTTACGCGTATAGCAGGCAGCGACCCGGTCATGTGGCGGGATATTTTTACGGCTAACCGTGAGGCGGTTCTGGCATCTTTAGATGATTTTGAAGAAGGCCTGGCCCAGTTACGTCACGCGATTGAGCGAGGCGATAGCGATGCCCTGATTGCGACCTTTGATCGTGCCAGCCACGCACGCCATTACTTTGATACGTTATTGAATAAAACCAGCTACCAAGCGGAATACAATATGCAACCACAAGGCAAGGTAACCTACCGAGTTCGGCCCGGCGGCCAAGCGAAAGGCCATTTGCGCGTACCGGGTGACAAATCGATGTCACACCGCTCTATTATGCTAGGAGCGCTGGCTCAAGGCGTCACCGAGGTCAAAGGGTTTCTTGAAGGTGAAGATAGCCTGGCGACGCTGCAAGCGTTTCGTGAGATGGGCGTTGCGATTGAGGGGCCTCACCAGGGGTGTGTCACTATCCATGGCGTGGGAATGAAGGGGCTTAAGGCTCCGGCCGGACCACTCTATGTGGGCAACTCAGGAACGGCGATGCGCCTGTTCTCGGGGCTTTTAGCCGGGCAGGCATTTGATAGCGAGCTTACCGGCGATGAGTCGCTAACCAAACGCCCCATGGGACGCGTGGCGGACCCGTTGCGGTTGATGGGTGCCTCCATTGAGACGGCTGAAGGTGGTCGGCCGCCGCTTAAAATTAAAGGTGGCGCGGCGCTCAAAGGTATTTTCTACGACATGCCTATGGCAAGTGCTCAAGTGAAATCATGCCTGCTGTTGGCTGGGCTTTATGCTGAAGGTGAGACGCGGGTGCGTGAGCCGGCACCAACGCGTGACCATACCGAGCGTATGCTTAATGGTTTTGGTTATTCTGTGTCACGCGAAGGGGACACCTGTTGGTTGCAAGGTGGCGGTGCCTTGAGCGCTGGCCCCATTGACGTTCCTTCTGATATTTCATCGGCAACGTTCTTTATGGTGGCGGCTGCAATAACGCCGGGTGCTGACATCACTCTGGAGCATGTCGGTATAAACCCGACTCGCGTTGGTGTTATTAATATTCTTACGTTAATGGGCGCCAACCTTGAACTTCTTAACGAAGCGGAAGTGGGTGGCGAGCCGGTTGCTGATATTCGTATCCGCTATGCACCCTTGAAAGGTATTGATATCCCGGTTGATCAAGTGCCCTTGGCGATTGACGAGTTCCCTGCGCTGTTTATTGCGGCGGCAAATGCTGCTGGCACCACGCGTCTTCGTGGTGCAGAAGAGCTGCGTGTCAAAGAGTCTGACCGTATTCAGGCCATGGCTGATGGGCTGGCGATTTTGGGCGTTGAACATACCGTGGTTGACGACGGAATCGATATTATCGGTAACGCCAATGCCGAGGTTGCAAGCTACGGTGGTGGGCGCGTTAATAGTTTAGGTGACCATCGTATCGCTATGGCCTTTGCCATTGCCGCACTACGCGCAAGTGATGACATTATTATTGATGACTGCGCCAATGTCGCTACGTCGTTCCCCACCTTCGTTGAGCTTGCCAATAAAATCGGCATGGGGGTTAACGTGGAGGGCGAGAATGACTAAGCCTATCCCTGTTCTGACCATTGACGGGCCAGGTGGGGCAGGCAAGGGAACCATCAGCAGTTTGGTTGCCGAGCGTTTAGGCTGGCATTTGCTCGACAGCGGAGCGTTATACAGGCTAACCGCCACCGCGGCGGTTAAGCATGGTATTGCGCTTGATGACGAAGCGGCTGTTGCTGCATTAGCCGAATCGCTGGATGTGGCATTTCCCATTGAAAATGGTAAGCCCCGCACACTGCTTGAAGGTGATGAGGTAAGCCAGGCAATCCGGACTGAGCACACTGGCGAGTTGGCATCCCAGGTGGCAGCGCTTCCCGCTGTGCGCGCGGCTCTGCTTCAGCGGCAAAGAGATTTTCAGAAGGCGCCAGGCCTTGTTGCAGATGGCCGTGATATGGGCACCGTCGTATTTGTAGACGCGCCGCTAAAGATATTTCTAACTGCTAGTGCTGAGGAGCGAGCGCGTCGCCGCCATCTTCAGTTGCAGGAAGCGGGTATGAATGCTAGTCTTTCGAGTCTTTTGAAGGAGATTCAGGCACGCGATGCACGCGACACGCAGCGCAGCGTGGCACCTCTCAAGCCGGCAGATGATGCCATTACGCTTGATACCACGCGTCTGAGCATACCGGAAGTGGTTGAACGGTTGGCGGAATTGCTTGCCCAAAAAGGGTTAGCATCCGGCACCTGATTCTCCCTTGCGGCGTTTTTGGAAAGGTGTCATGACATGGCAGGGCGGCAGTTCATATGATCGTTCATATCAGAGAGCCCGGTCAGGTCTAACCAGCGTTAACACCTCCAAAGGCAGAGTGACATTAGGCCCGTACTCGCTGGTGGTACGGAGAAGGCATTTATGCCTCAACAACGTTGATCACGTAGGAAAACCATGAGCGAAAGCTTTGCTGAACTGTTTGAACAGTCCCTTAACGACATTAACATGGAGCCAGGCGCTATCGTCGCGGCTCAAGTTGTCGACATCGATGGCGACTGGGTTACCGTCAATGCTGGTCTGAAATCTGAAGGCCAGATCCCGGCGGCACAATTCCGCGATGAAAATGGCGAGTTAAACATCGCTATCGGTGACGACGTTCACGTTGCACTAGAAGCCGTAGAAGATGGCTTCGGTGAAACGCGTCTGTCCCGTGAAAAAGCCAAGCGCGCAGAAGCTTGGAAGATTCTGGAAGCCGCCTTCGAGAAAGACGAAATCATCAAAGGCGTGATCAACGGTAAAGTCAAAGGCGGCTTCACTGTCGATGTCGACTCTATCCGTGCCTTCCTGCCGGGTTCTTTGGTCGACGTACGTCCGGTTCGCGATACTGCGCATTTGGAAAATAAAGAGCTGGACTTTAAAGTCATCAAGCTTGATCCGAAGCGTAATAACGTTGTTGTTTCTCGTCGTGCTGTACTTGAAGCTGAAAACAGTGCCGAGCGCGAAGCGCTGCTGGCAACGCTGCAAGAAGGCCAGCAGATCAAAGGTATCGTTAAGAACCTGACAGACTACGGCGCGTTCGTAGATCTGGGTGGTGTTGACGGCCTGCTGCACATTACCGATATGGCGTGGAAGCGTATTAAGCACCCGTCTGAAATCGTTGCTGTTGGCGACGAAATCAACGTTAAAGTGCTTAAGTTTGACCGTGAGCGCAACCGCGTTTCACTGGGTCTGAAGCAATTGGGCGAAGATCCGTGGGTCAACATTAAGCAGCGTTACCCGGAAGGCACCAAAGTACACGCTGTGGTCACTAACCTGACCGATTACGGCTGCTTTGCTGAGCTGGAAGAGGGCGTTGAAGGTCTGGTTCACGTTTCTGAAATGGACTGGACCAACAAAAACATCCATCCGTCTAAAGTTGTCCAAGTGGGCGACGATGTTGACGTCATGGTGTTGGATATCGACGAAGAGCGTCGTCGTATTTCTCTGGGTATCAAGCAGTGTACTGCTAACCCGTGGGAAACGTTCAACGCTGAATACAACAAGGGCGACCGTGTTTCAGGTACCATTAAGTCAATCACTGACTTCGGTATCTTCATCGGCCTTGAAGGTGGTATCGATGGTCTGGTTCACCTGTCCGACATTTCCTGGACAGAAACTGGCGAAGAAGCGGTTCGTAACTTCAAGAAAGGTGATGAAGCCGAAGCCGTTATTCTGTCTATCGATCCTGAGCGTGAGCGCATCTCTTTAGGTATCAAGCAAATGGATTCCGATCCTGTTGCTGAATACCTGTCTGTTAACGATAAGGGCAGCATGGTGACTGGCCGTATTGTTGAAGTAGACGCAAAAGAAGCACACGTTGAGCTGGCAACCGATGTTATTGCCATCCTCAAAGCCTCTGAAATCAGTGCTGACCGTGTTGAAGACGCGCGCAATGTGCTGAATGAAGGCGACAGCGTTGAAGCGCGTATCATCAATGTCGATCGCAAGAGCCGTCAGATTAATCTGTCGATCAAAGCGAAAGAGCAGGACGATACTCGTCAGAACCTGAAGAAACTGCGTGACCAGGAACCCGAAGCTGGTGGCCCGACCACCATCGGTGACCTGATCAAGCAGCAGATGGGCCAAGACTAAGCTATTTAGTCGCTGGTTCTAAGAAGCGTCGCCCTATGGGCGGCGCTTTTTTGCTTATTAACAAGCTGTTTTCTAAGCCAGTTAGTTGTATTAAATTAGATTTACCAACCTGCTTAAAAACTTTTAAATGTACGCTATTCGCTTAAAAAACCTCTTAGTAATTGAATGAAAGTACACTAGACTATTGTCAATTAGTGCTTTTAAAGTAATAATGAGCGCGCATTCTGAACTAATGGATATGATGAGTGTCAATTCAATATCCAGAAGATAAATCTGAAGTATAAGGACTCCCCATGTCACTTCTAAACGAATATATCCAAAAAGAGCAGCAACTTAAGCAGTTGCAAGAAGACTTGCAGCGTCTTGAAGGAGACCAGCGTTTAAAAAGCGAGTTGGAATTCAAGGCTAAGCTTGAAGCGCTAATGAATGAATTTGGTAAGCGTCCTGCAGATGTTATCGCCCTGCTGGATCCGACAAACGATCAACGTGGCACCAAAGCTTCTGGCAGCAATAATGCTAGTCGCCGTAAGCGTCGCCTAAAAACGTATAAAAACCCCAATACGGGCGAAATTATCGAAACCCGTGGTGGTAACCATAAAGGTTTGCGTAGCTGGAAGGATGAATACGGTGACGAAACTGTTGAGTCCTGGCTGGAAAGCATGGAAGATTAATTAGCAACTACCGGCACTTCTCTTAAGAAATGCCGGTTTTGCTTTAACAAGAGGCAGATTTCCGGTGCGCGGCTCACAATGGGCCCGATAGCTATTCAATATTAAAAAAATATCTCCCGTTAGCTTAGCGCCACAAAAGTTAGTGCTGCACTCTTTGCCAGCTTGAAATTATTTAGCGTGTTTGGTAATCGTGTCGCTGATATGGCCGTGTCGTTGCTGTGACATAGCTTGCAGGAAGGATAGCGTCGCCCTATAGCATGTATGGCGCTTGGCGAGCTAGGCTAGACGGTTGGCGAGGCTGTAAGTGCCTTCATGGGCTATTTGATGCAGCATACGGTGAGTGCCATTGCTATTTCCAGGTATACGCCCAATACTGGCTATCCGTTGAGCCCATCGCGTCGCCTTTCTGGCAATACGGTTTTGTATGGATATGCTAAGTAGCCTGTAGCCGTTCCTTGTCTAGCTCAGTGGCATATTCAACTGCTTCTATCAGCTCGGCAGTAGACCGGTCACGCTGCTGCTCTGTGCTGGTAAGAGCAAAGGGTGGAGAGTACTCTGTTGTGGAGAGTATTCTGTTTGTACACTACGCTCTTTTATGGTTTATTAAAAACAGGCTTGACCTGATTTGATATCACTATTGAAAGGCGGGCGCTGTCCGGGAATATCGAGTTGCTGTCTGACATACATGGGTCGCTTGTGCATATAGCTTGCCCCATCGTATCGTGTTGACTATTGTTTGATTTTTTTTGTGTACGATTCTGTGGCTGCTCGTCTTGCCTTTAAAACGCTATTGGATAGCTATGCCTTTAATAGCGTTTCCGGGGATGTGAGTTAGTCGGCATATAGGCTTTGTCGTTTACGTCCTATACGTTTTTAGTGAATGATATGTTGAACCTTTTCTCGTAAGGCTATTGGCATTGGCCGATAACCTGTTGTCATCGCTTGGTGGTAATTCCACTGCACCGAGATGCACGGCAGACTTCCAGGCTGGCTGTGCGGCATTGGGTATCTCTTGTGGAAATACCTGTTGTGGCGGTACTTCGACCATTTCAAGTAAGGTATGAATGAAACATCAATGAAATATCACAAAACTCCAAAACAGTCGGATGAACGTGACAAGCTGCGTAAGTTTCGTGAGTTGGATGATGCATTTGCGCAAGCTTTGCGCCAGTTGGAAGATCCTAAGAGTGACTTCGATATTCCAACCGGGCCACCGGTACGCTCATTGGCAGCGTTAGAAGAAGATGACGCAGTAAAACGCTCACAAGAACGAGAGCGCTTGTTTAGAGAGCGCTTGAAAGCGTTAATGGATGAGTACAACCAATCGGACCAGGAGCTGCACGAACTCATTTCAACGCTGTTGTTTTATGAGCTCTGGCCACAACATCAAGCGCCTGATCTCACTGGTGGTTAGGCCTTTGATCAGGATCGGTAGCGATAAATACGCAAGCTGGGTAAAAACGCTTCGTGCTCAAGCTTTTCATCGCGCCTTCTTGCCCGTGTGCGTTCCGTAGGAGGGTGTAGCGGCGGCAAGTTGATATGGGGCAGGCGTTGGTCAGGAGCGGGCACAAACAGCGGCATGGCAATATTGAGCGCCCGCCGTGAGTGCCCGTCGAGTAAAGGCTCAGTAAAAAAAAGGTTCGCCCGCATCAAAGGCGCCTGCGCTTGTACTTGTGCCAACGCTTCGTCGCTAGGAAGGCCAGCCAGCTTGCGCAGTTGAATACGTATATGCGGCGCTTCGGTATCCAGTTGCATGAGCTTTTTCTCCGCTTCCTGCACGCTGAGACGTTTGATAGAGCGCCCGCTGCTGTACCAGGCAAGCCGTATACGCGAAACCGGCGCTTCAGCAATCGGTATTTGTCGCCAACACTGTTTCAGGTGGAGTTTGGCAAGCCCGGTACGGCGCAATACATTATCTACTTGAGGGTGGCGTTGTGGCAGGCGTTGCTTGATTTCTCCGAATGCTTTTGGAGAGAGCTCTTTTATCCTATGGATTAACTCGCTAATTGCTGTTTTAGCATGGTTAATAGTGCCAACTGCCTCAATAAGGGGAGTGCCAGCGGCAATCACTCCTATGTAATTACGCGTTTCACGACCGTCTTGGCCTTCCTGGTGCCACATATCCAGCAGTGCGTTTCGCAGCCAGTTTAATTCGACGGACGGCTGATGCATGACCCACGCCGCCGGGCGCTGCCTTTCGTAAAGCACCAGCGCCGCTTCAATAGCGCAAACCAGATTATCAAATCGATGATCAAGCTCATGCAATAAGTGATAAGCGGTTACATCGGGCTCTTGCATGACCAATATTTACCTCACCGTGAAAACCATTCGTTAAGAAAGAGGCGCATCTTTATCCGCTTGTGCCAGAAGGGTATCCAAGTCAGCCTCATCCATGGCTGGCTCGCCTGCGATACGGTGAGACTCTTCAGCCCATGCGCCAAAATCAATTAATTGACAGCGCTTGCTGCAAAAAGGACGGTAGGTGCTCTCTGGTGCCCAAGCCACTTTTTGGCCGCAGTGGGGGCAGTTAACTTCCATGGGAGTATCATTAGCAGGGTGAGTCATAATAATCCTGAAATATATAGATAAAATTGAATTAACGAGTGCGATAAATACTGTCCAGACGCTCAACCTGACGCATCATAAAGTCATAATCTCCGCTGTTATCTATCACATCGTCGGCGTTAGCCAAGCGCTCTTCACGAGACATTTGCGCTGCAAGAATGGCACGTACCTGTTTAGGGCTTACGTCATCACGAGCGAGTGTTCTGGAAAGCTGAACATCGGTGGGCACGTCAACCACAATTGTTCGGGTGACCAGCATGTTTTGTCCTGACTCAAAAAGTAACGGTGAAACGAGAAGTACATAGGGTGAATCGTGGGATAGAGAGGTTAAATGCGCAACTAACCGCTCTCTGATAACCGGATGAGTAAGCGACTCTAGCCATTCACGCTTGGGTGGATCTTCAAAGATAATTGAACGCAAAGCGGCTCTATCAAGCGTTCCATCTTGCTTGACAATATCTGAACCAAAATAATCAATAATAGCGCTTAAGGCAGGCTCACCTGGTGCCACAATTTCGCGGGCAACGGTATCTGCATCTACCCAGCTGGCCCCTAGCGATTCAAACGCGCGCGCTACGGTTGATTTACCCGAACCAATGCCCCCGGTTAAGCCAATAATCATAGCTACCCTTTATTGCGTTCTTTAAAACGCTATTTTACGTGTTTTTACGTAGAAAGTCGGTACCTATAGCGCATTACGCCCATGTAGGCGCCGCTTTGGGCATGAGATGCAATATACCTTCTTGGTTTGTATTAAACCCCAGGGAAAAAGGACAAATAAAGGGCGATAAGGTCATGTCCTGCCAGGAGGCATGCCCAGCCTGCTAGCGCGAGAAAAGGCCCAAAAGGAAGCGGTGCGCCACGTAAGTGTGGAAAGCGTGTCTGTGCCACAACGCCTACAACAGCACCTATTCCGGCTGAGAGCAGTAAGAGCAGGGGCAGGAAGCTCCAGCCCAACCAAGCGCCAAGAGCGGCTAGAAGCTTAAAATCACCATACCCCATGCCCTCTTTTCCAGTGGTTAGTTTAAATAGCCAGTAAAAACTCCAAAGGATCAGGTAACCCACCATCGCACCAACGACGGCATTGGTTAATAAGTAGGGCTGAAATAAGAGTTGATAGACAAGGCCAGCCCACAGCAAGGGAAGGGTGAGAACATCCGGTAACAAGTAGGTGCGAAGATCGATCACGGCCAGTACGAGAAGGGTTACGCAGGCTGCATAAATAAACAGGCTGGAGAGGTTTATGCCCTGCAGCAGTGCAACTGTTAGGGCCAGTACACCGCTGCTTAATTCTACAAGGGGATACTGCAAGCTAATGCGGGTGTGGCAGTTTGCACAGCGGCCGCGTCGTTTAACCCAGCCGATTAAGGGAATATTATCGTGCCAGGCGATGGAGCTCTCGCAGCGTGGGCATTGTGAGCGAGGTGTCGCAATATTAAAGCGAGGTGCTTGTTCCATAGGCAGCTCAAGAGCCGCACGAGCCGCACGAGCCTCAAGCCGCCAGTGACGCATTAGCATGACAGGAAGACGAGTGATAACAACGTTTGCAAAGCTACCCAAGCAGAGGCCCAGCAAACAAACCACCAGGCCGGTGCTCAGCGTAAGAGAACTCATAATGCTCCTCAGAATACCTAGATGACGGTACCCAGATTAAAAATAGGTAAATACATAGAAACGACGATTCCCCCCACCAAAATGCCCAGCACAATGATAATGAGGGGCTCCATTAAAGACGTCAGCGCATCCACCTGGTTATCGACGTCTTCTTCGTAGTAACTGGCTACACGGTGGAGCATGGTATCAAGGGCACCGGCTTCTTCACCAATGCTTACCATCTGGATCGCTAAAGCAGGGAAACGGTTGGTCATTCGCATTGAAAAATGCAGCTGCTGACCTGTTGCTACCTCCTTTTGTGTCTGGAGTGCCGCTTGTTCATATACCTTATTGCCCGTTGAGCCAGCCGCAGTTGCAAGCCCTTCTACCAGAGGAATGCCGGATGCATACGTCGTGGCCAAGGTACGGGAAAATCGTGCAACAGCCGCTTTATCAATGATGTTGCCGATAACAGGAATACGTAGCAAAAGGCGATGAAGCAGGTAGACAAGCGCTGGAGAGCGGCGCGTCAGCCATCGCAGCAATAGAATCACTGTTGTGGCTGTTCCCAGTAAAGGTAGCCATAGTTGTTGGGCCAGCATCGATAAGTCGACGGTTAGCTGTGTCACCGCCGGTAGCTCAGCGTCAAAGCTTTGAAACATGCTTTCAAACTGAGGTACCACTTTAATAAGTAATAGCAGTGTAATCGCGATGCCGGTCAGCAAAACGGTCGTCGGATACCACAACGCCTTTTTGACACGCCCCTTTAGGGACTCTAGTTTTTCCTTATAAACCGCGTTTTGCTCTAACATTTTGTCAAGTGTGCCGGACTGTTCGCCTGCATCAACCAGATTAATAAACAAACGATCAAAATATTGAGGGTGGTATCGTAAGGCGTCAGAAAAGCTTGTCCCTGATGCTACGTCATTGGTTAGCTGATGAATAAGCGCCACCATCGACGGTTTTTTCAGACTTTCAGCCACTACCTGAAAAGCCTGTAATAGGGGGATGCCCGCTTGAATCATCGTTGCCAGCTGGCGTGAAAAAATCATGATATCGCGAGGTTTTATACGTCCTTGGCTACTCAGGTCGCTTTTTTTAGCGACACGCCGCACGTCAATATTTTGTTTGCGTAGCTCGGCGGTAACGGCGACCTTGCTATGGCCGATAATTTCACCATGTAGTAAACGTGTTTGGCCCACCGTCCCTGTCCATTTCCAGCGATACAAGCGGGGTGACTTGGCTTTACGTTTAACGGCATATCGAGTCAAGCGTTACTCCTTAATGACACGATTAATTTCCTCCAGGCTGGTAATGCCTTGGATAACATAATAAAAGCCGCTTTGGCGAAGGCTGGCATGTCCTTCCTTTCTGATCTGCTCGTTAATCTCAAGTGCGGACGCGTTGTGCATAATGAGCTGCCGAATCGTTTCGGAAACGGGAACCACTTCATAGATGCCCACCCGGCCTTTATATCCATGTGTGCATTTTTTGCATCCTTCAGCACGATAAAAGGTTGCTTGTTGAAGGATATCTTCATTGGTAACTTCGCTGGAGATGGCGTCCATGGGGATGTTCGTAGGCTGTTTGCAATGACTGCATAATTTTCGAGCTAAGCGTTGCGCAATAATCAGACTCACCGAGCTTGCAATATTAAATGCCGATACTCCCATGTTGCATAAGCGCGTAAGGGTATCTGCCGCAGAATTGGTATGCACGGTTGAAAGTACAAGATGACCTGTTTGTGCTGCTTTTATTGCAATCTCCGCAGTTTCAAGATCGCGTATTTCACCTACCATCACTACGTCAGGATCCTGACGGAGAAAGGCGCGCAGTGCATTGGCAAAATCCAGTCCAATGTGGGGTAGCACGTTCACTTGATTAATACCTGCTACCTTGATTTCAACAGGATCTTCTGCCGTGCAGATATTCCGCTCTACTTGATTGAGTAGTGCGATGCCCGTATAGAGTGAGACCGTTTTACCACTGCCAGTAGGGCCTGTGACTAAAATCATTCCCTGGGGCTGTTTGAGTGCTTTTTCATAGAGCCCCCTCTGGGTATCTGAAAAGCCCAATTGGTCAATGCCAAGCTGAAGAGAGGTAGGATCAAGCAGACGTAATACGACCTTCTCGCCGTAAACGGTCGGCAATGAATTGATACGCAAATCTAACGTTTGATGGCGTTTTGCCGAGAATTTAATGGCTCCATCTTGTGGAAGGCGACGCTCCGAGATATCAAGGCGAGCCATGATCTTCAAGCGTGCTGCTATCTGATTTCGCATTGTCAGTGGTGGCTGAGCAACTTCAATAAGCACGCCGTCAATCCTGAATCGAATACGGTAGCGTTGCTCATAGGGCTCGAAGTGAATGTCTGAAGCACCCCGATCAATAGCGTCCAGCAGTACTTTATTAACGAATTCAACGACAGGCCCGTCTTCTATGCTTTGGGCCATGTCCTCAAGCTGAAAATCGTCATCTTCAGAGGCCAATTTATAATCAGGCAGATGCTTGATGGAACCTAAAGAGGCATATTTATGATGGGTGAGGTAGCTATTTAATACGGTCTCAAGCTGATCGAACGGGGCCAAAATTCCTTCAATGCTAACGACATCTAGAGAGAATGTTAGCTCATCAAGTTGAGACAGGACTGATGGGCAGAAAATGGCGACCGTGAGATGACGCCCCCGTTGAGCCAGAGGCAGGACTTTTAAGGATGTTAAAAGATGGACAGGAAAGCTGGTAGCTGTGGGCAGCGCTTCTAGCTGAAGAGTCTCTAAATCAATCACTGGAAAGCCATATTCCCAGGCAGCTGCAGAAGCGGCGGCGCTAGCGTCCACGAGTCTTTGTTCAGCTACATAGCGTAATAATGATACTCCCAAGGCGAGTGACGCTGTTTCTGCTTTTTCGGCCTGGTCGATGCTTAGCAGCTCGCTGTTAATTAAACGCTTGGCTAATCCTTCAAATTCCATCAATAATCTCGAAAAAGATGATCTCTTAAGCTTTTGATATTAGAGTATTAATTGTTGCTCATGAAAGATTGCTAACAAACAATAATTCGCCTGCTCTCATAAATTAAAACGCTATTTTTCGGCTAATAAATTGATTAATTATGATTAGTATTGTATCTGTGATACTGCTGTAAGACTAGTTAGTAATTTCAATAAAAATGTGCGTGATGTCGATAAACAGGGGGCAGCTTGGATAAGCATAGCGGCAAGATCAAAGGGGACGAAGATGGCTTTACTCTGATAGAGCTCATGATCGTCATTGCTATCGTGGGCGTTTTGATGGCAGTGGCAGTGCCCCAGTATGGGAATTACCTTGATAAAGCGTCTTTAACCGCCTGCGAGGGGGAGCTGGCTTCCTATCGGAGTATGGCATTGGTAAATTATTCGCTGTCCGAAACAGCTCAAGCAGACTCAGCTATTTCTGATGATTTCAGCTTTCAAGCCTGTGATAGCGGCACTGATAGCCGTAAACAAGAGCTGCTTGACGCGTTTACGAGCAGTAACACAAGTGGGGATGGAATCGAAATTCAGTCAGCACGCGGGGGCATTATTAATATTGAAGCAGGAAAAATCGTGGTCAAAGGCTCTTAGTATCCGATAGGGAGTGGATGTTAAAAGACCCCGTATGATCTTTATATTTCCATACTCTGTGCGTATTTCCTCACTACACTACAAGCTAACCGTGTTAGCCAATATGTTTAGTGAGAGGTTTTCAAATGAAGCGAACGAGTCTAGCCGTGTTGGTAAGTTGTCTGGGAGGATTGATAGTTGCCAGCAACACGTTTGCACAGCCGCCTGCCCACGCGCCAGCCCATGGCGCACGCGATAATGGGCAAGAGCAGCGGTATCAGCAAGGAAGCTCACGTTCGATGCGTGAAAGCCACAATAAGCAATATGTGGATTTGCCACGCGTCAATGAGCGCGAGCTACTGCGCTTGCTACGCCAGTTTAATGCACCCGCTGCTGAATCACTGCCCCCCGGCATTCAACGACAAATTCAGCGTGGCAAACCGCTACCACCCGGTATAGCAAAGCGCTTTGACGGCTCATTGGCCGGTCATTTGCCGCGCTATCCTGGCTACGAATGGGAACGAGTAGGCGCTGATGTAGTGCTGATTGAGGCGGCCACGCGTGTAGTCGTCGACATTCTGGTGGGTGCACTGCGTTAATTTTCCTGCTTTTATTGCATCATCGTGACTTAAAAAGTCATATTGTGTGACTATGCTCAAACTCCTCGCAATGCGTAGAAGGAAAAGCAGAGCAATGCATACATTGAAAGAGCGTCTGGATGTAGCCGTTTCTATTGCCCATGAGGCAGGAGAGCTCATTCGTCAGGCACGCGCAGACCAGTCATTTTCACAACGGCTTAAAGCGGGTGATGAGTTAGTCACGGATGTTGACGTGGCCGTCGATCAGTTAATAAGAGAACGATTAAACACTTCCTTCCCTGATGAAGGGCTCCTCAGTGAAGAACTATCCCCCGCGCATGCGTTAAATGCCGATGTTTCTAAACTTTGGGTGGTAGACCCCATTGATGGCACCGTCAATTTTGCGCAAGGGTTACGGCATGTTGCGGTGTCCATTGGGTGGATGGAAGAGGGGATAGCCAAGGTGGGTGTGGTCTATGCGCCTTTCCTGGATGAAACCTTCAGTGCGGCAGAAGGACAGGGCGCTTATTGCAATCAGCAACCGATCCAGGCCAGTAAGGTGATGAGGCTAGCTGAAACCCTGGTAGGTACAGGCTTTCCTTATCAAAAAGAGGCCCGCCAAAAACTACTAGCACGCTTGAATGGAGTACTGGCGCATTGTCGAGATGTACGACGCAATGGAGCAGCAGCGTTGGACTTATGTGATGTGGCCTGCGGACGCTTGGGTGCTTATTATGAAAGCGTTTCGCCTTGGGACTTTGTTGCTGGCTGGGTTGTTGCCCGTGAAGCTGGGGCAAGCGTAGGGCACTTGGGTATCGTTCCAGAAGGCGTGCCTGCGGACCTGTATCCTAATGAACTGCTGGTGACTGCGCCCGGTGTGTATGAAGCGATGCATCGCCTGTTGCTGGATGCAGACCATGCCTAATGCCAAATACTTGAAAAGAAAGCGCAAAAATAACTTTTCATTTGGCGCATAAAGCGATAGTATACGCACCGTCTTGAGGGAAATGCACAAGACATCGGAGTGTGGCGCAGCTTGGTAGCGCGTTGCAATGGGGTTGCAAAGGTCGCAGGTTCGAATCCTGTCACTCCGACCAAAAAAGACATATAAAACGGTCACTTAGCTAATTGCTACAGTGGCCGTTTTTGTTTTGTTAGATGTCAGGTAGCAAATAGGTAGCACTCGTCGGAAACAAGAAGGCGCAGCTGGCAACAATGATTCGCCTTTCTCACCACACCGTATCTCTCACCAGTACCAAAAAACCACTCCATATAAAAATAAGGGAACTTCGGTTCAGATGGTTCTGCTATGCGTTACCTCCATCCATCTTGATGGATTAAAGGTAGTCACCTGAAATTCAGGCAACGCAGTTAGGCAATTTTTTTGAGATAAATAAAATATGACGCTATCCATTTGGTGTTTTGTTGATATTTTAACCTGTGAAGAGGCTTAGCTTATTTATAACGGGGCTGATCCAGAGGATTTCGAAATGCGACGGCTATTTATCGACGTGGGCGGCGGTTAATTTGCGTTAGCCGATGATCTTCTCAAACTTGGCTATCAGAATTTTAGTGTTCTAGGTATTTCAAACGAAGCAATCCAAGCAACCAAGCAACGTTTCGAGACAGTCTCAAACACTGTGGAATAATTGTTCGTGGATATTACCACTCATACAACTCTGCCCAAACAGCGCTACGTTGTTTGGCATGATTGCACAGTATTCCACTTTCTAGTTGTGCTAGGAACAGCTGTTTTAGCACGTAAACATAAACCTTGAGCAGGGTAAGTACATTACTCAGCGGACTGAAAGTCGCTGGGGGGAGGTGTAGCGCGCAGAAATAAACTCCGCTCTCTTAACAAAGGAGAGCAGAGAGTTGATTTGGCATGTACATTTCGGCCCTGCCCACTGAGGGTAGGACTTGCTTGGCCTGATGAGCATTCGCTTAGATAAGCGAATGCGTTCTTAACGTTCTACTCTGTCCAGCACTTCGTATATACGATCACGTGGGCTGGCTGGCGGAGTACTTTCTAGGTGGGAAAAGTCTCCACGTAATGCTTTAAGCGCATAGCGTTCTTGATCGATTTCTTTTGAAGTGCGTACACCACGTTTTCGAAAGATAATGATGGGTGGGCACCACCCCTGCAATGCGTGTTGCAGAAGAAAACCGGTAACCGCCGCAGGCAACAGGAGCCAACGCTTATCGACCAAGCCCCCAAGAGCCACACCAGCCAGGCTCAGGGCTGACGCGTTCGCTTCCAGAGTGCGTTCAATGTCCCACTCATTGTCGAGCTCTTGTAGACGGCGTTCAATTTCATGGCGATGTTGGGCAAAGTACGCGATGTTGTCTTCGGTGCGCCGCCGGATATGCTGATTGATGCTGTCGGCAGTGTTCTGCTCAACGCGTGAAGTCGTTGAAGGGAGCATGTGACCTCCTTTTCCTAATTTAATTTGTCCAACGTCATCCTTTCTTCAGACACTAGTTATCTTTCGTTAACCTAAAACTACACTTCGAAACCTGTACTTCAATCGTAGCAAACAATGGTTTAAGCTCAAGCGCTGGTCAGCGGCTGCCTGAGAACCGCTTTGCTAACCACCACCCGCCAATCATTGCCACAAGCATCGCGACGAGAGGCGTGCTCAGTCCGACGACCGAGGCGATGGCAGGACCTGGACAGTAGCCCGAAAGCCCCCAGCCAATGCCAAAGAGCGCCGCCCCACCGAGCAAGCGGCTATCGAGTTCACGCTTGGTTGGTAGGTGGAATTTATCACCAAAAAAAGGGCTGCTCCGACGCAATACCAACCGGTAGCCGATGAAGGTAGTGATGACGGCCCCGCCCAGTACGAAGGCCAAGGTAGGGTCCCATTCGCCGGCGATATCCAGAAAGCCGAGAACACGCGCCGGATCGGTCATGCCTGAAATGGCGAGGCCGAGTCCGAACAAGAGCCCTGCGGCGTAAGCCATTAAGGTTCTCATGCCCCACCTCCTATCACATGTCGGGTGATATAGACGGTTGCCATGGCACTCAGCAAAAACGTGACGGTAGCCGCCATCGAACGCGGCGATAGACGTGACAGGCCACATACCCCATGACCACTGGTACAGCCGCTGCCGAGCCCTGTCCCGACACCCACCAACAGCCCCGCAATCAACATCAGCATCACGCCACCGGCGGGATCACCAATAACCTCATTGGGCTGTCCCACCACGTTTCCCAGACCGCCTCCCACCAGAACGAGCACAACAGGCCCGGTGACCAGGCCAACCAGGAACGCGGCCCGCCAAGCACTGTCGCCCTTTGGACGCGTCGTCACCAGCGTGCCGGCGATGCCGCTGATACCGGTGATACGTCCTAGCGTGGCCATCAACCAGGTAGCGGAAATGCCGATGAGTATACCGCCGGCCAGTCCTTGCAGATTTGAAGTCCAATCCACTTCGTTTACTCCTTAGTTTGCTGAACCCGTTGGGTGTTGGTTGCCTGAGCCAACGACGTTTTCTCTTGATGCAGGCTGCGCCAAGCATCGTAGGTACTGAGGAAGACCTCGCCGCCGAGCGCTTTCATGAAATCGGAGCCACGAAGCTTGTCCATAACCGGCCCCTTGACCTCGGCCAGATGCAGCGCCACGTCGGCATCCTTCAACCGAGCGTTGATCTCCTCTAGGCTTTCCAAGGCCGAGGCGTCGATGGTATTAACTGCCTGACACGCCAGCACGATATGCTGCAATTCGAAGTCACGGGAAATCAAGGCCATCACGGTATCCTCAAGGTAACGGGCGTTGGCGAAATAAAGGCTTTCGTCGATGCGGAGTAGGACCAGACGCTTATCGGTCTCAACGTCGTGGCGCAGGACATTTCGGAAATGCTCGCTGCCCGGAACTCGGCCAACCACGGCGCTATGGGGACGGCTGGTACGGTAGAGATGCAAGGCGAGCGACAGCCCTACGCCAGCCAGGATGCCGCTTTCCACCCCATGGCCCAGGGTGGCGATGATGGTTACCAACATGGCTACGCCATCACTACGGGAATAGGCCCAGTTTTTTTGCACCGCGCCGAGATCCACCAATGACAGGACGGCGACGATAATGGTTGCGGCGAGCGTGACGATGGGGAGATAGGCGATCAACGGTGTCAGCAGCAACGCGGCCAGTGTGATGCCTATGGCCGTGAACGCACCTGCCGCCGGAGTCTGAGCGCCGGCATCGAAATTGACCACCGAACGGGCAAAGCCACCCGTCACCGGCATGCCGCCAAAGAAGGAAGCCGCGATATTCGAAGTGCCAAGACCGATCAGTTCCTGGTTTGGCTCGATGCGTTGCCGACGCTTGGCGGCCAAGGTCTGACCTACCGATACTGACTCCACGAAACCGACCACGCTTATCAGCAAGGCAGCTACTAACAGTTCACGCCATAGCCCAAGGTCCACACCTGGTAAGGTAAGCGGAGGTAGGCTGGCCGGTACTTCGCCCACGACGGCTACGCCGTGCTGGTCGAGCTGCCAGGCCCAGCTCGCTAGGGTGGTCAGCGCCACGGCAAGAATCGGTGCTGCCTTGGACAGCATATCCGCTGAGCGTGACGGCAGGCCTAGCGACAGGAGCCCTGGCTTTAACCAACGCCGGGCAGCATAAAGAAAGACCAGCACACCTAAACCGATGGCAAGAGTAATGCCATGGAGGCTTCCTACGTTTCCCCACAGGTCGCCCAGCAATTCGATCATGTTGTGACCCGAGGCTTCCACCCCCAGCAAGTGTCGGGCCTGACCGGTCGCGATGAGCAGCCCCGAGGCGGTGATGAATCCGGAGGTCACGGGATGACTGAGGAAATTGGCTAAGAAGCCCAGTCGCGCCACCCCCATGAGGATGAGAAGCAAACCAGACATCAGTGCCAGTAACAGTGCAGCACCCAGGTATTCCGGCGACCCTTGCGGGGCGATACGACCGATGGCCACCGCTGTCATCAGTGAGACTACTGCCACTGGCCCTACGGCAAGGGTGCGGCTGGTCCCGAAAATCGCATAAACGAACAGCGGGGCGATGCTTGAATAAAGCCCCACCTCGGGGGGAAGGCCCGCCAGCATGGCGTATGCCAGCGACTGCGGGATCAGCATGACGGTCACGATTACCGCTGCCAACAGGTCACTGGCCAACGTATCGCGTCCATAGCCGGGCAGCCACTGGAGGATGGGCAGATAATGCTTCAGGCTGGCCATAGCACGCTCACGACCCAGAATCACCCTTTGCCTGATGGGCTTGTTGTTCAAGCCTGTCGCGCAAGGGCTCCAAGTCATAGCCAGCCGCTTTGGCTGAGGCGATCAGCTCGGATACCGGACGCTGCGGGGCGAGTGATAATGCCCACAGATGGGCCACGCGTTTTCCCGTTCGGCAGAAGCCGAGCACGGGGGCCTTTGCAGAATGCAGCACATCTGAATAGGCATCGATGTCCGCCTTTGCGTATTCCCCAGGCTTTACGGGAACTTCATGCCAGGCCATGCCCAGTGATTTGGCCTTAGCCTTGAGGGCATCGGGATCCGGCTGGTCATCACTTTCCCCGCGCGGGCGATTGGAGATAATGGTGCGGAACCCTTGTTCGGCAAGCTGTTCAAGTTCGTCGAGGCGAGGTTGTGCTGCCACGTAAAGGCGATCATCGAGTGGTTTGATATCCATAGGTTACCTCCTTGGTCGCTTTAGGAACGCGCCTCATCATCCCAGGCGGCCCCCGGTAGAGCATCGAGGGGAATCTTCAGGTAACGACGACCATTATCCTCTGGCTCTGGCAGGTCGCCGCCCCGGATATTGACTTGCAAAGCGTGCAGGATCAGTTTCGGCATGGGCAGCTTGGCGTCACGTTCGTTACGCAAAGCGATGAAGCTTTCCGCTGTCGGGCTGTCTTGGAGATGAATATTGGTTTCGCGCTGGACACTCACCGTGCTTTCCCACTCTGGCTCGCGATCGCCGGGCATGTAGTCGTGACCGGTAAAGAGCCGAGTGTCGTCCGGCAGTGCCAGGATGGCCTGAATGGAATCCCAGAGTTTGTGAGCATTGCCCCCAGGGAAATCGGCACGGGCCGTACCGCCATCCGGCTGAAACAGCGTGTCGTGCACGAACGCCGCATCGCCGATGACGTAGGTGATCGACGCCTTGGTATGGCCGGGCGAGAACATAATCCGGCCTTCTATCTCGCCCACGTGGAAAGTATCGCCCTCTACAAAAAGGTGGTCCCACTGGCCGCCGTCATCCGGAAAGTCGGGCCAGTTGTATATATCCTTCCATAGCGCTTGCACTTGCGTAACGTAAGCTCCTATAGCCGTTGGTGCCCCTGTCTTTTCCTTAAGATACTGTGCTGCCGAAAAATGGTCGGCGTGTGGATGCGTATCGAGTATCCAGTCAACGATGAGCCCCTCCCGTGCGACGTAATCTAGTAACTCATCAGCATGGTGGGTTGCAGTGGTCCCTGACTTCTCATCAAAGTCCAAGACAGGGTCAAGGATGGCACAGCGCCGTGTCGCAGGGTCACTGATAATATATTGAACGCTTGAGGTTCTTTGATCGTAAAAGCCGGCCACGTCCGGCCTGCCTGGTGAGTGTCGGAAATTACGCATATTCTTCCTCATTCTCCATTTTAGTTACAAGCCTAGACCATATTGGAATAACAAGAAAACAATGAAACATGTTTATACAAACATCAAGTAAAAGTGACATCTCCCCCTCTGATTGGGTTGCGCTACACTTTAGATTTCGATCCTACTAGCAAGGAGAACGGACATGCATGCGCGTTAGCACACAACAGTTCATAGGTCTCTTGGGTGAAGCAGATGCGGGGCTGCCTATTGATGAGCCATACCGTCGGCATGGTTTCTCGGAAGCAAGTTATTACTTATGGTGCAGCGAATTGGGTGGAATGAGCTAGCCAGGTTCCAAGCGACTCAACGAACTCGAAGTCGCGGAGACAAGATTAAAGAAGCTTTTCGCTGAATCGCTACTGGAGAGGGTGGGTCACTTGCGAGGCGTTGAGAAAAGTGGGAGTACGCCGAGACGTGATGCGTTTTTATGATGTCGCGTGGACTGAGTGATCGTCGACCGCTCCGCGTCTCTCTCGTGCCGCCAATCAGGTCAAATCAATGGATTGTGTATTTGACCTTACCGCTGAAGGACGAATGATAAAGAACCTAATCGCAGTTGATTACGGTACTCATTAAGCAGTGTCCATCGTGCCCGAGTGAGCTATTGCTGAGCTGGCTACTGCGACGCCTCTAAGGCTTTCCAGCGTGCGGCTCGTCCAAGGTGTCGTTCAAAAACTGGCCATCCATAGCCCAGAGTTTGCCGATCCTTTCAAACCTCCTAAATCAAAAAATGAGAGTGGACCTT
This sequence comes from Halomonas sp. 72, assembly GCF_052379785.1. Taxonomy (NCBI): domain Bacteria; kingdom Pseudomonadati; phylum Pseudomonadota; class Gammaproteobacteria; order Oceanospirillales; family Halomonadaceae; genus Halomonas; species Halomonas sp. 72. The sequence continues at coordinate 116,933 of NZ_JBQSYY010000006.1, read as the reverse complement.
GTGAAGCCTTCGTGCTTAATGCATTTAGCAAAGTTGGGATTATATGCGATGACCTGGCTTAAAACCTGGGTTTAACTAACCAACTGCAAAGAGTTTCGCGCTGGTTACCGCCCGACTATAGCGCTGAATATTGCTTACCACTATACTTTATTCCCTTTGTATGCTCCATTTATCCCTTAAGAGCGCCGTAAACGATGACTTGCATGGAGGACTGGGGAATAGGGCGCAATTCACCTGGAGATGGACATGACGGCATCACTCGTGAAAGTACTTGGCCACATTTGAGCCCATCACAACCGCTAGATTTTACTAAAAAGCGGGCTAAATTAACGGCTCTATACGTCCACTACCCCTTTTAAGCGCTTTCTGCATCACTTCATAATCAATGTTTGAGCGCGTTGTTTCCGGCAATTCGTCAGCATTATCAACGATACCCAGCAAGTCGCTCATGCTTGTTTCTTGTTCATTAAGCGACGTAAATGCCTGCAAGTGCGGCAAGTGGTCGATGTCCCAGCCAAGCTTGATCGGCTCATCGATAATATTGACCTGGGTACCGTTGGGTATTTGCTCAAATACGGCTTTAATATCGTCGGGGTGCATACGGATACAACCTCGACTGGCGCGCATACCAATGCCATCTGGTTGATTAGTGCCGTGGATTAAATAGCCAGGAATATCCAATAAAATGGCGTGCTGACCGAGGGGGTTGTCGGGCCCTGGCGGAACAACGTCAGGCGGTGGATCGCCGCGTTCAGCAGCTTCCTGGCGAATGGATTCGGGAGGATACCAAGCGGGGTCCTCAAGGCGCATGGTGGTTTTGGTAATCCCCAATGGTGTATCGAATCCATCGCGGCCGATGCCAATGGGGTAGGTTTCGACGCGAGGTGTTTCTCCATCTTGCACCTCGGGATAGTAGTAAAGCCGCAGCTCCGCGATATTGATAACCACTCCTTTACGCTCTACATCCGGCAGTATGTGCTGCGCTGGAATTTGAACCTGCGTCCCTTTACCGGGAACCCAAAGACTGGTGTCAGGATTGGCCCGTCGAATTTCCTCATATCCGACACCGTGCGCGTGAGCAATATCGAGCAAGGTATCCTCTTCGTTCTCTACTTGAACGGTATAAGCTTCACCCACGATATTGCCGGTTTCAGGCAATAGATAATGTCCTGGCGGCCGTGAGGTCTCGCCAAAAGCCGAAAATGAAGCAAGCCACAATGCCACCATGAATACGCAGCGAAGCAGTCGACCACTGACTGCAGGTTTTACAAAGCAAGAGTTCATAAGAAACGTTACTCACTATACGACCAAAAGCTCATTAGGCATGATGAACATTAACTGTAAATGAAGCGTGGATGTGGATAATGGCGGCTTTTGGCATTACATAATGCTGTTTAGTTGTTGGTTTGGATGGTTTCGATCTATCGGCTGCAAAATGGGGCTGCCTCATATTAACTTCATCCCCTAATGGCATACTGCTGATAGAAACCATTTTCTATGACCTTGAGGAGTAAGTATGCGGGTATTACTGGTCGAGGATGATGCCCCGGTAGCGGCTGGCGTCGAAGCAGGATTGGCACTGAGCGGCTTTGTGGTTGATACCGTCACCACCTTGGATACTGCGAAAGGCGCGCTAGCCACCATTAACTACGATGCTGTTATTCTCGACCGTCGATTGCCCGATGGAGATGGTTTGACGTTATTGAAGCATTGGCGTCATGCGAGCGTGGCGACGCCAGTGCTGATGCTAACGGCTCGAGATGCGGTAGCGAGCCGCGTCGAGGGCCTTCAGGGAGGCGCAGACGACTATTTGGTCAAGCCGTTTGATCTTGACGAGTTAACAGCCCGGCTCCAATCGTTATTACGCCGTACGGCAGGGCAAGTGGATCACGCCATTCGTCACGGCAGCCTGGCATTAGACCCCGTCACACGTAGCGTCACGTTGGATGGAGAACCCGTCGTCCTGTTGCGACGCGAATTAATGCTGCTGGAAGCATTAATTCGAGCTCGCGGGCGAATTCTGAGCGCCGATCAATTGAAGGACTGCCTTTACGGTATTGATGATGAGATCGAAAGCAATGCGCTTAATGTGCACATCTACCAACTGCGTCGCAAGCTGGGACGCAACGTGATCGAAACCGTGCGAGGTTTGGGTTATCGACTTGGCAAATACAACAGTGATGCGACCTCATGAATCTGCGCTTACGTCTGGTTGCTACACTTGGAATTACTCTCGTGCTGCTATGGAGTATCACTGCCATATGGTCAATGCGCGACCTGTCGGCGCAGTTGGAAGAGTCTCTGGATCAGCGTCTGGCTCAATCGGCGCGAATGGTGGCTGGTTTGTTGGATCGCGTGCCAGCAACGTCTTGGAAAGGTACAGAAGATGAAACGCCAACGATTCCTTCGCTGGATGGTATCGCTTGTCGAGTATCATCGCTTCGTGGTCAAGTGGTGGCGGGTACGCATCCGGAAATGAACGACGTGCTTGCCGTTGAGGCTGAGGGGTATCGTTATCGCGAGCACAACGGGCAGCGCTGGCGAGTTTACACGTTAGTTGATAACGACAAGCGTATTACGGTGGCTGATCGTCTGAAAGAGAGAGAAGCACTGCTGCTGCAGGTTCGCCGGGCCGCGCTTTACCCATTTCTACTGGCGCTGGTGGGCAGTCTTGTTGCGCTATGGTGGGGGGTAACACGAGGACTTGCGCCGCTTGCCAAGTTACAACAACGACTTATTCTGCGCGAACACAATGACCTTTCGGCACTACCTCTTCATGGATTGCCTGGTGAAATTCGCCCGCTGATCGATAGTTTCAATACGCTACTGGCACGAACGCGACGTATGCTTGAATTGGAGCAGCGCTTTACCGACGATGCTGCCCACGAACTTCGTACACCGTTAACTGCCGTTCGCACACATCTGCAAATCGCGAGGCGTGTTGACGGTCACCAGCAGTACGAAGCGATGCAGCAAGCTGAAGCTGGGGTAGATCGACTAACGAAAACGCTTGGTCAGCTTTTGCTATTGGCGCGAATGGAAAGTGAGGACATCACACGTGCCCGTCGTCCTGATCCTACTCCTCTTGGGGGGGCACTGGTGGCTGCGATGACAGAAACCGGTAGCCGTGATCATTGTCATTATCCCCAAGGCGTTAACCAAGTACATGTCGCCCTATCTGAGCCGCTTCTCGTGACGGTTCTACGCAACCTGCTCGAAAATGCGATGCGTCACGGCGCACCCGGTGCGCCGATAGAGATTTCCGTACAGGAATCAAAGGGAATGACAGTCATCGATATCACTAGTCAGGGTGAAACCATTGCTGCCGAACACCTCTCCCGACTGACGGAGCGCTTTCATCGGGGAGATCATCCTAAAGGTAGTGGCTTGGGTCTTTCGATCGTCGAGGCGATTGTCACCCGGGCAGGAGGCCGAGTGACGTTCGCATCTGGCAATGGTGTTGGGCTACGAGTGACGCTTCAATTGACTTCGGGTTGAACCCGTTTAGATTAAGGTGAATCACTCCCCATAATGGCTCGAAGCTTATCGGGCGAGGGAGCACCCATCACACTGTGCACGTCACCGTTGTCATCCTGATAAAAGGTCGCTGGCGTTGCGAAGAGTTGGCCATCGCGCATTAGCTGGGTGTTTTCGCTAACCCACTGCTCGCTTTGGTCATCCCCTTGATTTTCGGGCATGGCATCGTTGCGGTAATGCTCAGCCAGCGCTTCGCCAGGATTATCCGCATTGAGTATCGCGGCTGCCTTTTCAGGGCTGTCTGCTTTGAGAATACCTACCATCAAATGACGAACCTGAACGTCGCCACTTTCAACCCAGGGTTGGGCGTCTTCCCACAGTTGGCGGCAGTAAGGACAGTTGGGGTCACTAAAGGTATATACGATACGGGGTGCCTCTTTATCGCCATCGCGCACCCAGTGTTGGCTATCCATTTCTTGCCATAACTCGGCGTTTCTTGGGCCGTTGACGAGCTGCTCTAGCCGCTCAGCTGATACGTCCTGACCCTCGGCATTAATCAGTGTACCAACTAGCGCATGCTCGCCTCCCGAGGTAAGGTATGCCGCAATCGTCTGGCCACGAGCACTACCTGCATATCCAGTCAGCCCGTCCGGCGCATCGAATTCTCCATGAATCGTGAGACCTTGCTGTTCGAGCTCTTGAATAGGGGCGGGCCACTCAGCGGCAGTTGCAGGCAGACTTGTTGCCAGCGCGATGCTAGTCCCAAGCGTTAGTGTGAGGCGTAGTGGTGTCATACAGGCGTTGAAAGCGGCCATGTGTGTTGTCTCCAAAGTGAGGTGAGTTAGAGGTTGAAACGCGCAAGACTGCGATCGAGCGTGGCGCGAGACAGCTCTCCAAAGTGGGTGTCGATAAGCGTGCCATCGGCGTTGTAATAAAGCGTGGTGGGCATGGCCATGGCACCCACGTCATGGCCGAGCGCATTGTTCCGGTCGAGGTAGACATTATCGAGGGTGAGTGACTCTTGCTGTAAAAAGGCACTAACGGTGCTGAGGCTCTCGCCCTGATTGACGAACACGAACGTCACGTCGTCTCGCTCTTGTTGAGCCTGCTCAAATACAGGCATTTCGCGTCGACACGGCGGGCACCAACTGGCCCAAAGATTGACCACCATGGGGCGATCAGCTTCGCTTAGCATAGTGGGAAGAGTCACTTCGTCATGCTTAAGCGTGGTTAACGCCGTCGAAGGAATGCTAGCACCTTGAGATACCATGAGTGTCAGCGCCCCCGCCGTCAGCGACCAGGTCAGAGCCCCTGATATTACGGCTGTCCCGAGAGGACCGCGCTCGCGAGGTTGGCGCCATAGCCGCCAAGCAAGATAAACCAAGGCGACGACAAGGCCCGCTAGCGGCTCGAAGCCGCGATCGCGTATGTCAAACCACGACCAGAACGTATCGTAGCTTTCGCCATATTGAACGATGAAAACAAGTCGCGCCCCGATCACACCCAAGAGCATGGCATTGAAGATGCTATCGCCAACATTGACCTTTCGACGGCGGCCTAGCCAGCCTCCGATGATCAGTGCGATAACTATCGAAAGCATCAGCAAAAGCTGCCCTACGCTCAGAGCTAACGGGCCGATAACGAGGCTGCGATCCAGAGGACTCATGAACCACCTCCAGTGGTACTGCTGCCGGTTTGTTTGGCCTGATCGAAGCGCTTCAGAAATGTGTCAGCATCTAGTTCGCCGATAATGCGCGCACTGCGCCGCTCGTGCCCGTCAGAGCCGAACCACATTAGCGTTGGCGGCCCAACGATGCCGAAGTGCTCCATGATCTCCTTGTCAGATGCGTCGTAGTTAGTTACGTCGATGCTCAACCGTTGCACATTCTCCAGTTCGGCTTGAACAGTGGGGTCAGCGAAAACTTCCTGTTCGATCACCTTACAAGAGATGCACCAGTCGGCCGTAAATTCGACGAGCGTCATCTGGCCGCTAACCCCGGTTTGGTCAATACGGGCATCAAGCGTGGCTAGATCTTCAACCTCATCAAAGGTAAGCGGTTGCTCATTATTTGACATCGAATCTGCTGTGTTTGAGCCTCCATTAGTTGATGTAAAAATCGCTAGCGGACGCCAAGGATCAGAGGCACCGCCGGCAGCGCCGATTAACATTAGCGCGCTCCATATGGCTATGCTTGCTGCACTGGCCGTCAAGACTTGAGGCGTGATGCCACTAAGGCCTTCGTTCCGAGCAAGCGACATGAGGGCTATCGCAAAGCTAAGTGTTAGAGCGCCCCAAAGGCCGAGAACGATGGCATCAGGTATTACGCGAGCCACAAACCAAATCGCCATCCCCAGTAATACAAAGCCGAAAAGCGCTCTGATGCGAATCATCCAGGCACCCGGCTTAGGTAGAAGCTGGCTACCCACGGTGCCGATCAGGATGAGTGGTAGGCCCATTCCGAGTCCAAGCGATAACAGGGCTGCGCCGCCCAACCAGGGGTTGCCACTATCGGCAATGAACAGTAGCGCTCCCGCTAGCGGTGCGGTCATGCAGGGACCCACTAGCAGTGCAGAGAGCACGCCCATGATGGCAACCCCTTTTAAACGCCCGCCGCGTTGACGCGCCATGCCTGCATCAAGCCGCTGGCGAAGCGCTCTCGGTAGCTCTAATTCGAACAAGCCAAACATGGCCAGGGCGAGAACGATAAACAGTAGCGAGAACAGGCCTATAAACCAGACGTTCTGAAATAGCATTTGTAGATTGGCGCCTGCCATGGCAGCGGCCACGCCGAGTAACGCATAGGTGGCCGCCATGGGCAGGACGAAGGCAGTAGACATCACGAAGCCTGCCGCTCGGTGGCTCTCGCCCACCTCTCGTCGCCCCACGATCAGGCTCGAAAGGATCGGTATCATCGGCAATACACAAGGCGTGAACGTCAGTAACAGCCCCATGCCGAAGAATGCCGCCAACGTCCAGAACCAATTACCTCCGGCCAGTTGCGCCGCCAGTTGCTGGTCTTCTGCCAACGTATTTTCTGGGTCGGAAGTAGGGCTTTCTTCAAATGAGGATTCGTTCGTGGCATCCGATGGTTCATCCGTTTTGGCTATGTCCTGGCCAGCAGACGCTAAGTCAAAGGTCTGTTCCTGAGGTGGATAGCAAAGGCCCGCATCGGCGCAGCCCTGCCAGCGAAGAGTAATTGTTTCAGCATTGCCAGGCTGGGTGATCATACTCAACGAATGACGATAAACCTCAGAGCGTCCAAAATACTCGTCCTCAATGGTTTCCCCGTCAGGGATATTCAGCGATAGCTCACGCCCATCGGCTTCAGCAGAAAAACGGTGGCGGTAAAGGTAGTAGTCGGGCTCGATTTGCCAATCAATCTCCAGAGATTCGCCATCATGGCTAAGTGTTGGCTTGAAGACTTGCTCTGGAGGAAGAACGCTCTCCTGCTGGCCAAAAAAAGATTGTGCAGTGGCTACTGTGGTAACGCTTAGCAACCCCAGTAATAGTACCCACTGCACCAGCCTAAAGCACATGGCCTCTTGTATCGGCCTGTTCATAGCTCGCATTTCCAGCACTCCTGATTCGATGCTGGATAGGATGGCTTATGGGGATTAACTGAAAATGAAGGTTTTCCTGCCTAGTGGCTTGGCTGGCGTACAGACGGCCCTACCTGATACTCTGGCAGTGACCGACGCACTGCTTTCAGCGGCCCGGAGCAGGGTCCCATGACGCCCTTCTCCGCCGTCAACGATGTTAGTTCAACACGAGAAGCGAGGTTACAGGATGGGTGCGAGTACAATTTTAGTGGTGCTGGCGGCGCTTTTCTGGGGGTTATCTGGCGGGATCGGCGGAATCCTTATAGCCGACGGTTGGGACGCGTTCGTGGTTTCCTTCTACCGGGTGCGATCGGACTACTGTGCGTCCTCATCTGGCTAATACTGCGTCCACACAGTAGTGGCCTGACAAAACGCCGGTTATGGTTCTGGTCAGTCATCGCCGGTGTCGGCGTAGGGGGTAACTTCTCGTTCTATTTCTTAAGCATTGCGCACGGTAGCGTTGCTGTTGCGGCTACATTGATGTACAGCGCCCCAGTCTTCGTATATCTCGTATCCTTCGCTCTAAGGCTCGAAAGTCCCACGCCGCTGAAGTGGGCCGCGATCGCAGTAGTGATTCTTGGTGTCGTATTGCTTACACTGATTTATGACGTCGGTGCGAGTGGCGTTACGGCGATGGGTGTAGGTGCTGGTCTGCTTGCCGGACTGTCCTACGCAATATTCATTTTCGGCTTCAAGTATGCGGCGCCACACGGTAGCCCGCAGGCTATTCTCTCTATCGCGCTTATGGTACTTGCCAGTATTCTTATCTGGCCGAGTGATGTTGGCCAGACGGTTGCTGTCCTGAGCACGCCGGATTGGCCGCTATTCGCAGTACTCGGTGTACTCGGCGCAGGTTTGTCTTTTGTTCTTTATATCATTGGTTTGAAACATACTGCCCCGGCCGTGGCCTCCGTTGTCGCAATGGTCGAACCGGTCACCGCGACGCTGTTCGGCGTCGTGGTGTTAAGCGGAACCTTGGTAGGGCCGCAAATTCTGGGTATGGGACTGATATTAGTCACAGTGACCGCGCTGAGCGTCTTTTCAAGCTCTGGACGGCCACCCTCCAGATAGAATCACTAGCTGGTTATCGTTCTGATCTAGGATCCAACGCTGTGATTACAGCTATCTGTAGGTATTGACGACTTGCGAAGGGTGAACAGAGAAAGGTAACGAGTTTTTTCTTGGCTTATTTGATATTTGCCTAGCTAAATATTACAGAAGGCGCGGAGTAGCCAAACCGCTCAAACTACCCATTATATCAAAACTTACTAAATTTCCGCTCTTGGCCGATAGCTGATTTTGAAGAGCAGCTGCCCTTAATGGCGCCAGGTAGTCTCATGATTATTTCACTTCCTTGGAGGTTCGACACGACGCCTTGATATATCTGGGATTACTGTAGCTTTGCCGCCTAATTTTGCTAGGCGATTAGCACTTTGGATATGCACATAGGCTTTCAAAGCTTCATGAAAAATATCTGATGTATTATCCAGCCTAGGCTCAGCTGCTTTTAAAGCTTGTTCGTATAGTTCATCGTCAATGTCGATACTTATTTTCATGATCAACTCCTTGGGTCGAAAATCAAAATGACCATGCTTGGAAGGGTAGGTGTAGTGGTAGTGGTTTAAAGGAAGCCACTAAGCAATCTTATTTGCTACGTTATGTCGGTTTGCTATAAGTAGATTATCCTGCATGTTCATTTGCTGTGCGAAAAGTTCAACAATGTCTCGTGCATGATCTGGCCGTAAATGGGCGTAATACTTGATAGTTGTCTGGATATCGCTGTGTGCCATTAACTTCGAAACGGTCAGCAAGTCAGCGCCAGCCATAACTAGTTGGGACGCGAAGTTGTGGCGAAGTGTATATAGAACTAGGTCATTTGACAGGTCGGCAAGTGATCGTATTCTTGCCCACGGCTTTTGCATGGCTGTTCTATCCATTCGCTGCCCATTGCGCTGAGAAGCAAACACCAAGCCTGTCTTCGGTTCGCCCAGTTGCTGGTGCCAGATGGTTAGTATATTAAGGGCCGCTGAGGATAAAGGGAAAGTCATTGGCTCAGGGTGATGATGCGCCGTTTTTTCTATCACCTTGCGGATCGTGCCAAAGGTGAGATTGACGTGCTCCCAGCGAAGGCCAGTTATGTCGCCGGGCCTAAAGCCGGTATAATACATTGTCAAAATCCATGGCTTAACGTGATCAACATAAACTAAGCCATCCAAGTCGGGTAGGTATGATTTCCCATGGGCGCGACTTCGGCGACGCTGCTCGCATTTCTGCTCTTGGTACGCGTCCAGGCCAGCAAATAGCGCCTCGGCTTCATCATTTTCTAGATAACGACGTTGAGACGCTTGATCGGCCATATCGTCGTCATTCATCGCTGGTTTCTGTAGCTTGACGCCTGCGAGTGGGTTAGCAGGTATTACTTGGCGCTCTGTGGCGTGCATCAGCATAGCGTGCATGGCGTCAAAAGAACGCTTTAGGCTGCTAAAGGCCAGTGGCTTGTCTTTATTTTCTTGGTGAGCTTGCCAGCGTTCAACTTCCACACGAGTAAGGCTACTCATCGGCTTATCTAGCCAGTCAGAAAAATCCTTTTGGATTCGGCGCAAAGTTCCTTTGCCGTCCTTCTTGCGATTCTGGTAAGCAGAGTAGGGACCATCTAGGTATGCTCGCAGCGTTTGTTCTTGCTGGCGCTGTTCCTCAGCTTTTGCTTCCTCTAGCACCGCACGCGGGTCGCCACCTTGAGCTACGGTAGCTAGCGCTTCAGTAGCATTTTTGCGCGCCTGGGTCGCTGTTAATGTGCCATAACGGCCAATCGTAAGAATGCGTTGTTTACCTGTCTTTGTGCGATAAAACAAGCGGAAGGTTAAACCACGTTTGCCCGGCCTCACATGATAACCAGCCAATTCAGTATCGAAGACGTTATCGCTCGGCGGCTCCTTGGTTAGCTGCTCAAGCGCTGTGCCGGTTAGCTTCATTTTTCCCGTGGTTGTCATGATTGGTCTCTTACTTTCTAGGTAGCAAATAGGTAGCAAAAATAGAATATAACGGGGTACAGTGGGAAACAACGGCAAAACTATGATTCATGATTAATTTATTACTTTTCAATATGTTGATGTTGTTTATTGTTCCTTTTTGTTTCTGCTTAAATATGGATTAAATGGAATGGGATTGCAAAGGTCGCAGGTTCGAATCCTGTCACTCCGACCAAGAATACTGATAAAACGCCGCTTACGGGTCATGCCGAGCGGCGTTTTTTGTGCTTGGAAATATTCTGGCAAAATATCGTCAGTTTTCCACCCCGCTTGCGTCATAAGAGAAAAAGGAATCTCACTAGGCGAAGGGCTTGATTCAGATAACTTTATTACACTGTATTAAAACAAAGAGCTTCTCCTGGGATAATTGAACTGATACCGTCGGGAAGTGATGTTGCAGCCTCAATAGGCTTGTGGAATATATGCATGAAAACATCCATTGGTCTGACTCTGAAAGAAATACAAAAAAAGCAGGTTTTGATAACCTGCGTATGTTGATCCAGTTGCAGCATCGCGAGGTGACATGAACGAGTTGCCGCACGTTCCTTCCAGCGGAGAAATCTTTACGCATATCCGCATCATCGTAGGAATGGTGCTGGGGCTCAGCGTTAGTCGCCTGATTATCGGCCTCACGCGTTTCGTTCAACATCCGGGGCGGGAGAAAATTTATCTCCTACATATAGGCTGGGTGCTATTCCTTCTACTGTTCATTATTCATTTCTGGTGGTTTGAATTCGCGCTCGCCCATCGCCCGAACTGGTCCTTCGCAATCTATTTCTTCCTGATATTCTACGCTAGCCTGTTTGCAGCCTTGTCGGCGGTTCTGTTTCCGGATCGCATGGACGAATATCAGGGGTTTGGTGATTACTTCCAAAAGCGCAGCCGGAGCTTTTATGTTTTGCTGCTAGTGCTCTTGGTCGTCGATGTTATCGACACCCTGATCAAGGGCGGTGACTATTATGCAGCCCACTATGGCTGGTATTACCCGGTTCGCCAGGCGGTGCTGATTGCCGGAACCATATTGGCGCTGGTCTGGCGATCGGAACGCTATCAGGCGGGGTTCGTTGTATTTGCGCTCCTGTTTCAGGTGATCTGGATCGTCAGCCTGTTCGAAGTGATCGATTGACCATCGTCCGGGGCGTCAATATTCGGGAAATAGCGTGTGGTGATACCCATGCCTCGTATAAATTGCTTGGCAACGTGGGTGTTGCATCGGAGATTATGAAGACCGCTATAAAATACGAGCAGCCATGATCACGCGGTCAGTAGTGTTATCCAGGCGAGTGCTAGCACTATGCAAGCGGCGGCAACTGGAACGCCTGCACGGCAAAATTCACGCATGCTAATGGTGATGCCGCGACTTGCCGCCTGCTCCACCACAATAATGCCCGCAAGGCTTCCAAAAATGATGAGGTTACTGGAAAAGCCTGTACTCAATGCCAGCGCTGCACCAAGCGCATCCACATCCCCTGAATGCTGTAAATATGGCGCCAACAGCATTACCGCAGGATTATTCCCAATAACATTACTTAAGACTGAGCCGACAATAAAAAGTGTTGTTGGGTCGGAAAAATCGATGCCTGCCGCCTGCATTTCGGTGATGATCTTTTGCGGTAGTCCTGTCTGTGCGAGGGCTGCATTCACAACAAACAATCCCATCAATAAAAGCAGCAGATTCCCATCAACCGTGCCGAGCACCTCCTTGGAAGATAAGCGGCGGTTCACCAGAATAATACCCGCTGCTGACAGAGCAATAAGTTCGCGAGGTAAGTCTGAAAATACAAAAGCAGAAATTACACCAATAGTCACAATCGCGGCTTTAAGGGTTTCTAGTCGGTCCATTGATGCTATCGGCGCTGGTGGCTCACGTGGCACACTCGGATTATGCGGCGCAAGCTTCCAGTTGCCTCGATAGAGCAGGGCTACAACGCCCCAAACGAGTGGTAAGGAAAGCAGCGCAGGTACCAGTGCAACTTTCATAAATCCGGTAAACGATAAGCCCAGCGCTTGGGCTGCAATCATATTTTGTGGGCTGCCAATAATAGTGGCTACCGAACCGGTATTGGTCGCAAAGCAAAAGGCCAACAAAAATGGCGTTGGGTTAAGTCCACGAGAGAGGGTTATCGACACTAACAACGGTGTCATGGCAACCACGACGACATCATTCGTTAGCACCGCCGACAGGCCTGCCCCCGTTATTACTAGCAGCGCAAGCAAGCGCGGAGGAGAGACATCCATCGAGGCCACTTTACTGGCGAGCCATGCGTAAAACCCAGAAACGGAAAAAGCACCTGACACGATCATTAGCCCGAATAATAAGCCGACCGTTTCATAATCGATTGCATTCCAGGCAGCCTCATCGGTAATCCTCTGAAAGCCAATCATGGCGACAGCACCAACGACGGCCGCGCCCGTTCGGTCAACACGAAAACCAGGAAGATGGCCGAGTGCTAATGCCAGATAGACCAGCAGAAATATGATGACAGTTATATCCACTTTATCCTCGTACCAACGATTTTGGTGCCTACGTATAAAAGACAGTAGTGCTAATGCCTAAAAGCTTATGCCAGACCCGTTTTGTCGGGCCCTTTGGCTGCCGGGTTAATCTCGGCTTGCGCCAATGTTTTTTCGAGTAGCTGGTCATAAATGGGGCGCCCGCCGATCCATTGAGCCACCATATTGGCAGTGACACATGTGGCTATCAGAGGCATAACCATTGTATAGGAAGCTGTCAGCTCAAGGGTCAGGGCTACGCCGACCACGGGAGCGCGCACTGAGGCCGAGAACAGACCGCCCATCGCCGCTATACCGAATGCCAGTGGGACGATGCCGGCTGATGGCGCTAAGGCATCAAGGGTGCCACCAAAAGCCAAGCCAACGCACATTGATAAAGCCAGCATAGGCGCGAAGATACCGCCTGGTGTGCCGGCTGAATAACTGGTAACCATCGCGCAATAGCGCATTATCGCCAATAGCAGAAGAAACATTAATCCTTGGCTGTGCTCAGCAATAAACGTCAGAGCATATTCGCCACCTGTCACGGATAACGGCATGAGAATAAGCAGCGACCCAACTGCAAAGCCGACAAGCGCGGGAAAGAGGTAGGGGATGCGTGCATTGATGCTCGATGCGAGTACCGCCATGTGCATAAGGCCTGCATTCAATGCAACACCGAGAACGCCGAGAAGGCAGCCTAGCGCCACAAACGCTGGCAGCAGCCAATTTTCAGGGGCTGCAACCAACATGGAAAAATCGGGCGCTGTACCCCCGATGACTTGCGTCATCACGGTTGCCAGCAGCGCGGCAACGATAATGCCCATATACGTCCGGAACGTATAAGGAAACTGACGGTGTGTCTCTTCAATGATGAAAAGAATAGCAGCAAGGGGAGCATTGAAGGCGCAAGCCAAGCCAGCCGCTGCACCAGCGCCAAGCATGCCGCGCCGCTCAGTTTCGCTTACCTTAAAAAAATCGGTGATCGCCGCGGAAAACGAAGCACCGATATGAATGGTGGGGCCTTCACGTCCAAGGACCATGCCAGAAGCAATGGCCGCCACACCCGTGAAGAACTTGATAGGAAGCACTCGGCGCCAGTGGACGGTTCTTAAGCCCAGCATGGCACCTTCAATTTCTTGCACGCCACTACCACGCGCCTCAGGGGCATAGCGGTTCACGAAATAGGCGGAAAGAACCGTAATGCACATCGTGATTAGTGCAGCCGAGATAATGAGCACAGTACCGCTAATATGCTCAGCCAACAGATGTGGCCAAACCTGGAGGCGGTCGATCAAAAGGTGGAAAAACGAGCCGACCGTGCCTGTTAATATTCCCGTTATTCCGGCAAGTGTGACATAGCGTATCTGGGCATTACGATTTCCCGGTCTGTCTAGATTTTCGACAGGATCGTCCATCATTGAGTATCTCAGTTTGGATAGTTCAGGGAGACATGCTCTGTCTCCCCGTTGGGTGCCCAGCACCTTGCTTATGCCTGAAGTAGTGAGCTTAAAAAATCACATTTCCGTTTGATTCAGTAGTCCCATCTGAGAGGTTCCGCCTCACAGCGCATGTGATCAGAGTGAAACCTCTGCTTTTGTGATGGTGACGGGAATGGATTTATAAGCAGGGACCTCGCTTTCGTGGTCCTTGTCATCCAGACCAACAAGGCAGTTGGCTTCCGGGAAATACGTTGCCAATGAGCCACGCGAAATCGAATAATCAACCAGTGTCAGCCCTGCCAAAATTCGATCTCCTGACCGTACGTCGACGACATCACCTTCTTCGAGCCCCAGGTCTGCTAGATCATCACGGTTTGCGAACAGTACATCACGCCTGCCGTGGACGCCTCGATAACGGTCATTCAAGCCGTATATTGTTGTATTGTATTGATCATGGCTACGTATGGTGGTCAGCGTGAGTGCTGTATCATCGCGTCCGTCATCCTCGTCTGTACCGGACATGACAAGGAAATGCGCTTTGCCGTCAGGCGTATCCCATTCTCGCTGACTTGCACCAACTCTCAGACGAAAGCCGCCTGGTTTTTGAATACGCTCATTGAAGTCAAAGAAATCCGGAAAAACAGCCTCAATCTTGTCACGGATTTGGTTGTAGTCGGCAATCAGTGCCTTCCAGTCGACGGCCGTTTCGGGCAGTGTTGCCATGGCGAGGCCTGCAATAATGGCGGGCTCTGAGCGCAGTTCATCTGATGCGGGCTTTAGGCCGCCCCTTGATGCATGGACCATCGACATTGAGTCTTCGACAGTGATGCTTTGTGGGCCCGTTTCCTGGATATCATGCTCGGTTCGGCCTAAGCACGGTAGGATGATGGTTTCATGTGCTGTCAGCAGGCAGGTTCTGTTGAGTTTTGTGACAATCTGGATGTTGAGATCAAGGCCGCGGAAGGCATCGTAGGCGATTTGGGGATCGCTCATGGCGACGGCAAAGTTACCGCCCAAACCGATGAATGTCTTTGATCGTCCATCACGCATCGCAGCCAGTGCGTTGACGGCATTATGACCATGGGCACGAGGGCTTTTAATACCGAATGCCTTATCTAGCCGCGACAGAAATGCCTCGTTTGGAATCTCTGTGATGCCGACTGTTCTATCACCTTGAACATTGGAGTGGCCCCGCAATGGGCAAATTCCAGCACCGGGGCGTCCCATATTTCCACGTAGTAGAAGCAGGTTGACCATTTGCTGGATGGCTTCTGTCCCATGCCGGTGCTGGGTGATACCCATGCCATAGCAGAAGATAACGTTCTCGGCAGATGCATAGATGTCTGTAAGCGCTTCAATTTGTTCACGCGGTAGGCCCGAACGGCGAATAATGGTGTCCCAGTCTGTATTTTCAATATCCGACTTCAATGCCTCAAAGCCAACCGTGTGTTCGGCAATAAAAGAGCGATCAAGCAGGCCGCTCCCACCTGCGTTCATGTTTTTCGTATCAGCATCAAACAGCGATTTCATAATGCCTTTGAACACGGCTACGTCGCCGCCGACCTTCACCTGAAAATAAGCACGATCAATACCTGTTGCGCTATCAGTGAGCATTTCACCGGGCGATTGTGGGTCCTGAAACCGCTCCAGGCCTCGTTCACGTAACGGGTTAATAACCACCACCGGCTTTCCGCGCTTCGAGACATCCGCCAGCGTTCTGAGCATACGTGGGTGGTTGGTTCCAGGGTTATGCCCTATACAAAAAACGGCATCAGCCTGCTCAAAATCATTAAGCGTCACTGTCCCTTTGCCGATGCCAATCGATTTTGGTAGCCCGACACTGGTAGGCTCATGACACATGTTGGAACAGTCGGGAAAATTATTCGAGCCGAATTCACGTGCAAAAAGCTGATAAAGAAAGGCAGCTTCGTTGGATGCCCGTCCTGAGGTATAGAACTCCGCTTGCGTAGGATCGTCGAGATTATTCAGAGCGTCTGCAGCCCGGCTAAATGCTTCTTCCCAGCTTACTGGAACGAAACGATCAGTTTGGGCATCAAAACGTACAGGCTGCGTCAAACGCCCTTGGTTTTCCAGCTGGTGATCCGACCATTCCCAAAGCTCTGAAACGGTGTGTGTGTCAAAGAATTCTGACGTGACGCGTTTGGATGTCGCCTCCCAGGTGACGGCCTTGGCGCCATTTTCGCAAAATTCAAACGATGATGTGTGTTCGGGGTCCGGCCATGCACAGCCTGGGCAGTCAAAGCCATCGGGCTGATTCATTTGCAATAATGCGCGCGTATGGGTACTTATCCCCATTTCTTCACGCACTGCTTCGGCGACAGCTTTGAGTGCTCCCCACCCGCCAGCCGGTTTATTATAAATCTTGATTCCTTTGGCCATGCTGGTTCGTCCCCCAGTGTGTTTTAAAGCATTTAATTATTGGTAATATAGATTAATTCTTAATGTTAGCTTAGCAAATGCTTTCGGCAAAACCGATTGTTTTCTATCTTGGGAAAATTGCTTGCCACAATAGCGCGTTATGTGTGGCTCGCTAAAGATTTTGTCTATCAAGGACGCATTAGAACGAAAAAAGAAGTAAATGTGAGAAGGCTGCACAGGTTGGTGACACGAACATGTCACTTTTCCTACCAAGAGATTTTGCCAAGGAAAGAGCGGGGGTTGCTAGTTACTCAACTGCACACTCTTGGCATCGGCACACTGCTGAGCGTTATCCATTTCAAGGAGAGCCGTATGGACCGTATTTTTGCGTGGGATGACCATCATGGCCGGGTGGTTTATCGCATACCCGGCTGTACTCATAAGGATGGACGTGAGGATAGCGATTTGTCGCCGGTATGGTTGCCTGCAAAGGCGTCTGAGCTGCCGGAAAATGTGCGTCTTGAAGATCTTCGAAGGGTATCGGTGGAAGAGTAAGTGAAAAAAGCCAGAAAGGGCACTGGCGAGCTTAATAATATGCCCTGCCAGTGCCACTCCAGTATTACGGTGTTAATATGTCAATGACTTTAACTTCATAATTGTCATCATGAATGGCGACTACCTTGATAAGAACGTCTCTCGACACCTGTTTATATTCATCACGTTTATCAATTAGGCCAAAATGCTCTCGCTCGTCGCCGACAGTTAATGCGTCATTAAAATCCGTTTTTGGCAACATCAGTATATCGTCAATCATTATGGACATGGTATTTCTCCATCAGCCGTCGTTATTTCATGCTATTTTTTAGGACTCCGTTAGAACGTTTTAGTTTGCTTGTGATCACACAATGGCTGCGTTAAAGGTGGCTTTAATGTTTGTTAATTTAGCTATAGAAAAGCCGCCGACAAATGGCGTGAGCGGCTTTTAGGGAAAGCCTAGTAAACGAGCAGGTAATGAGCAGGTTACTCGCCAGCCTCATGATCGGCCAAGGCTGCCGCGACAGCTTCTTCCCATTGGCCTTCCGTTATTCCCCAGTGCTTCATTTCAGCCGAATCAGCCTTACCTTCGGCTGCTGCACGGAGCTTTTCAGTTGAGCTACTTTCAAAGCAGTGTTTTGCAAAGGCTTTTGTCTTTCCGTCGTGTAGTTGACTAATCATCTGCATGGCTAGCTCCTTTCCTTGGTCAATATCGGCCTTGATAAAGGTAAGACAGACTAGAGTGTAGATTGTTTCTTGTTTTTTGCTTTAGGATCTTAATCTTAGGGCATCAAGTTAGGGCATCAAGCTTAGAGTAGCGTATCAATAATAATTTTAATGGCGATACCCGTAAGCAGCAGCATGATTAAATTATCAAACCAACGGTGTGGCATTCGATTCCCCAGGTAGGCACCCAGCGGCATGGCCGTCAAAATGATGCCTAGCGCAATGACGCTATAAAGCGAACGCTGCATTGTCAGTATGTCAGCCTTTAAGAGCGCGGGAATTTGCACGCAGGTAATCGCCACAAAAAAGACGGAAATTGAGCCAATAAACACAGGCCTTTCGAGCTTCATCGCATTCAAAAATGTAATTGAAGCGGGAGCGGACATGCCCGCAGCGCCTTGCAATATACCGCCCAGTAAGCCAGCCGGGATGACGAATCGTGAAGCCAGTGCGTAGGAAAGTACCAAGCGCCGCCTTGTTAGTTTGATGATTAGATACAAGACAATCGCGCCCGCAACGCCTAACGAAAGCAGCTTTGGCGAGAGAACCACTAACCCCCAAGTGCCCAGAATAATACCTAGCGCGCCCGCTATCGAAAAAGCAGCCAGAAACCGGATGGGCAGTAGGTGGCGCCGGTATTGCCATACCTGAAGCAGGTTGCTAAGCAGGTTGGGAACAACCAGTACGGCAATCGCGAGCTTAACGTCATAAAGCATGGTAAATACCGGCACAACCAACACCGGCACACCCGAACCAATAGCACCTTTAATAATGCCAGCAGCTAACAGCGTCAGTAGGGCGATGAGCAAGGTTTTCTTCCGGGAGCAAGTGAAGCAGCCGATTTCTCGGCTGCAGGTACTGGTAATTGTGCTGCAAATAGCGCCTTGGGGCTGCGGTTATTTTAAAACATAACACGGCGTGTAGGGCTGGCCATCAAGTTTCATGCGCCCTTGGGCAACAAATGAGGTCAGTAACTCATCCAGGTGCTGCATCAGAGCAGGTTCTGCGGTTAGCACAAAGGGACCGTGGGCTTTAATGGCTTTAATGCCTTGTTCCTTAACATTTCCAGCCACAATCCCAGAAAAGGCACGACGAAGATTGGCGGCAAGTTCATGCTTGGGCTGCTGGCGATGCAGAGCGAGCTCACGCATGGCTTCGTGGGTAGGTTCGAAGGTCGCTTGAAAATCTCGTGCAATGGTGAGACGCCAATTATAGTAAAAGGCATCCTGCTGATTGCGCCGGAACTCTTTAATGGTATCAATCCCGGTACGCATCTTACGGGCGACCGCCACCGGGTCACCGGTAATGATAGTGTAGTAGCGACGAATTTCTTCGCCCAGGGTATAGACCAGAAATTCGTCTATTTTTTGGAAATACGCGGCTGAGTCCGCAGGCCCTGTGAAAATGAGAGGGAAGGGGGTTTCACTGTTATTTGGATGCAGCAGTATGCCGAGTAGATACAAAATCTCTTCAGCCGTACCGACCCCGCCAGGGAAGACGATAATGCCATGGCCTAGACGTACAAACGCTTCCAAACGCTTTTCAATGTCAGGCATGACGACGAGTTCATTAACAATGGGATTGGGGGCTTCTGCAGCAATAATGCCTGGCTCGGAAATCCCCAGGTAACGGCTATCCTGACGCCGCTGTTTGGCATGAGCAACATTTGCACCTTTCATCGGCCCTTTCATGGCGCCAGGCCCACAGCCGGTACAAATGTCTAGATCACGCAGCCCAAGATGGTAGCCAACATCTTTTGAGTACTCGTACTCATCACGTGAAATGGAGTGGCCGCCCCAGCAAACTACCAGGCTTGGGTCACGCCCAGGCTTTAATGTGCCGGCTTTACGCAAAATATGAAAAACTGCGTTGGTGGTTCCTTCCGCTGTATTAAGGTCAAAGCGGTTGTGGTTCTGAATCTCGTTATATACGTAAACAATATCGCGAATAATGGAGGAGAGGTGCTCACGAATGCCGCGTATCATCTGGCCATCGACAAAGGCTTCCGCTGGCGCATTGGTCAGCTTTAAGCGAATTCCTCTATCCTGTTGTAACACCTCAATATCAAAATCTTTATACGCTTCAAGAATAGCCACACTGTCATCGGTGGGCCTTCCGCAATTCAAGACAGCCAGTGCACAGCGGCGCAGTAAATCATGTAAGCCGTTTTGTGAGGTGCTTTGTAGCCGATTAACCTCATGCTGTGAAAGCACTTCAAGGCTTCCTTCGGGAGAGATAATGCTAGAGATAGTGGCACGAGGCTGGATAATTGATGTCATTAGTGCGTCGATTCCTGGTCATTTTTTTAACTCATTGCATACTAGCACGCTAAAGCGGTGGGTACAGCGCAACCAGTGACAAGCCCAACTGTGCTACTCTATGCGCAAAATACGCGCACACGGTGGCTATAGAAAATGGCGTTTTATTATGTTTAATGCCCAGTATTTTCGGACATTTATTACGTTAGTTGAGACCGGTAGTTTTACACGTACGGCACATCGCCTGGAAATGACCCAGCCTGGGGTTAGTCAGCATGTACGTAAATTGGAAAACTATCTTGATAAAACGCTAATTGAGCGTAAAGGGCGAAGTTTTACCTTAACGGAATCGGGTCGCCGTGCTTACGATTATGCGTTAAAACTCTTTGCTGAGCATGAACAATTTCGTCATGGCTTGGATGATGACTCCCTGGACAGTGGTGAGTGCCGTATTGCGTCGCCTGGAAGTGTTGGCCTCATGCTGTATCCGTTTATGTTAGGTCAGCAGCAAATGCATCCTAATTTAACCGTTAATTATAGCTTTGCGTTTAACCATGAAATTGTGAATGACTTGCTGGAAGGGCGCTACGATATAGGTATCGTGACGGACGCGCTCAACCATCCTGACCTTACCTGCACGCTATGGCATAAAGAGCCGCTGTGCCTAGTGGTGCCCGCTGATTTTGCCGGGAGTACGCTGTCTGATTTAATGGGCATCGGCTTTCTTAACTACTACGATGGCATTAACCACGCGTATTCACTGTTGAGAGCGAATTATCCAGGTGAGTTTCGCTCAATGACACATTTTCGCTACCAGGGGTTTACCAACGAAGTCGGTATGGTGCTGGATGCGGTTGCTCGCGGGCTTGGGTTTACAGTGGTTTCTTTATTGGTATTGGAAACGTCACCGTGGCAACGTCAGGTGAAAGCGTTAACCTTACCCATTGCGGTGAATGAAGAGCTCTATCTGCTACGTCGGCGTGACTCCGTACTACCTAAACGCTATGAAAAACTGTTGGATGGTTTTTGTAAGCAACGCATCCAGGAAAGAACGCCTCTGGTACCCGAATAAGGGCTCAAAGGCGTTCACTTGCTGAAGCGTTGGCTTACGTATTAGGCGTCTAGCGTGTTTTACTTCCGGTATTCATCAATACCCGGGCAAGAACAAATAAGCTGACGATCCCCAAACACATTATCCACCCGATTAACGGTTGGCCAGTATTTGGCTGCAGTGACCGCCTCAGTGGGAAAAGCGCCCAGTTGGCGGTCATAAGGCCGCTCCCATTGGCTGTCCATAATGTCGGCCTGCGTGTGGGGGGCGTTAACCAACGGGTTGTTATCCAGCGCCCACTCGCCACTTTCAACACGCTTGATCTCTTCGCGGATGGCAATCATGGCATCGCAGAATCGGTCAATTTCATAGAGCGACTCGGACTCGGTCGGCTCTATCATCAGTGTGCCTGGCACCGGAAATGACATGGTGGGCGCATGGAAGCCATAGTCCATCAACCGCTTGGCAATATCTTCCTCGCTGATACCTGACGCTGCCTTTAATGGGCGAATATCAATAATGCATTCGTGGGCAACCATGCCGTTAGTTCCCCGATAGAGAATGGAGTAGGACTCCTCCAGGCGCTTGGCGGTGTAGTTAGCGTTCAAAATGGCTAACTGTGTTGCCTCGCGAAGCCCCCGGGCGCCCATCATTTTAATATAGGCCCACGAGATAGGCAGGATGGATGCGCTGCCAAACGCTGCCGCTGAGACGGCACCGCTCTCTGGGTTAACGCCATTGATAGGTGTCACCACGTGGTTGGAGACATAAGGCGCCAGGTGAGCTTTTACGCCTATAGGCCCCATACCCGGGCCGCCGCCGCCGTGGGGAATGCAGAAGGTCTTATGTAGGTTAAGGTGCGATACGTCGCCCCCGAAGTCTCCAGGGCGCGTGAGCCCCACTTGAGCATTCATATTGGCGCCATCGACATACACCTGGGCACCGTGCTGATGCACCACGTCACAGACCTTGCGCACATGAGATTCGAAAACACCATGGGTCGACGGGTAAGTAATCATGATCGCCGAGAGCTTGTCGCTATGCTGGGCGGCTTTGTCCATTAGGTCATTTATATCGATATTGCCGTTCTGATCACACTCTACAACGACCACCTCCATGCCCACCATGGCCGCTGTTGCCGGGTTGGTACCATGGGCAGAGCTTGGGATCAGGCACACATTACGGTGTGCTTCGCCTTGCGCAGCCTGGTAACGGCGAATGGCCAGCAGGCCCGCGTACTCACCCTGCGCGCCCGAGTTAGGTTGCATGGAAATATGATCGTAACCGGTGATTTCTACCAGAAACGCGGCCAGTTCATCAATCATCTGATGATAGCCAGCGACCTGGTCGCGCGGCGCAAACGGGTGCAAGTCTGCAAACGCAGGCCAGGAAATAGGGATCATTTCGCTGGTAGCGTTAAGTTTCATGGTGCAAGAGCCTAAAGGGATCATCGCATGGGCAAGCGACAAGTCCTTATTCTCCAGGCGTTTTAGATAACGCAGCATTTCTGTTTCGCTGCGGTATCGGTTAAAGGTGGGGTGGCTCAGAAAACCACTTTCCCGCTGGCAGGCGGCGGGGATGCCCGTGGTGGCGCTGGCAATTACCTGCTCATCCAGCGCTGCGACAGAAAGCCCGTGTTCATTGCCCAGCAGCACATCAAATAGGGTGGCAACATCGTGTGCGGTGGTTGTTTCATCCAGGCTGATGCCTACATCGCCATTGGCGAAGTAGTGGAGATTGACATCGTGCGTCATGGCACGACCATGAATTTTACCTGCATCTACCTGAGTTAAGCGCAGCGTATCAAACCAGCTGTTATGCACCAGCGCAACGCCAGATTGCTGCAAGCCTTGAGCAAGCAACGTGGTGAGCCGATGGACACGCCCAGCAATTTTACGCAGCCCTTCAGCACCATGGTAGGTCGCGTAGAACCCTGCGATATTGGCTAAAAGAGCCTGCGCCGTGCAGATGTTGGAGGTGGCCTTTTCGCGACGGATATGCTGCTCGCGCGTCTGCATGGCCATCCGCAGGGCGGTGTTGCCTCGGCTATCTTTGGATACACCGATAATACGCCCGGGAATAGAGCGCTTAAGCTTATCTGAGGTGGCAAAGAACGCCGCATGTGGGCCACCAAAGCCCATCGGCACCCCAAAACGCTGCGAATTGCCAATCACGATATCCGCACCTAACGCGCCGGGTTCCTTGAGAAGCACCAGACTCAGCAAGTCAGAGGCTACACAGGTCATGATATTATGGGCAGTGGCCGCCTTTAACAGAGGTGCCAAGTCACGTACTTCGCCGCTGGCGGAAGGGTACTGAAGCAACGCGCCAAACACATCATGGTCGGCAAGCGTATCGGCAGGCCCTGTAATGATTTCAAAACCAAAAAAATCAGCGCGGTTTTTTACGACATCAAGGGTTTGCGGAAAAATATCGTCGGCAATAAAGAAAGCGTTGGATTTGCTCTTTTTATTACTCCGCTTACATAGCGCCATGGCTTCTGCGGCTGCCGTGGCCTCATCCAGTAATGAAGCATTGGCAAGCTCCATTCCGGTCAGGTCCATAATAACCTGCTGAAAGTTTAATAATCCTTCCAACCGGCCTTGAGAAATTTCTGGCTGATAGGGCGTATAAGCGGTGTACCAACCCGGGTTTTCGAGCACATTACGTTGAATAACCGCTGGCATATGCGTGCCGTAATAGCCCTGGCCAATATAGCTTTTAGCAACACGGTTCTGGCGAGCCAGCTGGCCTAAGTACTCAAGCGCTTCAGCCTCACTACGTGGATCATCCAGGTTCAGTTCACGGCCAAGGCGAATGTCGCTGGGTATGGTTTGCTCAATCAGATCTTCCATGCGCTTGATATTGAGCACGTTTAACATGGTATCTACGTCGTCGGCATTCGGGCCGTTATGACGTTTGATAAAAGCATCGTGGTCGGCCAGTTCGGACAAGCGGCGTGTTTCAAATGACATGGGAGGATTCCGAGCGAGAAAGAGAAGCGTGGTAGAGGCATAAAATACAAAGCCTGCCGTAAAGGGCAGGCTTTGCGGTATTAATCGTCAGTGCTTAATGTGGCCTGATAAGCATCAGCATCCAGTAAACCGTCCAGGTTCTGGTCGGTCAGGCGTACCTTCATCAGCCAGCCGCCTTCATAGGGTGCGTCGTTCACCGTTTCGGGTGAGTCTTCAAGCGCGTCATTAATTTCGATAACTTCCCCGCTTACCGGGGCGTAGAGGTCGGAAGCCGCCTTTACTGATTCAATAACGCCGAACTCTTTGCCCTGGGTAAGCGTTTGACCTACTTCGGGTAGTTCAACAAATACCACATCGCCAAGCGCTTCTTGGGCGTGGTCACTAATCCCTACGCTGACGGTGCCGTCTTGATGATCAAGTACCCATTCATGGCTTTTCGCGTAACGCAGATTTGAAGGAAGGTTGCTCATGATGATTCCCTTTATGAAACAATTGACTGGACAGGCTAATACTAGCGCTTGTCGGAAGTCTTGGCGACTACCAGTGTGCCAGCCAATAAACGAATTTTTAAGCATGTTAACGTGTTTCTGATCGGAAACAAGTTTCCTGTGAGCTAAAAAATGCTCAGCAAGGGAGATTTTATGACCCAGCGTGCCTATCGGGCGGGGAGGTACGAAGGCATTTACTATTTAGAAGGGCCTAAGCATAGAAGCGAACAGGGATAATGGTGTAAAACATACAGGTGGTTCACCTGAGCATGTTAATAATTGCCTCTATCATGCTATTAAAGATGGGGCGTTCCCATGACATCGCTATATTAGCTAAACAAAATAATCGTGAATGCCCGTTTTCTGACGGCCAAACATCTATAAAAATTGAACGAATAGGGTAAGGAGAAGCGTGTGGAAACGTTAAATAGCCTTTTTGGGGCGATCAATGGCGTCGTATGGGGGCCATTGATGTTGATTTTGCTACTGGGTGTGGGGATCTACCTACAAATTGGTTTAAAATTAATGCCCATCAGAAAGTTGGGCATGGGGTTCAAGCTACTTTGGCAGGGGCGTGAGCCTAAACCTGCCCACAAGGACGCCGTCGCTAAGGCTGGCGTCGACAAGTCCGATGAAGACGGCGAAATTTCTCCCTTTAATGCCCTGATGACGGCGCTTTCAGCCACCATCGGTACCGGCAATATTGCCGGTGTGGCCACCGCAATTGCATTAGGTGGCCCAGGTGCTGTGTTTTGGATGTGGATTACAGCGCTGGTGGGAATGGCAACAAAATTTGCCGAAGCGGTATTGGCTGTACGCTATCGTGAAACAGATAATACCGGCCACCACGTAGGTGGTCCCATGTTTTATATTAAAAACGGGCTGGGTAAAAAGTGGCTTTGGCTTGGCGGTCTGTTCTCGTTTTTTGGTGCTGTCGCAGCCTTTGGTATTGGTAATACGGTGCAGTCTAACTCGGTCGCTGATGCGATGGACGTCACCTTTGGCGTACCGCATTGGCTTACCGGTGTCATCATCATGGTATTGGCCGGCGCGGTCATTCTAGGTGGCATCAAGCGGATTGCGAAAGTCGCTGGGAAGCTCGTACCGATCATGGGGATTGCCTATGTGATTGCCGGTGTGCTGGTGCTGATTGTTAACGCAGGGCAAATCGGCGAGGCCTTTAGTCTGATCTTCTACTACGCCTTTAACCCCATGGCGGCGGCAGGTGGTTTTGCGGGTGCCGCTGTGATGGCCGCTATTCGCTTCGGTGTGGCGCGGGGTATTTTCTCCAATGAGGCAGGTTTAGGTAGTGCGCCTATTGCTCATGCCGCGGCCAGAACTAAAAACCCGGTTCGCCAAGGGCTTATTGCCATGCTGGGCACCTTCATTGATACCATTATCGTTTGTACTATTACGGCACTGGTGATCCTGACCTCTACGGTATGGCAAACGGGTGAAGAAGGCGCATCGCTTACCGCGCTCTCCTTTGATCAGGCACTGCCTGGATTCGGTAACCCCATTGTGGCTATCGCGCTGGCTATCTTTGCCTTCACGACTATTCTAGGCTGGTCGTTTTATGGCGAAAAATGTTTCCAGTTCCTGTTTGGAACGCGCTCTATCATGCTCTATCGCGTTCTGTTCGTATTAGCCATTCCACTGGGTGCTATTGCGCAGCTCGGCTTTATCTGGCTCATGGCCGACACCTTCAATGCCATGATGGCCATTCCCAACCTGATTGCGCTGGCGCTGCTTTCCCCGGTGGTTTTCAAGCTGACCAAAGACTACTTTGCGGGCAAGGAAGTGTTAGCCGGTGAAGAACTCGACCATGACAAGTAAGCGATATTGGCCGCTTAAGCAGTAATCGCATCGGGGAGCTATGACAATAGCTCCCCGTTGTTCGTTTTTACCAAGGAACTATCATGACCGATCTAAAGCATACGCCACTTCACGCACTGCACCTTGAACTCGGGGCAAAAATGGTGCCCTTTGCTGGATATGATATGCCGGTGCAGTATCCACTGGGGGTAAAAAAAGAGCATGAGCATACCCGGCAACAGTGTGGCCTCTTTGACGTTTCTCACATGGGGCAGATTCTTGTATCGGGGGAAGATACCGCCAAGGCGCTGGAAACACTGATTCCTGCGGATTTAGTGGGGCTCCCAAAAGGTGAGCAGCGCTATGGTCTGTTTACCAATACTGAAGGTGGAATTATTGATGACTTAATGGTCGTTAATGGTGGCGACCACTTCTATCTGGTGGTTAATGCTGCTTGTAAAGACCAGGATTTGGCGCATTTGCGGGAAAATTTGGGCGCCACCCACAAAATTGAGTTGTTAGACCGCGGCTTGCTTGCCCTGCAAGGCCCTCAGGCACATGCAGTTATGCAGCGCCTTTGCCCAGCGGCATGTGAACTGGTGTTCATGCAGCATCAACGTTTTACCATTGATGGGCATGAGGTATGGGTGAGCCGCAGTGGCTATACCGGCGAAGATGGGTTTGAAATTTCCGTAGCAGCCGATGCCTGTGAAGCGTTTGCCAAGCGCTTGTTGGCGGAGCCGGAAGTTGAGGCGATTGGGCTAGGCGCTCGCGATTCGTTGCGTCTGGAGGTCGGGCTATGTCTTTATGGGCATGATATGGATGCCACTACAACGCCAGTGGAAGCCGGATTGATTTGGGCGATTGGTAAGCCCCGTCGTCATGGGGGGGAGCGTTCGGCAGGTTTTCCTGGGGCGGATGTCATTCTTCATCAAATCGATGTCAGGGATCATTTACGCAAGCGTGTAGGGTTGCTGGCAGAAGGTAGGGCGCCTATTCGAGAAGGTGCTGTGTTGCGGGATGCGTCAGGTAACGAAGTTGGAGTCGTAACGTCAGGCACGTTTGGGCCAAGCGTTGGGTATCCTGTCGCTATAGGGTATGTCAGCCGCGATTGGGAAGCGCCAGCAAGCAACGTGTTTGCGGATGTGCGCGGCAAACAACTACCGATGACCGTAACGCCTATGCCCTTTGTTAAGCCCCGCTATTATCGCGGTTAAGCCAACCGTAAGCAGTCGTTATAGAAAACAAAGCCCCTTTTGATAAGGGGCTTTGCTCGTTTAGCAAGCGTATTAACGCAGTACCTTGCCGGGATCAATCGGCTTGCCGCCCTGGCGTAAATCAAACAACAGATCGTAACGTTGAGTAGTATTACTTTGACCTACTTCGCACAGTTCATCACCTGCTTTGACTTGCTGTCCGACCGAGACCAGCGTGCGTTCACACAGTGCATACACGGTTTGCAGATTATCAGCGTGGTGCACAATCACGACTTCACCTAGCTGGCGCATACCGTTTGCAAAGCGTACCTCGCCGGGGGCTACGGCCTGAGCACGCGCACCGGCTTGGGTCGCAAGCAGCATGGGTTGCAATGCTCCTCGGCTGTCTGCGCCAAAACGTCTAACAATGCGGTAGTCTTCCAGTGGCCAAGGCCAGCGGCGCGCGGATGCGGGTAATGAAGTAGGAGCGGTAGGCGCCGCAGCCGGGGTGTTGCTAGAGGTGCTGCTAGAGGGCGATGACCGATTGCTGGG
The DNA here is from genome assembly GCF_052379785.1 of Halomonas sp. 72. NCBI lineage: Bacteria > Pseudomonadati > Pseudomonadota > Gammaproteobacteria > Oceanospirillales > Halomonadaceae > Halomonas > Halomonas sp. 72. The sequence continues at coordinate 88,918 of NZ_JBQSYY010000006.1, read as the reverse complement.
CGAGGCGTTGCGGGTAGGCGCTGGGCTACGCGTACCGCCGCTACTTAAAGGAACGCTGATGATTTGGCCTATCCTTAGCGCGGTGGGCGAAGCGCCGGGGTTGGCGCTCTGAATACGTCCACTGGTCGTGCCAAAGTGTCGTGCTATGTTGGAGTACGTATCGCCAGGCCGGATTTGATAACGGTAAGGGCCGCCGGAGGGTGCACGCTCTTGTTGAGTAGGTATCATCAAGCGCTGGCCAACCGCAAGACGACGCGCATTGACGCCTGGATTAAAACGCTCCAGACGCTCAAGAGGTACGTTAGCCCGGTTAGCCAGTTTTCCTAGCGTATCTCCACGTTGAACGGCCACCCAGTTGCCACTGATTTGGCTCGTACTATGGGTAGGTACGGCATCGCGTTGGGAGGAAGAGGGCGACGAACCTGCACAGCCTGTTAATACGCTAATTAGCAAGCAGACACCAAGCCAGACAGTTAGGCGTGATCGGATTGGCTGTCCAACAAGGCATCTTTTTCCTGCCAGAGTGAATTGGTCCATGCGTGGAAGCGTTCCTTATGCTGCTTTTCTTCGTGGTAGTCGGATTCGTGCATCCACTGGGGAATGGGCAATGTTCGTGCCTGTAGTGTAATAGGCGCTTCCTGACCGCATAAAAAACCCCAAAACGTTGGCGACGGGTTAGCGTAACTGATCGTTACATCAAGAATACCATCCAATTGATCGCCAAGCAGGCTAAGTACCTGCGAAATTCCCCCTGCTTTTGGCCTTAACAAATGCTGATATGGGCTTTTCTGTGCGTCGCGCTTCGCTATGGTAAACCGTGTGCCTTCGATGAAATTAAATATGGCGATGGGCGCGCTCCGCGCCCGGTGGCACATGGACGCTGTGGATTGGCGGTCTATCGTGGCAAGAGTGGGGTTCTTGGCGATCTGTTCACGGCTAAAGCGGCGCATAAACGGAAATTCAAGTGCCCAAAAGGCAAGACCTACAATCGGGATCCAGATCAATTGTCGTTTTAGAAAAAAACGCGGCATAGGGATACGGCGGTGCAAGGCCATGAAAAGAATAAAAATATCGGTCCAGCTACGGTGATTGGATATGACCAGCCACCATTGGTGTGGGCTCAACGATTCAGGAATCGAAAAAGTGACATCTGGCCTCAGCCAGCGCTTCATCCACCAAAGATTAGCGCCGATCCAGTTAAGGGCCACGGCGCATAAGCCGTCAAGTATCCATTTTCTAAAGCGTTTCACTGGGATAACGACTTTTAGAAAAGTGAGCGCAATAAGTGGAATGCCCCAAAAAAGCGTGGTGAGCGTGAACAGCGCAATGCTGACTAAGCCCTTGAAAATAGTCATATCCGTCCTTCAATGAAACGTATAACGATGCGATTAATGCTAATGGATCAATGCCATACTGCCCAGCACAATGGTAAAAAAGCACTTATTTTATTGTCGTTACCTTTGCGCGCTTCAAAAAGTAATTTTCTATCCAGCGACACTTCTGGCTCTTTAATGGCTAAGCTTAAGGCAGCCTGTGATAGGCATCACTTTTTGGGCTTGGGTAACCAGGTATAGTAATAGAGACAACACTGACAGTACCGATAAGCGCATTGTACGCACCACCGACAACGAGGCGAGGCATAATAATGGCAGGATTTGATAAGCGTGTTGCTTCCTATGCCGAAGCGATGGAAGGTATCGAAGACGGAATGACCGTACTGGCTGGCGGCTTTGGCCTATGCGGAATACCAGAAAATCTAATAGCAGAAATAAAACGTCGAGGTGTTAAGAACCTGACGGTTGCTTCTAATAATTGCGGCGTTGATGGTTTTGGTTTGGGCGTTCTGCTTGAAGATCGTCAAATCCGCAAAATATTTGCCTCTTATGTCGGCGAAAACGCGCTCTTTGAGCAGCAGATGCTCAACGATGACATTGAGGTTGTGCTTACTCCTCAAGGCACGCTGGCTGAAAAAATGCGGGCGGGTGGCGCAGGTATTCCAGCGTTCTATACCGCGACAGGCTACGGTACTCCCATTGGTGAGGGTAAGGAGGTGCGTGAATTTAATGGGCGCCACTACATCATGGAAGAAGCCATCGTCGGTGACTTCGCAATAGTAAAAGGCTGGAAAGCGGATCGTTATGGCAATGTCGTGTACCGCCATACAGCGCAAAACTTTAATCCCTTGGTGGCGACCGCTGGAAAAATCACAGTGGTGGAAGTTGAAGAAATTGTAGAGCCTGGTGAGCTTGAGCCCAGCCAGATCCATACCCCGGGTATTTATGTGGATCGGATTATTCAGGGTTCGTTTGAGAAACGCATCGAGAAACGCACGGTGCATGGCTAAATCGTTGACCGTTAACGGCTAAACAACTTTTTTAATCGCTCAATAATGAGGTTGCCACCATGGCTTTAACACGTGAACAGATGGCGCAGCGTGTTGCGCGTGAATTGGAAGATGGCTTTTACGTAAATTTGGGTATTGGTATTCCCACTCTGGTTGCCAACTACATTCCTGAAGGCATTGATGTGATGCTTCAGTCAGAAAATGGTTTATTGGGCATGGGGCGTTTCCCGACGGAGGAAGAGCTTGATGCTGACATGATTAATGCTGGTAAAGAGACGGTGACCGCTCGGCCTGGTGCTGCTATTTTTTCATCGGCAGAATCTTTTGCCATGATCCGCGGTGGGCATGTGGATCTCACCGTTTTAGGTGCGTTTGAAGTCGATCAGAATGGCAATATTGCGTCATGGATGGTGCCAGGCAAGTTGATTAAAGGAATGGGGGGCGCCATGGACCTGGTGGCTGGCGCTGAAAATATTATTTGCACGATGACCCACGCCTCCAAGCATGGCGAGTCGAAGCTGCTTGAGCAGTGTACTTTACCGCTGACGGGCGCTGGTTGTATTAACCGCGTTCTGACTGACTTGGCCTACCTGGAAATTAAAGACGGCGCCTTTGTGCTTAAAGAGCGCGCGCCCGGGGTCAGCATCGATGAAATTATCGAAAAAACGGCGGGTAAGCTGATAGTGCCTGACCATGTACCCGAAATGACGTTTGTGGAAGCGTAAACGCAAATGTAAGTACGTTACTTGTTTTAAGCAGCCTTGGCAGGCTGCTTAGACAATCTCACAGCGGGCATGGGCCGGAATGAGTATTTCGGCGATGCGTTCATGGCCCGCATCGATATGTTTTTGAGTCAGCGCCAGGCCGCCCAGGCAGAGACGATGCTCATCGCCATCACTAAAGATGATGCGTTGCGGCATGGCAGGATAAAAATGATGCTCAATAAGCGTCGAAAGCGCAAACACGCCGTTTTGCGGCTCTTTTTCACCGGGCATGCCTGTTTTTTCTAGCTGGTCATTAAGCGCTGTTAGCGTATCGCCGAGCTCGGCACAATCAAAGCCTGCATGGTGTAGGCGCGGGCCCATAACCGCCAGCCAGGCAGCAAGAGGGTGCGCCTTTAGAAGCTGCTGATATAGCGACCAGGAGGGCATGGGCCACGGACGACCGCGACAAAGTAAGTTGTGGCCCTTGCAGTCCTGTGGGTGTGATTGATTCACCAGCGCAGCCAGCGCCTCACGAGGCAGTTTTGACAGCGTCCCCAACTGTAGCTCAGCTAATACTAGCCAACTTCCTTGGTCATCAGGCGCGAGAAGGCGAATAAGAAGGCCCTTGTCAGCCATCGCATAATGAGCAACCTGACGATACCCCATGTGCGCCAACCGGTTATTCAAAACGGAAGCAGAAAAAGGACCATGGTTAAGCGTTACGAGCGTTAAGTATTCCGCCGTAGAGGAGAGAGGCCAAAGACGCAAACCGCCGATGTCGGGGTGCGAGTGAATATAGTCAAGCCAAAGCTGCTGTACGAATTCATCACGTTGCACGATGCTATCCTCGCCGCCTAAACAAGCGATGTTAGAAAGAGGGTACTTGTTTAAAACCCAGTATAGGCAGGCGAGAAAAAGCGTGTTCAACGACTATAAACGGCAAATTTAACGTAACGAATCTTCCTGGGGAGCTAATAACTGCTTCTCACGTACAAACCTGTCGAATTCGGTAAAACCGCCTATGTGCGTTTGGTCGACAAATACTTGCGGCACCGTATGGATAGGCTTGCCTGCCGTTTTAGCGATGTCCTCTTTAGTAACGCCTTCAGAGGGCATATCGACATAGCGGTAACCCTCGATCTTACCGATTGTTTCCAAATGCTCAGCAAGTTGCTTGGCACGGACGCAGAAAGGGCAGGTCATTCTGCCAAAAATAACCACAAACATGCGAAAACTCCTAACGTCAAAGTGATGGATGGCTCAAGGGGGCTTATTGTGGCGTAGCAGTCCTTGTTTCGCCAATAGGGTAAGGCAATGACGCCGATGGTATCGGCGTCTGCGGTGGCTGGTTTGGGAGCTAATGCGGTAGGCAAACGCAACGCGGAGAATGCTAGCTTTGTTGCGGAGTAGGCCGCTGGTGCAGGACTAACGCTTAACGGGGCGTTTTTGCAGTTTACGCTGGAGTGTCCGGCGATGCATGCCGAGCGCGCGAGCTGTCGCGGAAATATTGCCGTCGTGTTCATGAAGCACTTTTTGAATATGCTCCCACGTGATTCGATTAATGGACGGAGGGTTATCAGCAAGCTCTATATTGGGGTCGCCTTCCTGGTGTTCAAAGGATGCGACAATGTCGTCAGCGTCGGCTGGTTTGCACAGGTAGTTGACGGCTCCGAGCTTCATGGCCTCCACGGCCGTGGCAATGCTTGAGTAACCGGTAAGCACCACAATACGGCAGCTTGGCACGGCGGCCAACATCTCAGGGAGCAGCTTTAGTCCTGAGCTGTTTTCAAGCTTGAGGTCGAGCGTGGCCATGGTGGGTTGAAACTGAACGGCTACCGCAAGCGCCTGGTCTGCATCATGCGCTGTCATTACCTCATAACCGCGGCGGGTAAACGCGCGGCTGAGCACGTGACAGAACATTTCATCGTCATCAATAATTAGCAGGCGCTGATCTGTCGTTTGCATGATGTCCTCAACGATAGTGCTTGAAACACACTAAAACGCGTTTCAATTAGGCTGTGCCGTTAGTTTGGCTTAAAGGGGGGCGGAGCTACGCGGAAGCGTTACTTCTGTCAGCGTGCCACCTTCGGGATGATTATACAGACTAACACCTCCGCCAAAGCGATTGATCGTGGCATGGGTCAAAAACAGGCCAATGCCCATTCCCTTGCTCTTGGTAGAAATAAACGTATCACCGAGCTGGTCAGCGATAGACATGGCAATGCCCGGGCCGTGATCACGAATATCAATGACAACACTCTCTTCCTGCCAATCAAGACGAATAGAAACATGTTCGGGGTTGGCATCAGCGGCATTGTTTAGCAGGTTCATTAGTGCCTGGTCCAGCGTTGTGTCAACCGCAAGCCAGGGTTTGCCGCGCCTTTCAACGATCTCAAATTGGTGGCTAACATCTGGCCGCAACACTAACCAGCGCTGCACAACGCCGGTTAGCCAGGTCTGGGCATCCAGTATTTCGGGTTCTGCCATACGTCGCCGATCGGCACTGGTGACCAAATGCTGAAGACGAGATTTGCAAATGTCGACTTGCTGGCGCAGTAAGCGAATATCCTGCTGTAACGTTCCCCCTTCGGGGGCCTCATCCTGCATCTCTTTTAACAGTATGGCCATGGTCGAGAGCGGGGTGCCTAGTTCGTGTGCTGTGCCCGCCGCCTGAGTGGCTACAGCCAGCACCTGTTCGTTACGCAGCGCCGCTTCGCGAGTAAGTGAAAGTGCTTTATCTCGATTACGCAGTGCATGGGCCATTTTATAGATAAAAAACGTGACCAGGCCTGCTGAAAGGCCAAAGTTAAGCCACATGCCCATGACATGCAGATTGAGCATTTCATCGCTATTAATATGTGCCAGTTGGGGGACGTGGTGGTAAAAGAACATTAGAAAGCTGTAGCCTGCCATGGCGCAGACCGCACATATCCAGGCATGGCGCCATGGTAGCGTTGCCGCGGCAATCGTCACAGGCACCAGATAGTAGGTAATAAACGGATTGGTGGAGCCTCCCGAAAAATAAAATACCAGGGTCAGGCCCGCAATGTCGGCCAATAAATGCAGCAGATACTCAATATGTTCCACCGCTCGCGGGCGCCCCAATCGCCACCAGGTGGCGATATTCAATAAGCCCATAGCGATAACGACACTGACGACCGCGGTGACGGGTAATTCAAAGGCCAGTAGCTCCACGCCGACCACAATGGCGATCAGAAACCCTGTCCAGGTGATTCCCCGAACAATAGTGAGGCGAACCAGATTGCGGTTCGGGGTCGAGAGGGGCAGCGGCAAAGCCGTTTGCATGGGCTACTACCTATTTACGTGAAGTTTTGATGCTGTGAATGACAACCTTAATGAGTAGCGTCATGACATAGGTCAGCCAGCCAGCGGATGCCATTAGATTGAATAACAGCATTTTTGGTGGCAGCCAGGTGCTGCCTAACGTCGCTTCCACCATGATATGAAAGAACATCGCGAGCAGAAGGGGTAGCGCTAGAATATGAATCCACATATCCGTGCGCCGCTTACGGATATGGTAGCGGCACAGTAGATAGCGCATCGGTCGGTGTGCCCAGCTAAATAGCACCAGCGCACCCACGATAAAAAGTGCTGCCAGCGTCGGCTCGGTATTGCCGGTATGTACGGAAATAGAAATCGACCAAGCGAGACCTAGCCATACCAGCCCCTCTATGCTGGCAATAATATCCGCATAGCGTCGCACATTTTGCATAAACAATTGGACCTTGAACCTCTAAGAGTGCCGTTATAATACGATACTTGTTACGGTGTGTGACATTGATAAGCAGATTTCTCCGCCAAGTGGATCACGTATACTGTATTGGCTTTTCTTCTTTAAACAGCTTAGGACTTGCCGTGGACGCTATTACCCTGACCCGCCCCGATGACTGGCACCTCCATTTGCGTGATGGCGAGGCGCTGAAAGCCGTGGTAGGCCATACCGCCGCCCAAATGGGCCGTGCGATTATTATGCCTAACTTAACGCCTCCGGTAACGACCACGGCTCAGGCGCTTGAATACCGTGAGCGTATTTTGGCGGCCTTGCCTGAAGGCAGCACGTTCGAGCCACTTATGACGCTCTATTTAACCGATACGACGCCGCCTGAGGAAATTGAGCGCGCAGCACAAAGCGGCGTGATTAAAGCGGTTAAGCTTTACCCTGCCGGGGCAACCACCAACTCGGATTCGGGTGTCACCGATCTTGCGCACTGCGATGACACCATTGCCATGCTTGCCAAGGTGGGAATGCCGCTGCTTGTTCATGGTGAAGTAACCACTGCTGATATCGATATTTTTGATCGTGAAGCGGTATTTATCGAAACGGTAATGAAGCCTCTGCTGGCGCGTCATCCCGCGCTAAAGGTTGTTTTTGAGCATATTACGACCCAGCAAGCGGCAGAGTTTGTGGCAAACGCGCCGGATAATGTTGCGGCCACTATTACGGTTCATCACCTGCTGTTTAACCGCAACAAAATGCTGGTGGGTGGGATTCGCCCGCACTACTACTGCCTGCCCATCTTAAAGCGCGAACAGCACCGCCAGGCATTACTGAAAGCAGCCTCCAGTGGCAGCCCCAAGTTCTTTTTAGGTACGGATAGCGCGCCTCACGCCAAGGGCGATAAGGAATCCAGTTGTGGCTGCGCTGGCGCTTACACGGCACCGGCGGCGATTGAATTATATGCAAGGGCCTTTGATGAAGTGGGCGCGCTCGATAAGCTGGAAGCGTTTGCCAGCCTGAATGGTCCGCGTTTTTATGGCTTGGCGCCTAATGCCGATAAAATCACGTTAGAGCGTAAACCCTGGCAACTGCCGGAAGCCTATCCTTACGCGGGGGGCAAAACGATTGTCCCATTGCTGGCGGGAGAGTCGCTTGAGTGGTCCATTAAAGCGTAACTGTTGATGAAGTAAGAAATCTGTTGATGAAGTAAGAAACGAAAACGGAGCCATTTGGCTCCGTTTTCGTTAGTGGTAAACACCGGCTATTGCTACGATCTTAGCGCTGGCCAAGTGTCTGTAGCATGTGGTCCACCATGCGCGATGAGTGGGCGGCGGCTATGTCCAGGAACTGTTCAAAAGAAAGGTGGTTATCATCGTTGCCCGGAATATCGGATAACGCACGAATCACCACGAATGGGCATTGATATAGGTGACAGGTTTGCGCAATCGCTGCAGCCTCCATCTCAACCGCCAGCATAGAGGGGAAGTGGGCCTGTGTCGCAGCCACGCGTGCAGGGTCAGACATAAACGCATCACCTGTCGCAATGAGACCCTCTCGGACGTTAACCTCGCCAACCTCTTTGATTGCCTGGCGGGCAATGGCGCGTAGCTGAACATCTGCCAGGTAAGCCGCGGGCATGCCGGGCACCTGACCTATTTCATAGCCGAACACCACTGCATCGACATCATGATGGCGTACTTCATCTGAAATGATGACGTCACCAATGTTGAGATCGCTTGCAAATCCGCCCGCTGAACCCGTATTGATGATAGCGTCGGGGTGGTGGCGTTCCAGAAGAATGGCGGTACCCACAGCCGCATTCACCTTGCCAATGCCGGACTGTAGTATCACTACCTCTAGCCCATGGCGCATACCTGTATGAAATACAAACCCTGCATGCTCATAGCGCTCAGCATTGTCGAGCTGCCCGACCAGAATGCCGACTTCTTGCGCCATTGCGCCAATAATGCCAATACGCTTCATCGAATAGGCTCCTTTATCAAACCCTAAAAATTAATAGTACAGTAAGCCTAAGCGTTGGCGTCGTGATGCTCAGCCGCTTCAAGCGTATTTTCAAGCAAAGTGGCAACGGTCATGGGGCCTACGCCACCCGGAACGGGGGTGATAAAGCTGGCCCGCTCGGCCGCGGCTGCAAAATCAACATCTCCCACCAGCGAGCCATCTTCCTGACGGTTAATACCAACATCAATCACAATGGCACCTTCCTTAATCCACTCTCCTTTAACAATGCCAGGTTTGCCGACAGCCACGACCACCAGGTCGGCACGGTTAACATGGGCCTGCAAACCCTGGGTAAAGCGATGGCATACAGTGATGGTCGCGCCTGCCAGCATCAGTTCCAGCGCCATTGGACGGCCTACGATGTTAGAAGCGCCAACGATAGTGGCGTTTAAGCCACGCACCGACAGGCCGCTTTCTGCCAGCATGGTCATGACCCCTTTGGGTGTGCAGGGGCGTAGAGCCGGCAACCGCTGAGCAAGCCGGCCAAGATTGTAGGGGTGAAAACCATCGACATCTTTGTCGGGCTTAATGCGCTCCAGAATGGGGTTGGCGTCCAGGTGAGCTGGAAGCGGTAGCTGAACCAGGATGCCGTCTATGCTTGCATCGTCATTAAGCTGGTCAACCAATGCTTCCAACGCTTGCTGCGTGGTAGCGGCGGGGAGGGCATGCTGAAACGATAGGATGCCCGCTTGTTCGCAGGCTCGATGTTTATTACTAACATAGACGTGAGACGCCGGGTCTTCACCGACCACAACAACGGCTAGTCCTGGTGCACGAGCGCCTACTTGCTGACGTTTGGCTATCTTCTCGGCAACGCGTTGACGGACATGAGCAGCGATGGCTTTTCCATCGATAAGTTGGGCGGTCATTTACAAAGATCCTATGGAGGTTGGAGCGCTGATGCAAAAGCACGCTTGCTTGAGCATTTACTATAGGGAGTAATTTTCGCATGCCCAAGCGGCCAGGCAAAGCTTCTACACAATCAATCGCGTTAAGTGTTGACTTTAATTTTAAAAATAGTAATATATGCCTCGCTTGAGACGAGCAGCGCGGTAAGCGTCAAAGGTGATAAATCGGGATGTAGCGCAGTCTGGTAGCGCGCCTGCTTTGGGAGCAGGATGTCGGGGGTTCGAATCCCTCCATCCCGACCACACTTAACGCGAAAGGCGTTACTTTGCTTTTCCAAGTTTGGTTGTGGTCAAGTGCTCATTGGCGTTCAGTGTTTTTTGGGATGCTTTATGTGCGCCCATAGCTCAACCGGATAGAGCAACGGCCTTCTAAGCCGTAGGTTGCGGGTTCAAGTCCTGCTGGGCGTGCCATTAGTAATGCTGTTCGATGGTCATTTGCCGGTTAGGAAAGTTTAAGTACGTTAGTGCTATCAATGGTGGGTGTAGCTCAGTGGTAGAGCCCCGGATTGTGACTCCGGTGGTCGTGGGTTCGAACCCCATCATCCACCCCATTCGATAGTAATATGCGGCTACAGTTTTAGGTTGTGGTGGATGTAGCTCAGTGGTAGAGCCCCGGATTGTGACTCCGGTGGTCGTGGGTTCGAAACCCATCATCCACCCCATTCGTATTGCTTATTTAATATCTTCTCTTCATATCTGATACCACTTAATTGTGGTTTTTTTGTTTTTGATCCCTGCATTTTTCTTTCATATCCCTTCCTGCATGTTGTAATGTCTGTTTAAAGACAGCTTGTTTTATTCGTCATGCTTCCTTACTGCTTCCCTGGCTGTGCTTGCTCTTCATGCACCCTGCATTTAATTGCTGCTTAAGCTGTTTTTGTGGCTTTGTCCGCCTGCAAAGCTCTAAAGCAGTGGAGTTGTCTGCTAGTGATATTTTTATAGCGTTAATTGCTGTAAAAAGCCTTGAAAAAAGCTATTTAAGCTGTGCAAGTGTCCTTTGTTTAGTGATATTTTTCAATCAGTTGCTGGCGTTGTTTTCGCCTGTATTAAACGTAGGTATTAGCGCTGAGGAGAATACAAGATGACGCGACAAACGGTAGTGCTAGGGGCAGGCATGGTGGGTGTCAGTATTGCATGGCATTTACAGCGTCGCGGGCACCAGGTCACCTTGGTGGACAGACGCCAGCCTGGTCGGGAAACGTCGTTTGGTAATGCGGGCATCATTCAGCGAGAAGCGGTGCGTCCTTATGCATTCCCTCGTGATATGAAAACCATTTTAAGTGTGCTGCCTAACAAGCGCGTGGATATTCGTTATCGCCCGGCAGGCATGCTGAATGCCGCTTCACCCCTGTTAAGCTATTGGCATAACTCTTCGTCAGGCCGCTATAAAAAAATCATTCCTGAGTGGGCTTCTCTTATCCAATTGTGCTTAAAGACGCACGGCCCGATGATTGAAGCTGCTGGCGCCGAGCACTTGGTGCGCCGTGAAGGGTGGTTAGAGATTTACCGCACGCAGTCGCGCTTGGCAAAACGTATTAATGAGGCCGAAGAAGCTCGTGAGCATTACGGGGTGCAGTTTAACGTGCTGGATCGTGCGGGCGTTGAAAGCAAAGAGCCGAATTTAGGTAAGGATATTATTGGCGCTATTCATTGGCTGGACCCTTGGACGGTGGCCGATCCGGGTGCCTTGGTGGCCGCCTATGCGCAAGATTTTATGGACAACGGGGGCAAACTTCTTCAGGCGGATATTCAAAAAGTTGAGCAAGCAGGCGAGCGCTGGCGGATCGTTACTGAAACGCAAACCCTTGACGCTGATGACGTGGTGGTTGCCTTGGGACCATGGTCTGGCGAATGGATGAAAGGGCTGGGCTATCATTTTCCTACCTTTGTTAAGCGTGGCTATCACATGCACTATGCTGCCCAAGCGCCAGCCAAGTTGAATTACTGGTTAATGGATGCTGAAGTTGGCTATTTGCTGGCGCCCATGAACGCAGGAGTGCGTCTGACGACCGGTGCTGAGCTTGATCGAATAGAGTCGCCCGCTGATGAGCATCAGCTGGAAGCGGCGGAAAAAGTGGCCAGGACTATTTTTCCGCTTGGCAAGCGCCATGATGCGGCCGCCTGGAAGGGCGCGCGCCCCTGTTTGCCTGATATGAAGCCGATTATTGGTCCGGCACCACGCCATCCTGGGTTATGGTTAGCATTTGGGCACGGGCACCAAGGGTTTACCCTTGGTCCAGCGACAGGTCAGCTATTGGCTGACATAATCGAAGGCAAGCCGACAGAAATTGATATGTCACCCTTTCGAGCTGAGCGGTTCTAAATCGCCACGCCGCTTTGTAGGTTGTCCGGTTATTTGCTAAGCTGATTTGACGTTTGACTTCTGAGGGCGGGCTTTATGGATGTATCTATAAGCAATACGGTGAGTACAGCGCTTTATATGAATCAAGCGCAAACTGCTGAACAGGCCCAAATGCAGATATTCAAAGACGCATTGGATATTCAGGCTCAACAGGTCACGGAAATCATGGCGTCAGCGGATATGGGCGCTGAACCCAATCTTGCTCAAGAAGGTAGTGTGGGTACGCAGGTTAATACCTACGCTTAGAACGTTGCCCGCGACCACTATCAGCTAGCATTTTAAAGCGCCGACCCGTTCGGCGTTTTTTTATTGAGCTCAAAAGTGATTTTGCAGGCCTCGCTTGCGCGGACACCTTGTAGTAGCCCTTAGTAGTAGCCCTTAAAAATTCCCAGCATCCATCATGTGTCTTCCCCCAAGGGGTTCAAGGCGCAGGTTTCAATGAACATGGCGCTAAAACGGTCATAACGTTACAATCTCGCCCAATTCTGAATCACTCAGCCAGAGTCGCGTTACGTTGCTGAGTACTAATTTCTGTAGAGGCAAGATGAAAGACACTCAGTTAGCCCAGGAAGCGGATCTGCGCCGCACATTCGCTATCATTTCGCACCCGGATGCGGGTAAAACAACCATCACCGAAAAAATGCTGCTGTTTGGGAATGCTATTCAGCTGGCAGGCTCGGTGAAAAGTAAGCGTAATGACCGACACGCGACGTCTGACTGGATGAAGATGGAGCAGGAGCGGGGGATCTCGGTGACGACCTCCGTTATGCAGTTCCCCTATGGCGGCCGTGTTGTGAACTTGCTGGATACGCCAGGGCACGAAGACTTCTCGGAAGATACCTACCGAACGCTGACCGCCGTTGACTCCGCTTTGATGGTGATTGATGGCGCCAAGGGTGTCGAAGATCGGACCATCAAATTGATGGAGGTGTGTCGTTTACGTGCCACGCCCATCCTGACCTTTATTAACAAAATGGACCGTGATATCCGTGACCCTATTGAGGTGATGGACGAAGTCGAGACCGTTTTAAATATTCAGTGCGCGCCCATGACATGGCCTGTTGGTATGGGGCGTCATTTCAAGGGTGTCTACCACCTCTACAATGATGTTATCCACCTTTATACTCAGGGCCAAGGCAGCCATATTCCGGAAGACAAGCGCATCGAGGGCTTGGATAGCCCTGAAGTTGATGCCGTTCTGGGCGAAGAGCAGGCCGAAGAGCTGCGTATGGAAGTCGAGCTGGTGCGGGGCGCTTCGCACACGTTTGATCTTGAGGCTTATCGGAGAGGTGAGCTTACGCCCGTCTACTTCGGTACTGCGATGGGGAACTTTGGTGTACGCGAGATGCTGGACGGCTTCGTCGAGTATGCGCCTGCCCCTCAGCCGCATAAAACTGACCTGCGTGAAGTAACCGCTCACGACGAGCGTTTCACCGGGTTTGTATTTAAGATCCAAGCCAATATGGATCCTAATCATCGTGACCGTATCGCTTTTTTACGTGTTTGCTCCGGCAAATATGAGAAGAACATGAAGATGCGCCATGTACGTATTGGCAAGGATGTCAAAATTGCCGATGCGTTGACGTTTATGGCATCTGATCGCTCCCATGTAGAAGAAGCCTGGCCGGGTGACATCATTGGCTTGCATAACCATGGCACGATCCAAATCGGGGATACCTTTACCGTCGGCGAGGATATGCGTTTTACCGGTATTCCTCACTTCGCGCCTGAGCTTTTCAAGCGAGTTCGCCTGAAAGACCCGCTGAAAATGAAAGCGCTTCAGAAGGGCTTGCAGCAGCTTTCCGAAGAGGGCGCTACTCAGGTCTTCATGCCTATGGATAACAACGATCTAATCCTCGGGGCGGTGGGCACCTTGCAGTTTGACGTGGTCGCCCATCGGCTAAAGGAGGAGTACAAGGTCGATTGTCTGTATGAGGGGGTGAACGTACAAACGGCCCGTTGGGTATATTGCGACGATGCCAAAATGCTCGAAGAGTTTAAGCGTAAAGCCAGCACGAATTTGGCTATTGATGGAGGCGGTTACTTAACCTACATCGCACCTACTCGGGTTAATTTACAAATGACCCAGGAGCGCTGGCCCGATATTCGCTTCCAGCCCACTCGAGAGCATTAAGTTAGCTACTCTTTAAGATAAGCAAAGGTTGGCAAGCCCAGGGAGGGGCTTGCGTGGTATATCAACAGGGAGGCCCGGCAGTGCTAATCGATGCCCATTGTCATCTGGACTTTAGCGAGTTTGATCAGGACCGCGGTGCTGTTTTTGCAGCAGCACACACGGCCGGTGTCTCTCATTTCATTGTGCCTGGCACTACTCGGAAGCGTTGGCAACAGGTGCTGGCGCTTGGCGAGCGCAGTGATGTTAGTGTGTGCCTAGGCCTCCACCCCTATTTTATGGAACAGCACCAGCGCGATGAGGATATCCTTGCGCTGGAGCAGGCGCTGTATTCAAATCCACAGGTGGCAGCGGTTGGGGAGTGCGGTATTGATGCACGCTTTACAGATTCCTGGGAGTCGCAGTGGCGCCTTTTCGATGATCAGCTGCGTTTGGCCAAGCAATACAAGCTCCCTGTCGTGGTTCACTGTGTGCAGGCCAATGACAAGGTCAGTAAACGACTGCGCCAGTTAGCGCTTCCCCAAGCGGGGCTGATTCACGCCTTCTCAGGCTCTATAGAGCAAGCCCAAAAATTTTTAGACGTAGGGTTTGTACTCGGGATTGGCGGCGGAGTGACGTATGAGCGTGCTCAGCGGCTGCGGCGAACGGTAGCGGCATTACCCAATGATGGCTTTGTACTGGAAACAGATAGCCCTGATATGCCCCTTAGCGGCCATCAGGGTGAGCGTAACGAACCCCAATGTGTTGCTCACGTATGTCGCGTCGTGGCCACGCTGCGCAACCAAACAGAAGAAGAGGTGGCGGCACATAGCAGTGCCAATGCCGCCCGGTTGTTTAAGCTTCAGGCTTTTCAGGATTCTTAAACGAGTGAGCTTAGCCCTTGTAAGCCTGGCCCTTTAACGTGGCCGCCAGCTGTTCAGGGTCAAGCCGTTCAATAGCGTAGGGTAGCGGCAGTAGGGTGATTGCGTTGCCCTCCCAGTAAAGCGGTATCGCTTCTTCTGTCGCCTTGGTATTCATCACCGCCAACAGCTCCACACTATCATTATCGCGCCTTACGCTTGCAACGACCTCGCCCATGGCTTTATCCAGCTCGGTTTTTATGCTGGCGCCTGTCTCGGGTAGCGTTGTCGATGTCAGTTCAGCGTGAACCAAGCGTTTTTTAACTTGTCCACGAAAGTGTGCTCGGGCTACCACTTCCTGTCCTGTGTAGCAGCCCTTTTTAAAGCTAATGCCCCCTAGTGCTTCCCAGTTCAGCATTTGAGGCAGAAATTGATCCTGCTGAGCCTCTGAGAGCCAGGCAATTCCGCTGCGAATGTCGGCAAGTTGCCAGGCAGCCTGCTGGGCTTCGTCGTCCACCACCTGTTGAGAGGATGCCACTGTCGTTGTCTCAGTCGTGCAAAACAGCCAGCGAGGCATTTCCCCGGCCACGCGTACAACGCTTGATTGTTCATTAACGCTTTGTGCGTATGGCTGTTCAGGAAGGGTTAATCCCAGTGACTCAGCTAAGGTGTCTGCTGCTTTGCTGGCGCCAATAAACGTGATGTTCGTGTTATGGATCAATTCAGCCCGATAAAACGCGGCAAATTTTTTTAAATGGGTTGCCAGCGAGTCGGCAAGAGAAACACTAAGGATAAGTCTAAAGTGTTCAGCGTTAAGGCGCAGCAGCTGACCATTGGCGAGCATTCTTCCTTTGGGCGTGCAAAAACACGTAAGAGGGGCAAACTCGCCATCCGCTAAACTTACCTGAGCGCTTGTTTGGCCCTGCAGAAATTTTTCAGCATCTGCCCCTGTTACATCCAGCGCTGCCAAGTGATGAAGGCGCACATTGTCGGTGATCGCAGTAGAGGGGATAACCGTTGCCATATAGACTCCTGATGAGTAGCTGATCGCTGAAAGTAGGATTAGGACGCCGCGCTTCTCAACCTGTGGGCTAATGATACTAATTGCAAGGTGGAATAGCGTGCTAGAATCTTTCTGTTGTATCAGTTTTGCATAAGGTTAAGTGAGGAGGGTAGCGTAATGACACAGCAATCGTTAACGTTTCAAGGCGTAAAAAACGCGGATCAAGTTAACAAGATTACCACGGCGTTGATGATGTTGGAGGGGGTTGATAGTGCAGAGGTAGGTCGCCACGGCGCAGATGTGGATGGCCGTGTTAAACGTGAGGCACTGATCAACGCTGTAGAGAAGCTCAAACTGGGAGTGAAAGTATCCTGATGCATCCGCCTATTACGGTAATCAGCCAGCGTAACCATGTATTTCGCCAGCGTATTGAGGTCGATAGCCTGGAGGCCCTGTATGCCGATGTTCCCACTCTGGTTGGAGGCGAAGGCAGTGCGCCCGACCCTCACGACTATTTCGATATTTCTCTGGGAACGTGTAAGGCCATTACGGTGCAGATGTATGCCAAGCGCAAGAAGTGGCCGCTTACCGCGATTACTGTCACGGTGCAGCGGGACGACAGTGAGGAGGCGCATGGAACTTATAAATTGAATGTAGCGTTAACACTGCATGGGATCAGCGACCCGGAACAGCGGGCACGCCTGGAAGAGATCAGCCATCGCTGCCCCATCCAGCGCCTGATGACGCAGGCAACTGTCGATATCACTACGCACGTTATTTAACTTTTCATTCAGGAGCAATGATGAGCAAAGAGTTTCGGTTACAGTCGAAATTTAAGCCTGCCGGTGACCAGCCAAATGCGATAAAAGACTTGGTAAGTGGCCTGGAGTCAGGACTTGCCCATCAAACGCTGCTGGGTGTAACCGGGTCGGGCAAAACATTCACCATGGCGAATGTGGTTGAGCAGCTTCAGCGCCCGACCATTGTGATGGCACCTAACAAAACCCTCGCGGCTCAGCTTTATGGAGAGTTTAAGTCCTTCTTTCCGGATAATGCTGTCGAGTACTTTGTTTCGTATTATGACTACTATCAGCCCGAAGCCTACGTACCATCATCGGATACGTTTATCGAAAAAGATGCCTCTATCAATGACCATATTGAACAGATGCGTCTCTCGGCAACCAAGGCGTTGCTTGAACGTCGTGATGCGCTCATCGTTGTTTCCGTTTCTGCTATTTACGGGTTGGGTGACCCCGACCAGTATTTAAAAATGCGTCTGCACTTTACCCGCGGCGAGTTGATTGATCAGCGTGCCTTTTTGCGTCGTTTGGCGGAGCTTCAATACACCCGTAATGACATGGACTTCCGCCGAGGTACGTACCGCGTGCGCGGGGATGTTATTGATATTTTTCCTGCTGATTCTGATGAAGATGCGGTGAGGGTTGAGCTGTTTGATAACGAAATTGACTCTATTCGAATTTTTGATCCGCTAACCGGGGACATACGGGGCCAGGTCCCGCGTATGACAATTTACCCCAAGTCCCACTATGTGACGCCGCGTGAAACCATTTTAGGCGCGATTGACTCAATAAAAAATGAGTTAAAAGAGCGCCTTGAATGGATGCGCAAGCATGAACGCTTGGTAGAAGCGCAGCGCCTTGAACAGCGTACGCTTTACGATATCGAGATGATGCTGGAGCTGGGTTACTGCAACGGTATCGAGAACTACTCACGCTACTTATCCGGGCGTGCGCCTGGCGAGCCGCCGCCCACGTTTTTTGACTACCTGCCTGACGACGCGCTGCTGTTTATTGATGAGTCTCACGTCAGCGTGCCTCAGGTGGGCGGTATGTATAAGGGTGACCGTTCACGTAAAGAGACGTTGGTAGAGTATGGTTTCCGCTTGCCTTCGGCGTTGGATAACCGTCCCATGAAATTCGAGGAGTGGGAATCCATTGTTCCTCAAGCTATTTTTGTTTCGGCAACCCCGGGTAAATACGAGGCCGAGCATGCCGGTCAAGTCGTTGAACAGGTTGTGCGTCCTACGGGGCTGCTGGATCCTGAAATTGAAGTTCGCCCGGCCAGCACCCAGGTGGACGATCTGCTTTCCGAGATCGGCTTGCGTACTGCTGTCGGTGAGCGCGTACTGGTGACAACGCTTACCAAGCGTATGGCTGAAGATTTAACAGAATACTTTGATGAGCATGGGGTACGTGTTCGCTATTTGCACTCCGATATCGATACAGTCGAGCGGGTAGAAATTATTCGTGATCTGCGCCTGGGCAAGTTTGATGTGTTGGTAGGTATTAACCTGCTGCGCGAGGGGTTGGATATTCCAGAAGTTTCGTTGGTGGCGATTCTAGATGCTGACAAGGAAGGCTTCCTGCGTGCAGAGCGCTCGCTAATTCAGACCATTGGACGCGCGGCACGTAACGCCCACGGTAAAGCCATTTTGTACGGTGATCGCATCACCGACTCCATGCGCAAAGCGATTGATGAGACAGAGCGTCGTCGAGCCAAACAGCAAGCGCACAATGAAAAGCATGGTATTACGCCAACCACCGTGACGCGCTCCGTGGCAGATATTCTGGAAGCTGCGCAAACCCCCGGCAAAAAGAGCAGCCGCAAGCGTGGGTCCGAGCGTAAGGTGGCAGAAGGTGCCGGTGATTACGATATCGCCAGCATGGGGGCGCATGATTTGTTAGCCGCTATCAGCAAGCTGGAAGACGCAATGTTTGAGGCAGCGCAGAATCTGGAGTTTGAAGAAGCAGCGCGCCTGCGCGATCAACTGCATCAAATGAAAGAAAAACAGCTGGCGCTAGGATAGAGATATGCCAGAAGGCCCCGAAATCCGCCGGGCAGCCGAGCGCATAATAAAAAAATTTATACCGTTATCTTGTTTGGATTGTCAAAACATCACTATCAAACTCATTCAATGGTAGTTAAGAAATCGTAGAAGCTGCCGCTTGGGGATCAATACGGTATACTGCTTGCACGCTTAAACGGCTATTTCCACCTTCGTTAAAGTAGCCGTAGACAAGACGAAAACCAAGGAGCTGTTACTCCATGACCGTGATTCGCCAGGACGACGTGATACAAAGCGTTGCCGATGCTCTGCAGTATATCTCTTACTATCATCCTAAAGATTTTATTGATGCCATGGATGCAGCATATAAACGGGAACAAAACCCGGCTGCAAAGGATGCTATCGCGCAGATTTTGATTAACTCAAGAATGTGCGCCACTGGCCATCGGCCTATATGCCAGGACACGGGTATTGTTACCGTCTTCGTTCATGTAGGCATGAACGTTACCTGGGACGCGGATATGAGCCTGGACGACATGGTCAACGAAGGTGTTCGCCGCGCTTACCAGCTGCCCGATAACGTGCTGCGTGCATCCGTACTGGCAGACCCGGACGGGAAGCGCCAAAACACCAAGGATAATACGCCTGCTATTATCCACCACAAGCTGGTGCCTGGTGATAAGGTCGACATTCACGTTGCGGCAAAAGGCGGCGGTAGTGAAGCGAAATCCAAGTTCGCGATGCTCAACCCCTCTGACAGCGTTGTCGATTGGGTCATGGAGCAGCTTCCCAAAATGGGGGCAGGGTGGTGCCCGCCGGGCATGTTGGGTATTGGGATTGGCGGTACGGCTGAAAAAGCGATGCAGATCGCAAAAGAGGCACTGCTTGACCCTATTGATATTCAGGACCTGCAAGCACGTGGCCCGAGCAACCGCGCTGAAGAACTACGGTTAGAGCTTTTTGATAAGGTCAATAAAAGTGGTATTGGCGCTCAGGGTCTCGGTGGCCTTACCACGGTGCTGGATATTAAAGTAAAAGATTACCCGACCCACGCAGCGAATAAGCCGGTTGCGATCATTCCTAACTGTGCGGCAACTCGCCATGCGCATTTCACGCTGGATGGCTCAGGCCCTGCAGCGCTTGACCCGCCGAAGCTGGAAGACTGGCCAGAAATTACCCGTGAAATGGGT
Source organism: Halomonas sp. 72 (assembly GCF_052379785.1). Taxonomy (NCBI): domain Bacteria; kingdom Pseudomonadati; phylum Pseudomonadota; class Gammaproteobacteria; order Oceanospirillales; family Halomonadaceae; genus Halomonas; species Halomonas sp. 72. The sequence continues at coordinate 68,870 of NZ_JBQSYY010000006.1, read as the reverse complement.
GATAACGTGAAGCGCGTTAATCTGGATACCGTAACACCCGAAGAAGTTAAAACCTGGCAGCCCGGTGATACGCTGTTACTGAATGGCAAACTACTGACCGGTCGAGATGCTGCTCATAAGCGCATGGTGGATATGCTGGCGAAAGGCGAGCCACTGCCTGTTGATATGAAAGGCCGGTTTATCTATTACGTTGGCCCAGTTGATCCGGTACGTGACGAAGTGGTGGGGCCAGCAGGGCCCACAACGGCGACACGGATGGATAAATTCACGCGCACCATGCTCGAAGAAACCGGGCTTTTGGGTATGGTCGGTAAAGCGGAACGTGGTCAAGTAGCCATAGATGCAATCCGCGATAACGAGGCTGTCTACTTGATGGCGGTGGGTGGCTCGGCTTACCTGGTCGCTCAGGCAATTAAAAAATCCCGGGTCGTCGGTTTTGAGGACCTGGGGATGGAAGCCATCTATGAGTTTGAAGTAGAAGATATGCCGGTCACCGTAGCGGTTGATAGCCAAGGCACTTCGGTTCATCAAACCGGACCGGCCAAATGGAAGGAGATTATTGCTCAAACGGCATAAGGCGGTCTGTGCTGTGGAGTGATTAAATTACAGAAGCCCCGTTCATACGGGGCTTCTGTGCATTGAGAACCATAGCGATACCCTGTTTGAAATATCCATACGTTTAATGGAGATGTAGGTATGGTCTCTTGGCTGCTAGGGACAAGCATTATGCTGATACACCTGTTAGGGGTGATGTCGGCGATCATGGCGCTAATGTCTAGCCGGACATCACAAGGTGCCGTCGCGTGGATTATCTCTCTTCTTACCTTTCCTTATATCGCCTTACCGGCCTATTGGTTCTTTGGTCGGCCGCGCTTTTATGGATACGTAATGGCCCGTGGGGAGCGCGATAGCGTGTTAAGGCGTGTGCTTGCTCGCTACCAGGAAAGCTCCTTACCTTATTTAGTTCCGTTTTCTAATTCTGATACACAAGCAGTAGAGCAGTTGGCCATGATGCCTCTCACTCGGGGCAATAGCGCTGAGTTGCTTATTGATGGTGACGCCACGTTCAATAGCTTGTTTAACGGTATTGATGAAGCAGAGCACTATTTACTGCTGCAGTTTTTTATAGTGCGAGATGATGCGCTGGGCCGCCGTCTTCAACAGCACTTGCTGGGTGCCGTACGCCGCGGGGTGCGGGTGTATTTTCTTTACGATGAAATTGGTAGTCGCAAACTCAATGAGGGCTATCTTCGGGAACTGGCCGCAGAAGGCGTAGAAGTCAGCCCGTTTCGCTCCTCAAGAGGCTTTAAACATCGCTTTCAGCTCAATTTTCGTAACCATCGCAAGGTAGCTGTTATCGATGGTAAGCGGGGTTGGTTAGGGGGCTTTAATGTGGGGGTTGAATATCTGGGCCAGGACCCACGCCATGGGCCTTGGCGAGATACGCACCTGGTACTGGAAGGGCCCAGCGTATTGGGGCTACAAGAAGCTTTTTGGGAAGATTGGCACTGGGCAACGGGGGAGGTCACCAGCTTGAATTGGCAGGCGGAAAGCCACCCTAATATTGATCAGAATGTTGTTATTGTCCCTTCAGGCCCCGCGGACAAACAGGACACCGCCAGCCTGTTGATTCAGCAATTGATTCATAGTGCAACGCATCGACTATGGGTCACCAGCCCCTATTTTGTACCCGACCAAGGCGTTCAGGATGCGCTACGCTTGGCTGCTATGCGGGGAATTGACGTACGAGTGATGATTCCCGAGCGGCCAGACCACCTGCTGGTATTTCTCTCGGCCTTTGCTTTTTTGGCTGATATGTTAAAAGCAGGCGTTAAAATATACCGTTATCAACCCGGCTTTCTACACCAAAAAGTAATTCTGATTGATAATGATGCCGCCACCGTAGGTACGGTAAACTTGGATAACCGTTCATTTCGCTTAAATTTTGAAATTACAGCGTATATTCCTGACACCATATTTGCCGCCGAAGTGCACACCATGTTGGTGAAAGACTTTAATGATTGTCGGCGTATCACAATTGATGAAATTCAACAGCGTCCATTATGGAAAAAAGTAGTATCACGGGCGGCGTATTTAATGTCGCCTGTCCAATAGCAATAATCGGCAAAGGAGTGTTGGGTGAATCTTGAAACAAAATGGCTAGAAGATTTTGTCGCACTTGCGAATACACGCAGCTTTTCAGCGTCTGCCCGCCAGCGTCATGTTACTCAACCTGCTTTTAGCCGCCGCATTCGAGCACTGGAACAAGCCATTGGCGTAACCCTTGTTGACCGCTCAACAACCCCCGTAGGGCTTACATCAGAAGGGCAGTTGTTTCTGGTGACGGCGCGAAACCTCGTTGAACAGCTTAACGAGTCATTAAGTCATTTGCGTGGCTTGTCGATTGCCAATGAAGCACTTGATATTGTGGCCGCCCACTCATTGGCATTAAGCTTTTTCCCCCCTTGGATTTCACGCCTTCAGAAAGGCCTTGGGGAGCTGCCAACGCGTTTGGTCGCCATGAATGTAGGCGAAGCGATCCACGTGCTGCGTGAAGGTAATTGCGATCTCATGCTGGCCTATTATGACCCCTTTGCCACTATGCAGTTGGATGCCGAGGTTTTCCCGTCCTTCTCGATAGGCAAGGTCAATATGCTGCCCGTCTCGCTACCCGACGAAACGGGGAAACCCTGTTTTTCGCTACAGCAAGAGGCCTCAATTCCCTACCTGGCCTATACCCAGGGCGCTTTTTTAGGACGCAGTGTACGAATGCTATTAAAGAATGACCCTCTGCGTATGAAATTACGTACGGTTTATGAAACCGCCATGGCAGAAGGATTAAAAGGCATGGTGCTTCAAGGTATTGGAGCGGCATGGATCCCTGATTTTTGTATTCGTGAAGAGCTCAAAAGTGGGCGCTTGGTCAGGGCCGGTGATGAAAGTTGGGACATACCGCTCGAAATTCGCCTTTATCGCTGCTCGTTGGTACACAAACCAGGCGTTGAGAAGCTTTGGCGTCAAATGATGAAGCTGCCACGTGATTTTTTACAAGCGTAATGGGTTACGTTGACGTGCCGAAGTCAGCAGGCAGGCCAAGAAAGTTTTGAATAATAAAAAAATGATCTTCGAATAGGCTGTCTGGCTCTAAATCAGCCAGTGCCACCCACCGTGCATGATCACCACCTTTAACGGGTTTTAAACGTGGCAGCTGTTGGTCTGGGCGTAGCGCAAAGTAGAAAGCTTCCGCTAGCGTGCGCCCCCGCCAGCTCCGGTGCGGCTCATCAAAAAGGCGCTGCCCACGTAATGATCCTTTTAGAACGGGTTCTGGTACTTTCAAGCGCAGCCGTTCCCTGAGCTCCCGCAAGCACGCATCCAGCAGTCGCTCATGAGGGTTAATGAATCCGCCAGGCAGCGCAAACAACCCTTTACCGGGTGCTGAATTACGGCGCACCAGAAGTACATGCCCGGATTGCACAACCACCGCATTCACGGTAACAAAAATAGGTGGGTAGGGAGCATGTGACCAGGCTTGATGGTACTGGTCCAGTAGTCGTTGCTCTTCCAGTAATTGTTGATAGGCGCTTTCGCGACAAAATTCGCTAACGCGACTGACCACGCCGGGCGGCAGGTCATGATAAGCCCCCGTGCTCAAATAATCGTCTGAAGCGCTTGGCGATCGAAACAGTCGTTCACGAATCTGGCTGGCTGAAATGCCTTCAATCAGCGGAACGCTGACGGATTCCCACTGCGGAAACAGAGACAAGTAGTAGCTTGACTGACCACGGCTTGCACCGATCAAACCAATGCGTGGTAAACGAATATTAGCCGGTGCGGCTAAGTCTCGTACCTTTCGCTGTACATCTCTTACCCAAACATCATCGTTGTAAAGAGCATCCAGCAGCGGCGTGATTTCTAACCGCTGGTTATCAGCATCATCAAACCCGGAACGAATCATTGCCTGGCGTTCATCAAAGCGCCATGGGTTTCTCAGCGAGCGCGCCTGCCATGCAGAGCCTACCAGTACAATGACCTGACGTGCCTGATTAAGCGCTTCACGGATAACGGCTAAGTGGCCTAAGTGAGGAGGCTGAAAACGCCCAATAAATACCAAACAATCAAAGGTGTAATCAGGCGTAGAGCATGTTGCATCAAGGGCCATGGTGCTTCCTTTAACATTTGGTCAAATAACAGCGTCATTATGAAGAGAGCGGTTCAGCGGTGCAATCTGACGAAGGCTACGTACTGCACCCGTATTGGGTATGCTGCTAAGCTATTGCACATAAAGCCATCCATAAATGACGCAAGGGACTGAATATGACTAAAGACACCCTCACTTTTTGGTGGAAGGTGGTCCAGGATGCAACGAAGCTATGGTTAGAGCGTCATGCGTTTAGCTTCGCGGGCTCATTAGCGTTTTATACGCTTTTTTCATTAGCCCCTACTGTCATTATTGCCGTTGCGGTTATCGGTATTGTCTTTGGTGAAAACGCTGCTCAGGGTCAAATCGTGGCCCAGCTGCAGGACTCACTGGGTACCGATGTGGCCTCCGCGATTGAAGAGGCCGTTATCCACTCTCGGTTCGAAGAGTCTGGTGTATTGCCTTCTGTGTTAGGCGTTTGTGCTCTGTTAGTCGGTGCAACAACCGTCTTTGCGCAAATGCAGCTTTCACTGAACACCATATGGGGAGTGATCGCCAAGCCGGCCAGTAACAGCTTGTTTGTATTTATAAAAACGCGCTTTTTATCGTTAATGGTTGTCTTTCTCATTGGTTTTATTCTATTAATTTCGTTGGTATTAAGTATTGCTTTGCGAAGCATCCTGCAAATGGCAGGTGACCTTGTCCCGCTCGCCGGCTATACCACGACACTATTGGACTCTCTTGTGTCACTTGGCGTCGTTACCTTGCTATTTGCGGCTATTTTCAAAGTGTTGCCCGATGTAGTGCTGCGTTGGCAGGATGTCTTAACCGGGGCTGTTGTCACGGCCGTACTGTTTACTATCGGCCGCACCGTGATTGCGATTTACCTCACCTATACCGCGACGGCATCGACATACGGTGCTGCCGGGTCGGTGGTGATGGTATTGCTATGGGTGTATTACTCGTCGCTTATTTTATTGTTTGGTGCCGCCTTTACACGCTCGCTTTTACTACGTCGAGGCAGAAAGCTTATTCCGCGAAACAGTGCCGTTCAGGTTAGACAGGAAGTCTTGGAAACAGAGGCGTTTACGCCCAGGATAGCAGGAGACGAATAGTGTCAGCGTGTTGCATAAAAGCCTTGGTCACCGGAAAAGTGCAGGGCGTAGGGTATCGCCGCGCCGTGCAAAAGCAGGCGTTACCAGCGGGAGTAACCGGTCATGCCAAAAATCTGGCGGATGGGCGGGTGGAAGTCCTCATGTGTGGCGAACATCAGCGTGTGAACATGCTGGTAGAGTGGCTTTGGCAAGGCCCTGCTAATGCGCAGGTAACCCATGTCGAATATGAGGCATTAGCCCAATGCCACGCTCCTGATGCTTTCACGACGCATTAGGCTAATATTTATTTTAGGCTTACCTGGTGTGCTTCCAATGAGCAATATTATCCGCCGTTAGGGCGATAATATTCTGGCGCGCTTCTGGCGTTACCCATGCATTGTGCGGGGTGACAATCAGATTGAGTGGTTCATCCAGCGCTGCCAATAGTGGATGCCCCTCCCTCGGTGGCTCTACAGGAAGCACGTCTACCGCTAACCCGCCGATACGCCCTTGGCGTAATGCCTCAAGCGCCGCTACTTCATCAATAATGCCACCGCGAGCGCAATTTACGAGCAGAAGGGACGGTTTAGCCTTGGCCAAGCGCTCTTGGTTAATAAGGTGCTGCGTATCAGCATTAAGCGGGCAGTGTAGGCTGATAATATCGGCTTCAGGCAGCACGTCATCGAGAGAAGGGCGTGCGTCGTTAGCTTCATGACCGGGGCGTGCCGTAAAGGTCACCTGAAGGCCAAAGGCCTCCGCCAAGCGCGCCACTTCCGTTCCCAGTTCGCCCTGGCCCACCATCACCAGCCGCTTGCCCGCTAACTGTAGCGTTACGTGGTCCTGGAGGCAGAAAAAGTCGCTTTGCTGCCAAACACCTTTGGCGACTTCCTGTTGGTATAGAGGTAGCCGGTTTGCCAGGTTAAGTATCAGCATTAATGTGTGCTGCGACACGCTTGCCGTGCCGTATGCCGCGACATTCTTAACGCTGATATTAAGTGCTTTTGCTGCCTCAAGGTCGATATTATTTAGACCAGTAGCCATGACACAAATCAGGCGAAGCGAAGGCAGCTGTTTTAACGTTTCCGCATCCAGTACCACCTTATTTACTAATGCGATGTCAGCATTTGCCAAGCGCTCTTTAGCTTGTTGCGTTGTACTTTGATCGAAGACATCCAGTTGAGTAACCGCACCGCGAATAGCGCTTAAATCTATTTGAGGCCCAAGACTTTTCGCATCCAACATGACCGCATGAGGCATTTTATTCTCTCCAGTTGCTGCCAAGGCTTGTTAACCTTGCTCGGCAGGGGGCACAAAAGGGTATAATATTGACGCTTTATCAACCGCAGCCTTGGATTTTATATCGACAGGCTACATATTCGCAGCTGGCTGCGTTTATATTCGACAATATTCTGTCGTCGTTGAGCTTTCAGGAATTATCAACATGCCTATCTATGAATATGAGTGCAAGGCCTGCGGCCATCGCATGGAAAAATTACAGAAAATCAGCGCAGATCCGTTAAAAGAGTGCCCTGAGTGCAATCGTAATGACTTGGCGCGGCTTGTATCCGCGGCAGGGTTCCGCTTGGCGGGCGGTGGTTGGTATGAAACCGATTTTAAAACGGGAAGTAAAAAGAACCTGGTCGCTGATGCAAAAAGCACAACGGCTAACACCAGTGCTAAAAGCGATACTACTTCCACGTCAAAAGCCTCTGCAGTTTGACTGTAGCGGTCAGGGCCTGGTTGGCCCAAGACACCTTATTTGCCACGAAACAGAACAGGATTTGACATGCGCAGCCATTATTGCGGCCAGCTAAACGAGACATTGGTAGATCAAACGGTCACCGTTTGCGGATGGGTACACCGTCGTCGCGACCACGGCGGGGTAATTTTTCTCGATATGCGTGACCGTGATGGCATCGCTCAGTTTGTGGTAGACCCCGATACTGCTGATGCATTTGCTAATGCCGATCGTGCGCGCGGTGAGTATGTTCTGCGTATTACCGGCCGCGTTAGGCTGCGCCCAGAAGGTACCCAAAACCCCAATATGCCCACCGGCATGATTGAGGTGCTAGCCAAAGACGTTGAAGTGCTGAACACCGCGGCCACACCGCCGTTCCAGCTTGATGAGCATGGCAAAGTGGGTGAAGAAGTTCGCCTGAAGCACCGCTATATTGATCTGCGTCGCCCCGACATGATCGAAAAACTGCGTCTGCGCTCGCGCATTTCGCATAACGTCCGTGCGTTCCTAGAGAATCAGGGCTTTCTGGATATCGAAACGCCGATCCTAACGCGCGCGACGCCCGAAGGTGCCCGAGACTACCTGGTACCTAGCCGTACGCATGCGGGTAGCTTCTTTGCACTGCCTCAGTCGCCACAGCTCTTTAAACAGCTGCTGATGGTGGCGGGCTTTGACCGTTACTATCAAATTGCCAAGTGCTTCCGTGACGAAGACCTACGCGCAGACCGTCAGCCTGAGTTTACTCAGATTGATATCGAAGCGTCGTTTGTCGAAGAAAACGACATCATGGGCATCACTGAAGACATGATTCGTCAGCTCTTCCAGGAAGTACTGAGCGTTGAGCTGTCAGAATTTCCGCGCATGACCTGGCAAGAAGCTATGGACCGTTTTGGTTCAGACAAGCCGGATCTGCGTATTCCGCTTGAACTGACCGACGTTGACGACCTGATGAAACAGGTCGATTTCAAGGTTTTCTCTGGCCCCGCCAGTGCCGATGATGGCCGAGTAGCCGCGCTTAAAGTACCGGGCGGTGCCAAGCTCTCGCGTAAGGAAATCGACGAATATACCAAGTTCGTGGGTATCTACGGCGCGAAAGGGTTGGCCTGGATCAAGGTCAATGAGCGTGCCAAAGGACTTGAAGGGCTTCAGTCGCCTATCGTCAAGTTCATGGAAAACATCGTTGAAGAGCTGCTTGATCGTCTTGGCGCAGAAGATGGCGATATCATCTTCTTCGGTGCTGACAAAACGCGCATCGTTAACGAAGCCATTGGCGCGCTGCGCGTTAAGCTGGGTGCTGATCTTGATCTGTACACCCAAGCGTGGGCACCGCTGTGGGTGGTCGACTTCCCGATGTTCGAGGCGGATGACAATGGTCGCTTAAGCCCGTTGCACCACCCGTTCACCGCACCGTCCTGCTCGCCGGAGGAGCTCAAGGCTGACCCGGCAAAAGCGCTTTCACGCGCCTATGATATGGTGCTCAACGGTACCGAACTGGGTGGCGGCTCTATCCGTATCCATAATCAAGACATGCAAAGCACGGTGTTTGAGATTCTGGGTATTGGCGAGGAAGAAGCCCAAGAGAAGTTTGGCTTCCTGCTGGACGCACTTCAGTACGGTGCACCGCCTCATGGTGGTTTGGCCTTTGGCCTGGACCGCTTGGTGATGTTAATGGTCGGTGCCAACACCATTCGTGAAGTTATTGCCTTCCCGAAAACGCAAAGCGCCGCTTGCTTAATGACGGATGCACCTGGTGAGGTTAGCCCAGACCAGTTGAAAGACCTTAATATCCGCTTGCGTCAAAAAGCCAAGCCTGAAGCAGCCAGCGAGTAAGCCTGGCGCTATTTGATGTAACGGCGATGAGTTGCACAATGGCTAAAAACACCGACGCCCCGGCGTCGGTGTTTTTGTATCAGTGCTTTTTGTGGTGTGGAATTTGTAACCTTGAGCGGATAAACGTTAATGGATAAAGCAGGCGCTGCGTTACCCGTGCGTATATTAGGCATCGACCCTGGGTCTCGAATTACTGGCTATGGTGTTATTGATCTTGTCGGTGTTAAACCCGGCTATGTTGCTAGCGGCTGCATTCGCACCTCAGAAGGGCCGCTGGAGCAGCGTTTGGCGCAAATATACGCAGGACTAAGCGAAGTAGTGGGTTTGTACAAACCCACAGATACTGCGATAGAGCGCGTTTTTATGGCTAAAAACGTCGATTCAGCGCTAAAGCTGGGGCAAGCGCGTGGTGCTGCGTTGGTATGTATGGCAAACCACGGGCTAAGCGTCGCCGAATATGCCGCACGGCGTATCAAGGAAGCAGTAACCGGGCAGGGAGGCGCAGATAAAGAACAGGTTCAGCACATGGTGACCGCGCTTTTAACGCTGTCTGCCACACCTCAAGCGGACGCGGCAGACGCCTTGGCCATCGCATTAACCCACGCTTATACCAACAATTCAGCTTCCAGTACGCCTCGTGGGCGCGGGCGGCGCGCCTCTACAGGGCGCTGGCGACTCTAACGATCACTGGTCACTTGTACAGAGTAGCATTATAGTAACCGTCTGTTTTTACTATCGCGAGCGTATTTATGATCGGACGTCTAAGTGGCTATTTGCTGGAAAAACAACCGCCCTGGATCGTTATTGACGTTCATGGCGTGGGTTATGAGCTTGAGACTTCAATGAATACGCTTGTCTCGCTTCCTGCGTTAGGCGAAAGCACATCTCTGTATACTCATTTAACCATTCGTGATGATGCCCACCTGCTGTACGGGTTTGCGCGACAGCACGAACGCGCTCTTTTTCGGGCACTGATTAAAGTCAACGGTGTAGGCCCCAAGCTAGCGCTGGCGATCTTGTCAGGAATGGATGAAGACGCCTTCATGCGCTGTGTTCGTGACGATGACAGTAAGGCGTTAACCAAGCTGCCTGGTGTTGGCAAGAAAACCGCCGAACGACTTATTATCGAAATGCGTGACCGTTTTCCCGAATGGGAGCAAGGTGCTGGCGCGCCGCTTGCCCTGGAAGGCGCCAATGGGCAACCGAGCCGTAATAACCTGGCCGATGCCGAGTCCGGACTCGTTAGTCTGGGCTACAAGCTAGCCGAAGCCAGTAAAATGCTCTCAGACCTTGACCCACAACAATCGGCAGAGGCCTTGATCAAGGCAGCGTTAACACGGCGAATGAGCGGTTGATAGGGGTCGCCGTTTTGCCGTCACCCAGTGCAAGCAGATCGCCAGATATTCAAAAAGAGCATCTATGTTAGAACATGATCGGTTGATAGCGGCTGAACCAGAACAGGGAGAAGGGCGGATTGATTATGCCATTCGTCCCAAGCGGCTGGATGATTACATCGGCCAGCCACGGGTTCGCGAGCAGCTTGAGATATTTATTGGCGCAGCCCGATTACGCGAAGAGAGCCTTGACCATACCCTTGTATTTGGCCCACCAGGGCTAGGTAAAACCACCCTGGCCAACATCATTGCAACGGAAATGGGCGTAGGGCTTAAGTCAACGTCTGGTCCCGTATTGGAGCGTGCAGGCGACTTGGCTGCCATGCTGACCAACCTTGAGCCAGGCGATGTCTTGTTTATCGATGAGATCCATCGGTTATCGCCCGCCGTTGAAGAAGTCCTTTATCCCGCCATGGAGGACTTTCAGCTGGATATCATGATTGGTGAAGGACCCGCTGCGCGATCCATCAAGCTGGACTTGCCGCGTTTTACGCTAGTGGGGGCGACGACCCGCGCAGGTCTTTTAACAGCACCGCTACGTGATCGGTTCGGGATCGTTCAGCGGCTTGAGTTTTATAATCTCGAAGAACTCACTGAAATTGTGACCCGTTCAGCTCGCCTGTTGGGTGTAAAAACCAACCATGAAGGCGCGGTTGAGGTTGCCCGGCGCTCCCGAGGGACGCCACGTATTGCCAATCGCTTGCTGCGCCGGGTGCGTGACTACGCAGAAATTAAAGGGGATGGCACCGTAGACGTGGCATTGGCGGATGCGGCGCTTAATATGCTCAATGTGGATCACTATGGTCTGGATCACATGGACCGGCGGCTGCTGCTCGCGATGATCGATAAGTTCGAAGGCGGACCGGTAGGCGTCGACTCCCTCTCGGCCGCCATTGGAGAGGAGCGCACAACGATAGAAGATGTCATTGAGCCGTATCTTATTCAACAAGGGTTGATGATGCGCACGCCGCGCGGACGTACCGTTACGCGTCAGGCATGGCGGCACTTTAACCGCGTTCCCAACGAGCACTCGGTTGATATGGAAGGGGAGCGTCGCCCATGAGTACTTCGTTTTCAATGCCTCTACGTGTTTATATGGAAGATACTGACGCTGGTGGCATTGTCTACTACGTTAACTACTTGAAGTTTATGGAGCGAGCGCGCAGTGAGTGGCTGCGCGAGCAAGGGCTCAACCAGCAAACGTTACTAGACGAAGGCACGCAGCTAGTGGTATATCGCTTAGCCTGTCACTATGCGAAACCGGCTCGCCTGGACGAAGCGCTTGAGATAACCGCACGCGTCATTGATATAGGGCGATGCCGAGTAACGTTTGAGCAGTTTGTAATGCGCGGTGAGGAACTCCTCTGCAGCGCGACAGTCGAGATAGCGTGCTTGAGCGCTGAACGGATGCGGCCCAAAGCCTGGCCCGCTTTTTTTCAGTCCCAGCTACAAACGTTAGCGATTTCTTAATATTCGATTTCTTAACAGTCGATTTCTTAACACTGCGGTTTCGTAATTTAGAGACCACTACTTGTCGGGCTTGACCGACAATCATTGATTGAAGAGGGCACCTGTGAACGATAACACCATGTCCATCCCGCACCTGATTATGAATGCCAGCACGGTTGTACAGCTGGTAATGCTACTCCTGGTGGTGGGGTCAGTCCTCTCTTGGGTGGTGATTTTTCAGCGCAGTATTGCGCTGCGCCGTGCCAAGCGGGAATACGACCAATTCGAAGAGTCGTTTTGGTCAGGTGTCGACTTAAACGAACTTTACCGAGAAATACCAGCTGATGACCCGCGCCATGGCGCCGAACATATCTTTCAGTCTGGATTTCGTGAATTCAACCGACTAATGCCAAAAACTCACAATGCCGACACCGTGCTTGAAGGTGTGCAGCGCAGCATGCGCGTTGCCTGGTCACGCGAAGAAGACCGTCTGACCCAACACCTGGTGTTTTTGGCAACGGTTGCCTCTGCCAGCCCCTATATCGGCTTGTTTGGTACCGTCTGGGGCATCATGGGCTCTTTCCAGTCCCTTTCAATGACCCAGCAAGCGACACTGGCAACCGTAGCACCCTGGATCGCTGAGGCACTCATTGCGACCGCTATGGGGCTTTTCGCGGCTATTCCCGCTGTTATCTTCTATAACCGCTTATCTAACAGTGCGTCTCGCTTACTCGGTAAATATGAAGACTTCGCCGAAGAGTTTCACGCTATCTTGCATCGTAATTTGCAAGGTCGTGATGGCAAGCCTAGCGCCAGTTAAGGGAGTTAGCCATGCAAGGTCCGTTCAATCGCAGCGGCAAAAGTAAGCCGATGGGGGAGATTAACGTTGTCCCCTTTATCGACGTTATGTTGGTACTGCTGGTCATTTTTATGATTACCGCTCCGATGCTAACGCAAGGCGTTCAGGTGGATTTGCCTCAGGTGTCATCCGAACCGATCGATACTCAGGACAGTGACCCGATCATTATTTCGGTGGATCGTGAAGGCGGATATTTTATTACGCTGGGTGAGGATTCAACCGCCGTTTCGCTTGAGCAAATATCAGAACGCGTTTCGGCCATATTGCAACGTCGCCCGGGCACGCCCGTCATGGTGCGTGGCGACCGAGGCGTACAGTATGGACAAATTGTTCTACTCATGAGCACGCTCCAGCGCTCGGGCGTTGAAAACGTAGGACTGCTTTCAGAGCCGCCGCAAGATGAGTAAGGGCAAGCCGCAAGTAACCGTTGCTGCGCCGCATGACCCGCAAGACGTTGGCTACACATTGCCAATCATCCTCGCGGTCGCTGTGCATTTGGCTATTATTGTTTTTAGCCTTATTAATTGGCCCAGTTCAACCCCGGAACCTGACTCTTCATCCATTGTTCAGGCCACGTTTGTGAGTACCGAGACGTTCACAGATCAGGCCCAGCAGGTAACTGAACAGCAGGCGGCAATGAACAGCTCAACTGAACCTGTTCCTGAGCCGGAAGTGAGTGAGCCTGAGGTAGCTGAGCCAGAGCCGGATAACCAAGAGGCCGAGCAGCAGGCTGCCGCTGAAGCTGAAGCGCAGGAACAAGCGTTGGAAGAAGCCCAAGCCGCAGCAGAAGCCGAAGCGCAACGCCGCGCTGAGGAAGCCGAACGACTAGCGCAAGAACAGGCGGCGCAAGCTCAAGCCCGTGAGGCAGAAGCCCAAGCTGCGGCGGAAGCAGAAGCCCAGGCAGCGGCCGAAGCAGAAGCTCAGGCAGCAGCCGAAGCAGAAGCTCAGGCAGCAGCCGAAGCAGAAGCCGAAGCAGAAGCCGAAGCAGAAGCTCAGGCAGAAGCCGAAGCAGAAGCCGAAGCAGAAGCCGAAGCAGAAGCTCAGGCAGCAGCTGAAGCAGAAGCCGAAGCAGAAGCTCAGGCAGCAGCTGAAGCAGAAGCCCAGGCAGCGGCCGAAGCAGAAGCTCAGGCAGCAGCCGAAGCAGAAGCTCAGGCAGAAGCCGAAGCAGAGCGTCAACGTGAAGCTGAAGAGCAGCGTGCTCGTGAAGAAGCTGAACGCCAAGCTGCTGCCGCAGCGGAAGCCGCCATGCAGCGCCAGTTAGAAGGTGAGGCGGAAGCAGCAGCCAATGCACAGCAAGCGCAGCAGGCCGCCAATAGCTTTATCAATATTGTGCGTCGCGCGGTTGAACAGGCGTGGTTGATCCCACCTGGAGCAAGCGACTCATTGAGTGCTACGCTACAAATACGTTTAGGCCCTTCGGGCGAGCTGCTTGCAACGTCAATTGCTACATCTAGTGGCGACAGTGCATTTGATCGGTCTGCCATGCAAGCCGTTGAACATGCTGCACCGTTTGGTGAATTAAGAGATTTACCTGCGGAACAGCAGCGGAACTTACGTCAATTTAATCTGCGATTTACCCCGGGGGATGTTCGCTGATGCAAAAACTAAGGAAAGTGTGGTTATTTTGCGTACTACTGCTAGTAAGTGGTTTCGCAGCTGCGAATGCAAACTTGACCATCGAAATTACACGGGGCAGCGACCAGGCATTACCCATTGGGGTGGTGCCTTTCGCAGGCAATCAGGGCATGTCGGAAGATGTTGCTCAAATCATTCAGGATGATCTTGAGCGTAGTGGTCTATTTTCACCGCTAGAGCGTAGTGCCATGTTTGACCAACCAAACCAAGCGGATGATGTTGAGTTTGGGACCTGGCGGTCATTGGACGTGCGTTATCTGGTCGTTGGGCGTGCCGAGCAAACGGACAACGGCTATCAGCTACAGTTTGACCTGATGGATGTCAGTGGCCAGCGCCGGATGATTGGCGAAACCGTCACAGCGAATGCCGATGATCTGCGTGGTGCGGCACACTACATCAGCGACCAGATATTTGAGGCGATTACTGATATACGCGGTGCTTTCTCAACCAGCATTGCTTACGTAACGGCCCAAGGGGTTGGCGATAATATGCAGTTCGGTCTCTATATAGCCGATGCTGATGGTCGCAATAGCCAGCAGGTATTAACGTCTGATCAACCGATTATGTCGCCCACTTGGTCGCCGGACGGACGCAAGCTTGCTTATGTTTCCTTTGAAACGGAGCGCCCAGCGATTTATATCCAGGATATCGCCACCGGTCAGCGTGTCATGGCAACATCCTTTGACGGTATCAATGGTGCACCTACGTGGTCCCCCGATGGTCGCCGTATCGCTATGTCGTTATCCAAGGATGGGCAGCCTGAAATCTATATCATGGATATCGCTAACCGCTCGGTAGAACGCGTTACCAACAGCAATAGCATTGACACTGAGCCCGCTTGGTCACCGGATGGTCGTAGCCTGCTGTTCACCTCTGATCGTAGCGGCGGCCCTCAGATTTACCAGCTTTCGTTAGGTAGCGGCGAGACAAACCGCGTGACATTTACCGGCAATTATAATGCCCGCGCGCGCTACTCTCCGGACGGCGATCAGATCTTTTTAATCCACCGTTCCAGCCGAGGATACCAGGTCGCACGCCAGGATTTGGATGGAGGGCGGCTGGTCGTAATAAGCGATTCGATAAGAGATGAATCTCCTAGTGTTGCGCCGAACGGGACCATGGTAATCTTCGCTAACCAAGAGGGTAACAATGGGGTGCTAAGTGCCGTTTCTGCCGACGGGCGATCGTCATTCCGGCTTCCTGCTGCTCAAGGCGAAGTACGTGACCCCGCATGGTCACCGTTTTTAAACTAATGATCTATCGTGTTATTTTTTCAGGCAAGGAGTCTGATTATGCAACTTAAGCCGTTGGCTCGCTCATTGGCCGTAGCGTTATCTATCGTAGCGATTGCTGGTTGCTCCAGCACCGGCGGAACCCAGGATGGGGATTCTTACGGAAGCCAGAATGGCAGCAGCACGGGCGCTGGCACTTCTGGTGCGGGTACCGGTGGTCAATATGGCTCTACTACCGGCTCAGGTACAGGCGCTGGTCAACAAGCTGACTCTCGCATTCCTGAGGTACGCACGATTTACTTCGATTATGACCGCGATGCTATCAAGAGCGAGTATGAATCTGCGGTAATGGCTCATGTACGCTACCTGCGCGCTAATCCGAGTGCCCAGGTTGTGTTACAGGGACATACCGATGAGCGTGGTACCCGGGAGTACAACATGGCACTGGGCGAGCGTCGCGCACGCGCTGTTCAGCGTTTCATGAATATCCAAGGCGTTTCTCCTTCACAAATGACTGTTGTAAGCTATGGCGAAGAGCGTCCGGCAGTAAATGGTCATAACGAAAATGCTTATGCCCAAAACCGTCGCGTTGTATTTAATTACTGATATTGACGGCGTGTAAACGGCACGCCGACTTTGTCTACGGAGTCGTCATGAATCACAGTCTCAAACGCTGTTTTGAGAGGCTGTGCGGTGCGGGAGCCTTAGTGCTCCCGCTGTCCGTATTGCCCCTTGCAGCTATTGCCCAGCAGCCGCTGGTCCAGGATCTTTCTTCCGGTAATTCCAGCGGATTTTATCAGCAGACTCAGCGTCAGGAAGCATCCGGTGGCAACCTTGTGCTGTTCAACCAGGTGGAAGCGCACACGCAGGAAATCCAACAGTTGCGTGGCCAAATTGAAGAGTTGCGCCATCAGCTTGAACAATTGCGTCGCCAATCGCAGCAGCAGTATCTGGACATCGAAGACCGCCTAATGAGCAGTGGATCTACGCCCATAGAGCAGTCTACGCCACAGGTTGAACCTGAGGCCGCTCAAGAAGTTATCAGTGCACCCTCAGCACGTAACGTGAGTGATGATGCCCAGGCGGACTATCAGGCTGCCTTTTCCCATGTTCAGGCACGCCAATTTGAAGAGGCAATTCAAGCGTTTGATGAATTCGTCACTGCTCATCCTGATACCAGCTTGACCTCTAATGGCTATTACTGGTTAGGTGAATTGTATGCCGCTGAAGGCCAGCTTGATAATGCCGATGCGGCCTTTAGCCGGGTTATTACCGACTTTGATAGCAGCAGTAAAGTGCCCGATGCCCTTTATAAACTTGGTTTGGTTAAAGCACGTCAAGGCGATGCAGAGCGCAGCCGTGAGCTGCTAGAGCAAGTGCGTGACGACTATCCGCAAAGTAGTGCGGCTGGGCTTGCCAATGATTTTCTCCGCCAGTCGGCTGGGTAATATCACGTTAAATGTTTGTTTGCAGGAAGTATCATGAGTTGCAAAATCGACTATCAAGCATCGCCGCAATTGCTTGAAAACCGTGTCGTATTGGTCACTGGAGCCGGCGATGGGATTGGTCGTGCGGCAGCGTTGCAGTATGCGCAACACGGTGCGACCGTTATCTTGCTAGGCCGTACTATCGAAAAGCTGGAGCGGGTCTACGACGAAATTGAGGCGTTAGGTGGGCCACAGCCCGCTATTTTTCCGCTTAATTTTGAAGGCGCAACGCTTAGTGACTTCGATGATATGGCGAAAACGCTCGATAAAGAGTTTGGTCGTTTGGATGGGCTTTTGCATAATGCTGGATTGCTAGGCCGGATTACTCCCTTCGAGCAGTACGATGCTGAGCTATGGGAGCAGGTCATGCAGGTGAATATCAATGGCCCAGTATGGATGACTCAAGCGTTATTACCGTTGCTTAAGCAATCAGACGACGCCTCAGTTATTTTTACCTCATCCAGTGTGGGACGCAAAGGGCGCGCGTATTGGGGGGCCTACTCGGTTTCCAAATTTGCCACCGAAGGGTTTGTTGAAGTGCTGGCCGACGAGCTTGAGCATCAAACCAATATCCGGGTGAATACCCTTAACCCGGGAGCTACCCGCACTCAAATGCGGCGAAGCGCCTACCCTGGTGAAGATCCTGCCACACTTCGAACGCCCAATGACATTATGCCGACCTATTTATGGCTAATGGGCCCCGATAGTGCCGGTGTTAGCGGCCAAAAGTTTGATGCGCAGCCGCCGCGTGTTTAATCTTTAATTCTACCGTTAGGGCTTGAATGCAGCGCCTTTAAAAAAGAGCCTTTAAAAAGAAGCCTTAAAGCAAGGCCCTAACGGTGGTTATTACGCCAGCTGTAGTGATAGCTGCTAACTACGCCGCATCATTAAAAGCGTTTAATGCATCAACCAGCATTGAGCACTCTTCAAACCACAGGTCGGCGGGCCACTGCTGATAATCATCCTCTTCACTGATATAACCATATCCGACCGCAACGGCTGTCATACCAGCGGCTTTCGCTGCTTGCATATCACGTACGTGGTCGCCGACATACCAGCACTGTTCCGGCGCGACGCCCAAACGACGGGCCGCTTCCCACAAAGGTTCCGGGTCGGGCTTCTTAACACTCAGGTCATCGGCACACAGCAACGCACCGGGCTCCAGCGCTAATGCGGCGAGTAAAGGCTCGGCATAGCGGCGCGGCTTATTGGTGACAATCCCCCAGGGCCGTTGATTTCCGTGCCATTCAATAAGCCATTGGTCAAGCGGGATAAATACTTGGCTATGCACCGCTACGGCTTGTTCATAGGCATCGAGCAGAAACTGGCGGGCGGTATCATGGCCTGGGGCTTTGTGATCAAGATCCAACGCCAGGGTGACTAGCGCGCTCCCCCCATTGGAAACCTGACGACGAATCTGCTCGTAGGCCAGGGGCGCCAGCCCGTGGTGGGCGCGTAGGGCGTTCGTTGCTTGAGCAAGATCGGGCGCGGTATCCACCAGGGTTCCGTCAAGATCAAACAGAATGGCAAGCGGTGGCGTCGTTGGCATCTATTGGCTCACTTTGCGGCAGTACATCATGTAGTTTACAGAGACATCGTCAGCCACTAAGCGGTAGCGACGAGTAAGAGGGTTGTAGGTCAGCCCTGTTTGCTCACGTACTTCCAGGCCCACTTGGCGGGACCATGCCGCCATTTCAGACGGACGAATAAATTTGGCATAGTCGTGGG
Organism: Halomonas sp. 72; assembly: GCF_052379785.1. Classification (NCBI taxonomy): domain Bacteria; kingdom Pseudomonadati; phylum Pseudomonadota; class Gammaproteobacteria; order Oceanospirillales; family Halomonadaceae; genus Halomonas; species Halomonas sp. 72. The sequence continues at coordinate 50,286 of NZ_JBQSYY010000006.1, read as the reverse complement.
TGCCGCGGGGCAGTAGCCTAAGGACATATTCGGCGCCTAATATCGCAAATGCGTAGGATTTTGGCGTACGGTTGAGCGTTGAAAAAAACACATAGCCGCCAGGGCGTACCAATGCACAACAGGCCCGAATCACTGAGGCGGGGTCAGGTACGTGCTCCAGCATTTCCATGCAGGTAACGACATCAAAATGTCCCGGGGTTTGAGCAGCCAACGCTTCAACACTAATATTTTGGTAGTCAACGGACACGCCGCTCTCTTCTGCATGCAGCCTGGCAACGCCAAGTGGCGCTTCGCCAAGATCAATGCCCGTTACCTTGGCACCACGATGTGCCATGGACTCACTCAGGATACCGCCTCCGCAGCCCACATCCAGCACCTGTTTTCCGGCTAAACCGGCGCGTGCGTCAATAAAATTCAGACGCAGGGGGTTTATCTCATGTAGCGGCTTGAATTCACTCTTTGGGTCCCACCAGCGGCTAGCAAGTGCTTCAAATTTAGCAACTTCCGCTGCATCGACGTTGCCTTGGTAGCGATCAGCAGTGCTATCCTGAGGTGTCGCTTGCATGTGTTGACTCCCATCGTCAGTCAGCAATGGATAGTGTTTTCCTATCCAGCCTGGTTATTAGCATCAAGTGCGAGTGGCATCCACTCAATCATTCAGTATTATGGACATTCTAACCACTCCCAGGTCAGAACGCATGAAAAGGACCATTGTATGAATCTTATGGCTATATTTTCTCGCTTTTCCGCCGTACAAGGAGTTCGGTAAATGCGAGTATTTCTTTACGGCAGTGAACTAAGTGCGGTGACAGCAGCGTCCGCATTAGCCTGGGTAGGTCATCAAGTAGAGTGGTTACCTCATCAGAGTGCGCCCTGGACGGTTCTTTCGCAGGTGGCTTGGCTGCGCAGTGAGCCGGAGCTAATGCCGCATATCCAGCAGGGACTGGCCGATGGCACGTTAGTACTGATTGATGATGTATCACAAGCGTCTTCGGCTGATGTTGTCTGGCTTGCACTTTCGCCAAGCCAGCGTAACGACGCCAGCACACTGCTTCAACAGTCGGAACTATGTCTGCAGCAAGGTGCTGTGTTAATTAATAACTCTACGTTTCCGGTCGGCGAAACGGAGCGCTTGGATGATTTAATGAGAGGCCAACATAGCAGCGTGGCCTTGCCTGATACGCTTGAAGAAGGGCGTGCCTGGGCGTCGTTTACTCGCCCCACGCGTTGGCTGCTTGGGTGTGATGATGCCCACGGAGAGCAGGTTGCACGCGAGCTTTTACGCGCGTTCAATCGCCGACAAGAAGTTTTCCAGCCCATGCCGCGTAGGGCGGCAGAGCTTACCAAGCTTGCCATCAATGGCATGCTGGCCACACGAATTAGCTACATGAATGAAATTGCCGGTTTAGCCGATACACTAGGCGTGGATGTTGAGCATGTTCGCCAAGGTATGGGGGCCGACACACGTATCGGTTTTGAGTATTTGTATCCCGGCTGTGGTTTTGGTGGCCCCAACTTTTCGCGGGACTTAATGCGCCTGGCAGATGTTCAGTCAAAAAGCGGCCGTTACTCCGCGTTGCTTGAACAGGTCATGGACATTAATGAGCAGAAAAAAGAGACGCTGTTTCGTAAACTTTGGGCCCATTTTGAAGGCGAGTTAGCGGGTAAAACGATCGCTATTTGGGGAGCCGCGTTCAAGCCTGGCACAGCACGTATCGACCATGCGCCGGTATTGACGCTTTTAGACGCTTTGTGGGCACAAGGTGTAAAGGTAAAGCTTCATGATTCCGCCGCTACTAGCGCATTACATCAGCTTGTTGGGCAGCGCGATGACCTTCAAACATTTGATCAAGACCCATATCAGGCGTGTGAAGGTGCCGATGCGCTAATGCTGGTTACGGAGTGGAAGTCATACTGGAACCCGGACTGGCATCGACTTGCAGGGCTACTCAGCGCTAAGCTGGTGTTAGATGGTCGAAATATTTACGACCCTACATTTGTTGCCAACTGCGGCTTAAAGTACCGTGGTATTGGTCGTCGTGCCGACCCTACGTCTTTTTGAGAAAATGCCATGCCTAATCCGACGCCTTCCCAACGTATTGTTCCCGATGTAGGCCAAAGCTTAACGGCCCAGCATTTGCGCCACCGAAAAGGGCCTCTCGTATGGCCCTTATGGCTTGGAATGCTCTTGTTCTGTGCGCTACTCGCAGGCGCCGCTGTCGTGCTGTGGTTTGAGCGCGAGCGTTTATTAACCGAACTCCACCGCGTCAGTGGCGAGGTCTCTAACGTTCATGCTCGGTTGGACTCAGGTGATACTGATGTGCAGGATACAATTGCGCTAGTGCAGGCTCAGATGACAACGCTGTTCCAAGAGCAGGAGCAGCTGTCTGTTGCGTTAATCAATACGCGTGAAGAGCTTTATGGTGCGCTGACAGATGACGAAGAGCGCCCATCCAATGAGATGATAACGTCGTTTAATCAGCGCCTTTCCCAGTACCAAGAGCAGGCTGCCTTACGTGATCGCCGATTGGCTGCGTTTAGCACCTCCCTGGATGCACTGGAACAGGCGGGCATATCCGGTCGGCAAAACCTTGTTGAAGAGGTTAATCATGTGGAACAAACCACCGCTCAGCAGCTCACGTCACTGGTAGAGCAGGTCAATCAGTTAAACCAAACAGTAACAGGGCAGTTGGAAGAGCAAATCGCTGCTTTGAGCGAGCGCTTTAATCAATTGGACACTCAGCTAAATACGCTACAGTTAGACTCATCCTCTCCAAGTGATGAAATTGCGGCATTTGAAGAGCAGTGGACTCAGCGTTTATCTACCCTTGAAAGTGATATACGGCAAATTCGCCAGGCCCAACTCGCTTTTAGCGCCCAAATAGAAATGCTTAGATAGTAGTAGTGGAACAGGCTATAACCGCCAACAAAAGAGTTTGTTAGGGAGTTTATTGTATGGGAAGACAGTGGCGTTGGCTTTCAGCTACTCGGATGGCTTGTTTGATTGCGCTCCCTCTGAGTTTTGCCTATGTTCCATCAGTTTTGGCGTTAACGGCTACTATTAACGGGGTTGACGGCGACGTTGAAGATAATATCAGCGCCTATTTAGAGGGCATTGATAAAAAACAATATACCCAAACTCGTTTAGAGGGTGAGATACGTAGCCGTACAAAAGTGGCAATGCGTGTCTATGGTTATTATGAGCCCACCGTTGAGATTCAAATTGACCCTGCCGTTGTACTCAATATTGATTCTGGTCCTCGAGTCGAAATTCAGGAGCTTGCGATTAATGTTGATGGCGATGCCAAAGATGATCCTACGTTTAAAGACGCCCTGGATAGCTTTCCCTTAAAAGTAGGCGACCCGTTAGTTCAGCCGCCCTGGGATCAATTGCGTTCGCAGTTTTCGGGGTTAGCTATCGAACGTGGCTACTTTGATTGGGCTTTTACCAAACGGCGTATGGAAGTGCGCCCTTATTTACGAAGTGCGCGCCTCTATATGGATTTTGATAGCGGCCCACGCTTTCGGTTTGGCGAAACCAATATCACAGGGAGCCACATTGTTCTTGATCGCCTGCATAATATGCAGACGTATGAGGATAACGATCCCTATCTCGCGGAGTCACTTGCTACTTATACGCAGCGCTTGGTTGAAACCGGTTGGTTTCGATCCGTTTCGATTCGCCCTCGTTTGACAACGGCCCAAGAGCTGGTGGTTGCGCCTCCTGAGGGGGGAGCCTCGCCTTGGTGGGAGTCAGCCACGGCTTCCCAGCCGAAGCGCCCGCGGATTAGTAGTGCGGCACTGGCGAGCGTACTGACTATCAATAAAAATGACGATATTCGTTTGCCCATTGATGTGAACGTTGATCCTGCGAACCGTCACCAGTATGAGGTGGGTATCGGTTATGCGACAGATGTAGGCCCTCGTTTACGCTTTAGCTGGCACCAGCCATGGATTAATAGTTTAGGTCACAGCCTGAATCATGACCTTTATCTTTCCGCGCCGGAACAGCGTTTTACCGGTGTTTACAACGTTCCCCTTGAAGACCCGCTCCGCGATAGCTATCGATTGCAGTACGGGGTTCGCAATATTGATAATAGCGATACCCGGTCGATGCAAGGCTCTGTTGAGCTGGCTCGTCGCTGGCAATTTGACAACGACTGGATCCAGTCGGTGTATTTTCGAACAACGTATGAAGACTTTACTCAAGGGGGAGAGGCAGACAAAGTCTGGCTCTTTTATCCAGGCATCCAGTGGTCCCGAACGCGGACACGGCCACAGAGATTCCCTCTTTGGGGCGACCGTCAGCAGCTCTCGATTGAGTATTCCGACACAGTGTGGGGATCAGACGCCCAGTTTTTGCGTTTAACCGGTGATACCGAATTTATCCGCACTATCAACAACGATAATCGCTTTTTAGCACGGCTAAGCGTTGGCGCTATCGAAACAGATGATTTTTCCAAAATTCCACCCTCGCTGCGTTTTTTCGCAGGGGGCGATCGCAGCGTGCGCGGTTACTCCTATGAGAGCCTGTCGCCACGAAACGACGAGGGTCGCTTGCAGGGCGGGCGTCAAATGATTACCTCGACGCTTGAATATCAGCGTCGTGTTAGGGGCGACTGGTGGGCGGCGACGTTCGTGGATACCGGTGATGCGTTCGATAACTGGGGTCCACACGATTTAAAAACCGGCGCCGGGGTGGGTGTCCGCTGGGTATCGCCGGTAGGGCCAATTCGCTTTGATGTAGCGCACCCCTTCGATAACGACGATGCATATCGTGTGCATTTCTCCATCGGCCCGGAATTCTAGGAGTACGCTTTGTCCCAGGTTGAATCTTCTACTTCTACGACGCGCCAACCATACTCACCCCGACACCGGGCGTGGTTATTGATCTGGAGCCTTGTACGGCTGGCTATTGTTCTGCCACTTTGGTTATTTGGGTTAGTCGCACTGCTACTGGGTACGGCATTATCGCCTTGGGGGACGGATTTTTTATTCTCACAAGGGGAGAAGCGGGGATACTTTTCTTACGAGCAACAAGACGGCGCATTACTGGAACAATTTACGTTAAAAGGCTTTCATCTTGATCTAGGCAACCTAACGATCGGCATTGCTGACCTTGAGATTGCCTGGGCCGATGATTGCCTCCTCTCTGGACGACTCTGCCTGGATACATTGCACGCTGATGGATTAAATGTGCGCTTGAGTGCAGATGACACGCCTGAAGAGCCACAAGCGTCGGGCGAGCCTTTCCGGCTACATCTGCCATTTCCTATCGAGCTGCGCTCGGTGGTTGTCAATAATAGCAATGTGCAGCTTGCAGATGGTACGCGTATTCAATGGGCATCATTTGAATCATCTGCTAGTGCCGCGTGGAGCAACGTTGATTTAGCGCCAACACATCTTGATCAGTTGACCATTTATTTACCGCCCTCAGCGGGTGTTCAGCTTACGCAGGGTGCTCAAACCTCACTAGCGGCTGAGGGCATTGACGGCGCCATTGCCGTGGCCACGCCTCAACCTCAAGAGGATGCCTTACCAGCTCCGCCGCCCGAGCAACGCTTGGCTGACGGTGAGCGTATTGAGCTGCCCGAGATCGCTTTACCTGTCGATATAAGCGTGAGCGACCTGACAGTAACCGATGTTCAACTGACAGGTGCCTTTGAATACACTGTCGAGCGCTTGCAGTTAGCGGGTAGCACGAAGGAAAGTAAGGTAGATATCACATCTTTTGATGTGGTGACCAAGGATGTTGAAGCCACTCTTGTAGGCAATGTGGGCTTAACCGGTAGTTATCCGCTGGAAGCGCAGTTAAATGCCGAGCTGTTTTTACCCGAACTTTATCCAGAATTAAGGGGGGAAAAACTGGCCCTTACGCTGTCCGGTCCGCTAAACAATCTACAGGCTGAGCTTAGTGCCTCAGACGTGGTAACCGCATCCCTTGCAGTAAGCGTAGATGCATTAGCACCCGACGTACCTTTCCATGCGCGGCTGCAAAGCGACCGGTTGCAATGGCCTTTAGTAGAAGCAGCGCCGCCAGCAGGCGAGAGTGCTCTTGAGCCTTATGTGATTGAAGCCGTTGACCTTACGGTAGAGGGGAGTCTTGAGGCTTACCGCACCGAGGTTAGCCTACGCGCGCAGGGCCCTCAGTTACCACCTACTCAGGTAACGCTTACTGGCGATGGAGACGTTGACCATTTTCAGTGGCAGCCTTTAGTTCTGCAACTGGGGGAAAACACGCTGCGCAGCGAGGGGCATGTCGATTGGTCAACACCTGATTTATCTTTCCAAGCGCGTTTGCAAAGTGAACGACTGCAATGGCCCTTGGTAGACGAACCTGCGGCCGACGGTGCGAGCGCTACCCAGCCGTATGTGGCTGAGGCGGTTAACCTGACGGTGGAAGGCAGCATGGAGGCTTACCATGCGGAGGTTAGTCTTGAGGCGCATGGCCCTGAGTTGCCTCGCGCTAGCGTTACACTGACAGGCGATGGCGATGCTAATCACTTCCGTTGGGAGCCGCTGGTTCTGCAGGTAGAAGAAAGCAGGCTGCGCAGCGAAGGGCGTATCCACTGGTTAGCGCCGCTAACGGTCGATGCACAGGTCTGGTTGGATCAGTTTAATCCCGGCAATTTTGTTGACCAAATGGAAGGTAGCTTAACCGGCGATATTGATCTCAACGTGCGCCAGCTAGACGATGTATGGTCGGTTAGCGTGGCAAACATCGATATTGAAGGCAAGCTTCGCGATTATCCCTTGACCTTGCAGGCGGCGCTGGATGCTAACAGTAATCTGGAAATCGATATTCATCAACTTCAGTTCGCTCAGGGCAACAACCGACTTCACGCGTCAGGCCAGCTAAGCGAGCGGGCAATGTCCTTGAAGGCTGATATTGACCTACGTGAACTCAATACGCTCTCGCCTGAGTTGGGCGGTACATTAACGGGTAACCTGCAGGCCGGAGGTAGTTTTGAGCAACCTACCCTTGTTGCCGACTTGTCAGGCAGTGATCTGCGCTTCACCGACAGCCTTGTGCAGCAACTCTCGCTTAACGCTAATGTGCAGGGGCTTGAGGATCCAAGACTTGATGTTCAGCTAGGCTTGAAAGAGATTTTTGCAGGCGGGCAGGATCTTGAGGCCGTTGACCTGAACCTAACCGGCCGACTTTCCCAGCACCAGCTTGAAGCGACTGTGCAAGGTCAACCAGAGAGTCCATTAAGCCGTGCGGTAGTGGCGTTGAATGGTCGCTTTGATCAACAGCGCCACGTCTACCAGGGACGTTTGACACCGTTGGAGATTGATTCCGAGGCGGGCACTATTCGCCTAGCGGAACCCTTGGACCTAAGCTATAACCTCGCCAATGGTCAAGCGCGTCTCTCCGCGTTTTGTTTGCGCCGTGAGGAAGGCGGGCTGGTGTGCTCTGAAGAGCCGATTAACGCCTCGGCTAACCAGGGCCATGCGGTGGTAAGCGTACGCGAAGTACCTATGGAAATGCTCGAACCTTTCCTGCCTGAAGAGTGGACGTTTGAGGGTGATACAACGGCCGATATGGTTGTTGACTGGCGTCAAGGTGGAGCGCGCTGGCAGGCTGATGTAGAGCTACTAAGCAATCTCGCCATTACCGCTGTTAACGATTATGGACAGCCGGTTCAGCTTCCTGCTATTGACCTCAATGTTCAGGTGCAAGCGAATCAAGCACAAGCGGACGCCAACATCGTACTCTCGTTTTCTGAGGCGGGAGAGCTAACCCTGGATCTTACCCTCGATGATCCGATGGGGCGGGGCACGCTAGATGGCGATCTACGCGCGAATAAACTGTTGCTTGAACCTTATCTACCCATGGCCATCGGCTTAGACCGTCTTGAAGGCGAGTTTGATGGGCGGGTGCTCATTGGCGGAACCACAAGCCAGCCAGATTTACAGGGTGCGTTAGCGTTGCGCAACCTGCATGTTCATGGGCCAGGTATCCCTGTTGACGTCCGTGATGGCGAACTTACGCTTTTATTTGATGGAGAGCAGGGGAATATCAATGGGTTTGTGGAAGCCGAAAAAGGTCGGCTTAACATTACCGGCGACAGCTATTGGCCAGCGCTAGATGATTGGCGTATCGGTGTCGATCTTGAAGCAGTTCAGGAGCCCGTCCTTCTGGTGCTGCCCCAATTTGGTCGTATAGAAGTCGCCCCGGATATTCGGGTACGTGTTACACCCGAGCATTTACAGGTGCGCGGTAATGTTGATTTACCGTGGTCCCGGCTTGTTATTGGTTCCAGATCTTCGTCCGCTATTGAGCCAAGCCCTGATGAGGTCATCATTACTGAGCGCGACGACCGCATGGCAGAAGAGGCCGCGCTAAGGGCCGCGGCAAATGGGGGGATTAGTAATTCGGAGGAGCTAGGCCAAACGGGCATGACGCTTGATGTATTGATTGACCTGACGCTAGGTCGCGATATGCATATTTCCGCTTATGGTCTGGAATCCGATTTGGGCGGGACACTTCAAGTTCGCCAGGATAGCGGTGGACTTCAGCTTTTTGGGGGTGTAAACCTGGTTGACGGGCGTTTCCAGGCCTTTGGGCAGGACTTGCTGATTCGCCGTGGCCAACTCCTGTTTAGTGGTCCACCATCGCTTCCCTCACTGGACTTTGAAGCAATACGTAATCCTGATAGAACAGAAGATAACGTTATTGCTGGGGTCCGCGTTACCGGAAGTGCCGCAGAGCCTAACGTCAGGATTTTCTCTGAGCCTTCCATGGGGGAAACACAAGCGCTTTCCTACTTACTGCGCGGGCGTAGCCAGGATTCAAGTGGTGGGATGGACAGCGCACTGACAACTGCGTTGATCGGAATGTCGCTAGGCCGTGTAGGTGGTGCTGTCGGCTCTATTGGGCAATCATTTGGCATTGATGACCTGGCGCTGGATACAACCGGCGCCGGGGATGAAAGTCAGGTTGCCCTTAGCGGTCAGCTGACCGAAGATATTAGAATTAGCTATGGTGTGGGAATTTTCTCGCCCATTGCAGAGCTAACCGTTCGCTATACGCTATGGCGTAACTTATACGTGCAAGCTGTATCGGGTACTAATCAGGCGATTGATTTGATTTATACTTTTACTCGCCGAGGCAACCCGGTGATTCAGCACGAAACGAATAGAGAGTGATATGACACGATTAACCGAGAACCATGTTCATACTATTAGCGGACACTCCCTGCAAGCGCAGTATCCTGAGGGTTATCAGGAAATCGTTCTGGGAATGGGGTGCTTTTGGGGTGTCGAGCGGCTCTTTTGGCAGCAACCAGGCGTATACGTGACTGCCGCAGGCTATGCGGGTGGCCAAACGCCTGATCCCGATTATGATGCAGTCTGCTCGGGGCGGACCGGGCACGCTGAAGTGGTTCGCGTGGTGTATGACCCCAACAAAACCGATATTGACGCCTTGCTCCAGATATTTTGGGAGCAACACGACCCGACCCAAGGCAATCGGCAGGGAAATGACATAGGCTCGCAGTATCGTTCTGTTATCTATACAACCACCGATGAACAGCAGCAGGCGGCTGAGCAGAGTGCCAAAGCGTACCAAAAGGCGTTAGAGGCGGCAGGTAAAGGTACTGTTACCACCGAGATAAAGCCGCTGGATACTTTCTATTTTGCAGAAGCGTACCATCAGCAATATCTGGACAAAAACCCTAACGGATACTGTGGCTTAAAAGGGACAGGGGTAACATGCCCCATTGGCGGGTAGATAACGCGGTATTAGCAGGCAAAGGCGACTATTGCTTCGGGCAATAGTCGCTTGGGGCTTAATCGGTTGGCTGCACTCGATCAATGCGGTAAAGCGTTTCTACCTGATCCAGCCCAGTGACGGTGCATTTAAGGTCTTTAACACGACCATCGCTTAAGCCGTAGACCCAGCCATGTACTGAAATATTCTGGCCGCTTTGCCAGGCGCGTTGCAAAATTTTAGTGCGACATAAGCTTTTAACCTGTGCTTTAACATTAAGCTCACACATACGGTCAATTTGCTCATCCAACGGAAGGTGATCAAGCGAGTGGCGATGGTGGTTATATTGCTCACGGACGGAGTGCAGCCAGTAATCAACGACACCGCACTCACCCCCCGTCACTGCCGCTCTAATACCGCCACAGCCGTAGTGCCCCACAATCATGATGTGGCTCACGTTAAGGACATCGACCGCATACTGCACAACAGAGAGCGCATTCATGTCGGTGTGATGTAAAAGGTTGGCGACATTGCGGTGAACAAACACTTCGCCTGGTGGTAATGAAATAATCTGATTAGCGGGAACCCGGCTATCAGAACAGCCTATCCATAAATAATCAGGATTTTGCTGATTAGACAGGCGCTTAAAATACTCGGGATCCTCTTCGCACATGCGTTCAGCCCAGGCACGATTATTTTCGAGGAGCGTCGCAATAGGGTCAGACATTGAGTCTCCGTATCGTTACATCGTCAGGTTAAGGCGAAATCAAGCAAGCGATGAAGGTTTTAACCTTCATCGCGACTAAGGTCAATAAGCATGTGCCGTCGGTTTCTTAACGCGCATGCCAATTTTTAGGAGCAAATAATGGTAGCCGATTCTGAGTATCAATATGACTTATTAGTGATTGGCGCAGGTTCAGGGGGCGTTCGCGCTGCACGCATGGCTGCAGCAACGGGTGCCAACGTCGCTATTGTGGAAGACCGCTATCTCGGGGGGACTTGTGTCAACGTAGGCTGCGTACCCAAGAAACTTTATGCCTATGCCGCACATTTTCATGACAGTTTTGATGACGCTGCAGGTTTTGGCTGGCAGCTATCCGAGCCGGCCACCTTTGACTGGGCCACATTGCGAGACAATAAAACAAGTGAAATTAAGCGTTTAAACAATATTTACCAACGCATGCTGGAAGGGGCAGACGTCACCCTGCTTAGCGCTCGCGGTCGACTGGTCGATGCACATACGGTGGCGTTAGAAGATGAAAACGGCGTTACTCACGTGAGCGCAAAAAAAATACTATTGGCCACCGGTGGCTGGCCATGGGTGCCTGATTTCCCGGGTAATGAGCATGCGCTGGACTCTAACCAGGTGTTTGATCTAGACACATTTCCCAAGCGTTTTATGGTCCTGGGCGGCGGGTACATCGCCGTTGAGTTTGCGAGTATTTTTAATGGTTTGGGTAGCGAAACGCATTTGATTTATCGTGGCGATCTATTTTTGAGACCCTTTGATCATGAAGTGCGTGAATTCACGCGTCAGGAAATGGATAAAAAAGGTGTCAATCTGCATTTCAACGCCAATATAGAGCGTATTGAAGCCATTGAATCCGGCTACAACGTTCATCTGACGACCGGCGAGACGTTAGAGGTAGACGCTGTACTGGCAGCAACAGGGCGTAAAGCCAATATTCAGGGCCTGGGCCTTGAAGAGCTGGGTATTCAGTTGGATGGCAACGGCAAGATTCCGGTTAACGCACATTATGAAACGCTGGTCCCGTCTGTGTTAGCGCTTGGAGATCTAACGGCTGGTCCAGAGCTTACCCCAGTGGCGCTGGCTGAAGCCATGCAGTTGGTGGATTATCATTTCAAAGACACCACGCCGACACGGCTTGATTACACTACGGTGCCTACCGCCGTTTTTTGTCAGCCCAATATTGGCACAGTTGGCTTAAGCGAGGAGGGCGCCCGCCAAAAGTTTACCAACATTCGGGTTTACTCCACGGAGTTCCGGGCGATGAAGCACACCTTGTCGGGAAGCCAGGAGCGCACGTTGATGAAGCTTATTGTTGATGACGCAACGGATATTGTAGTCGGAGCGCACATGGTAGGCGAAGAGGCCGGGGAAATTATCCAAGGCATTGCCATCGCCGTTAGAGCTGGCCTTACCAAGCAGGATTTTGATCTCACCGTTGGTATTCATCCAACCGGTGCTGAAGAGTTTGTCACCATGCGGACCGTTACCCGGCATTAACCTGCCAGCAGCTTCCTAATGTGCAGTACATCAAGCGAGCCAGTGGCTCGCTTTTTTAATATCACCGTTTTTTAAAAGTTGGACTAAACTCATATTTTTATTTCGCCAGTGGCGATGTCAGTATTAAAAAACCAAGCCTAATATAACCATAAATTATGGAAAACAGAGTGGTGGATAATATGGCTTTTGAATTGCTAATAATCAGCTGTTATAATGATGCTCAAATTCGCTACAGCGAAGCATAACCATGAATACGCCAATGCAACCTTTTACCCCTTCATCTGAGCTCGCACGACCCACCGTTGCCGACGCGGTCGTTGGGTTTTCAGAAGCGCCTCTCTATATCCGAAAGCCAAATGCAGAGGACGGTTGGGGAATATACGAGCTGGTAAAAGCGTGTCCTCCACTGGACGTTAACTCTGCTTACGCTTACTTGCTGTTAGCCACCCAATTTCGTGATACCTGCGCTGTTGCCACCAACGAAGAGGGCGAAATAGTCGGATTTGTGTCTGGCTATGTAAAAGACAACGCCCCCGATACCTATTTCTTATGGCAAGTAGCCGTAGGTGAAAAAGCACGCGGTACAGGGCTTGCCCGCCGCCTTGTTGAAGCCATCCTTTCTCGCCCTGAACTCGCCGATGTTCACCACCTGGAAACCACTATTACACCTGACAACCTGGCTTCCTGGGGACTGTTTCGGCGTTTAGCCACTCGCTGGCATGCGCCGTTAAATAGCCGTGAATATTTCTCTACCGAACAGCTTGGTGGGGAGCATGACCCAGAGAACCTGGTTCGCATCGGCCCATTCCAAACTGATCACATCTGATTTTTCTTTTTCTATCCGTATTGCCACGATGTTCTCGACATCTCTCGGCTTAACGATGACACAAGGAGGTCGCCAATGAAGACCCAATCGCTTGAACGTATGGAATCTAATGTTCGTACCTATTCACGTTCATTTCCCGTTGTGTTTACCAAAGCGCAAAATGCTCGTTTAACCGACGAAAACGGTCGCGAATATATCGACTTTTTGGCGGGTGCCGGAACGCTTAACTACGGTCATAACAACCCGCATCTCAAGCAAGCCATGATTGACTACCTGTCTAGCGACGGTATTGTCCACGGTCTGGATATGTGGACGGCAGCTAAACGGGAATATCTCGAAACACTCGAAGAACTCATCTTTAAACCGCGTGGGCTGGATTATAAAGTTCATCTACCTGGCCCGACCGGGACGAATGCAGTTGAAGCGGCTATTCGTTTGGCGCGCGTAGCCAAAGGTCGCCACAATATTGTGACGTTCACTAACGGTTTCCACGGTGTGACTATGGGGGCGTTGGCCACCACCGGCAACCGTAAATTCCGCGAAGCAACCGGCGGCATTCCGACGCAAGGGGCAAGCTTTTTACCCTATGATGGCTATATGGGAGAGCATGCCGATACGCTTGATTACTTTGAAAAATTACTGGGCGACCAGTCAGGCGGCTTGGATATTCCCGCAGGGGTTATTGTTGAAACCGTGCAAGGCGAGGGCGGTATCAACGTAGCAGGCTTGGACTGGTTAAAACGGCTTGAAAGTATTTGCCGTGAACACGATATTTTACTCATCGTGGACGATATCCAGGCAGGCTGTGGCCGTACCGGCAAGTTTTTCAGTTTTGAGCATGCCGGCATCAAGCCGGATATCGTCACTAACTCGAAGTCACTGTCTGGCTTTGGCTTGCCCTTTGCTCATGTATTGATTCGTCCAGAGCTGGACGTGTGGAAACCTGGCCAATATAACGGCACCTTCCGTGGCTTTAACCTAGCCATGGTAACGGCGACTGCCGCGCTTAAAAAATACTGGGCAAACGATACGTTTGAGCGCGACGTACAAAGCAAAGCCCGTATTGTTGAAGAGCGTTTCCAGAAGCTAGCGGCGCTGTTGACTGAAAATGGTATGCCGGCTACCGAGCGCGGCCGCGGCCTGATGCGTGGTATCGACGTTGTTTCGGGTGACATCGCCGACAAGATTACCAGCGAAGCGTTTGCAAACGGCTTGATTATTGAGACAAGCGGCCAAGGCGGCGAAGTCGTTAAATGCCTCTGCCCATTAACGATTAGCGACGAAGACCTGCTTGAAGCGCTGGATATTCTGGAAGCGGCTGTCAACACAGTTATCAACGAATAACCTGACGTTACTTTGGGTAGTTAACGAACCTTAACGATAAACTCAACGGCTGGTATCGCCAGCCGTTCAGGCATGGAGCATATTATGATCGTCCGTAGTCTTGAAGAAGCGCGTAAAACAAGCCGACTGGTAACTGCTGAAAATGGTAACTGGGACAGTACCCGTTTGGTGCTTGCCGAGGATAATGCGGGTTTCTCTTTCCACATCACACGCATCTTCCCGGGCACAGAGACTCACATTCAGTATAAGCATCATTACGAAGCCGTTTTTTGCTATGAAGGCGAAGGTGAAGTCGAAACCCTGGCGGATGGCAAAATCTGGCCAATCAAAGCGGGCGATATTTATCTACTGGATAAGCATGACGAGCACCTCCTGCGCGGCAAAGAAAAAGGCATGACCGTGGCCTGTGTCTTTACACCGGCACTGAGTGGCAATGAGGTGCACCGCGAAGATGGATCCTATGCGCCGGCCGATGAGTAAACCTTAGTTATTTACCGCTTTTAAAGCAGCCTTGCTAACGCAGGCTGCTTTTTAGTGCCTGCGAGATTAGACGACCAAGAAAAGCACTAAACTAAAAATAGTGAGCCGGGTCGAAAACCGGCTCACTTAAGCGCCAGGAGCTTATAAGTCTTTAACGATGCGCAGGGCATCATAAATCGCGGCATGGGTATTGCGGTGCGAAATGGCATCCCCAATCCTGAACAGCTGGAACTTGCCTTCGGTAGCGATAGGCTGCGGTGTGCCTACAATGAGGTTGTCATAGTTGACGGCCCCTTGGTTGCTCGACAGCGGCTTCAGCTCTTCATATAGATCGGCCATAGGCAAGGTGCCGAAATTGATGACGACTTGGTCTACGGGCCGCTCTTTAGCAACGTTTGTGTAATCGCTGCTGACCAAGGCAACGAGTTCACTGCCATCGCGCTTAATACCAGTCAGGCGGAAGGTGGGGGTGAACGTGGTATCCAGCATTTGTAACGTACGCATGTAAGGCACCAGGTTCATGGCCATGACCTCCGGCGCCAAGGCACGGTCGGCTGTCATGTATTCGACCTTACCGCCTGCTTTGGCAATAATCTCAGCCGCTTGCAAGGCGGTATGGTCGCCTGCATCATCATACACCAGCACGTTGCTGCCTGGCGCCACATGGCCTGAGAGTAAACCCCAACCGGTGACGGCCAGCTCGTTGCCCTCTTGAAGCGCCTCCTCGTTAGGCTGCCCGCCCGTTGCCACAATGACCACATCCGGCGATTCGGCGAGTACTTCATCCTGTTCGGCAAAGACATTGAAGTGAAACGTGACACCCATGGCCTGACAGCGCTCAAAGCGCCAATCGATGATGCCCATCATTTCTCGACGACGCTCGCTCTGTGCCGTTAAACGAATTTGCCCGCCGGGGGTATCTGCTGCTTCAAATACGACGACTTCGTGACCGCGTTCGGCAGCCACACGGGCGGCTTCCAGCCCGCCGGGGCCTGTGCCAACGACCACCACCTTACGTTTGGTATCGGCGGGAGGGATGGTATGGGGCATGGTGGTTTCACGTCCAGTCGCGGCGTTGTGAATACAGTATGCCGCGCCGCCCTGGTAAATGCGGTCCAGACAGTAATTAGCGCCCACGCAGGGACGGATCTCTTCTTCACGGCCTTCGATGACTTTTTTCATTAGGTGTGGGTCGGCCATATGAGCACGAGTCATGCCGATCATATCGACCTTGCCGGTGGCAATCGCATGGCGAGCCGTCGCAACATCCTGAATTTTAGCCCCATGGAAAGTGGGGAAGTCGACTTCACGCCTAATATCGCCCGCAAAATCCAGGTGTGGCGCGCTGGGCATGCCTTGGATAGGAATCACGTCCGTCAGACCCGGATCGGTATCAATATGCCCTTTAACGACATTAAGAAAATCTACCAAGCCGCTGTCTTTCAAACGGTGCGAGATGGTCATGCCATCACGGGCATCGAAGCCCCCGGGTAAGCACTCGTCACCGGTATAACGCACGCCAAGTAAGAACTTCTCACCAACACGCTCACGGATGCTTTGGAGCACTTCAAAGGTAAACCGTAGCCGGTTATCCAGGCTACCGCCATAAGGCGCATCAAGCTCGTTGGTTAACGGTGACCAGAACTGATCCATCAGATGACCGTACGCCTGAATCTCCATGCCGTCCAAGCCTGCTGCGTACATGCGTTCGGCGGCGTCAGTGTAATCCTTGATTAATCGCTCAATATCCCAAAGCTCGGCTTTTTTTGGATAAGCACGATGAGATGCTTCTCGATGATTGGAGGCTGATACCGCCGGTAGCCAATCCCCTTTGTCCCACCGGGTGCGGCGACCCAAGTGTGTTAGCTGAATCATTACCGCCGTACCGTGTTCGTGGCATGCCTCGGTGAGGTCGCGCATCCACGGCACCACCTCATCTTTATAAGCCAAAATATTGTTAAACACCGGCGGGCTGTCTCGGGAAACCGCTGCCGACCCAGCAGTCATGGTCAGGGCAATACCTGCCTTGGCACGTTCAACGTGGTAAGCCCGGTATAGCTCTTTAGGCATGCCATCTTCGGGGTAGGCGGGTTCGTGAGAAGTCAGCATTACCCGATTTATCAGCGTTAAATGTTTTAGTTGTAGCGGCTGGAGCAAAGGGTCATTTTTCACGGTCGTCTTCTCTTGTTGTTTTGATGATTATCACAAGCTAGTCTTCTCTGTTCATAGTTGTCAATATATATGACAGTGGTGTACATAAAGATGACAAGCTTGCTGTATGATCGATTACATCGCCATGGCAAAGAGAGCAATACGTGAAAAACGGACGCGCCACGATTAACCAAACTGCTTGGATTGATGCTGCTTACGAGCTACTGACAGCCTCGGGAGTCAGCGCCGTCAAGATCGTACCGTTAGCAAAGAAGTTAAAAACATCACGCACTAGTTTTTACTGGCTATTTAAAGACCGTGAAGAAGTGCTTGCTGCACTACTGGAGCGGTGGGAGCGACAAAATACCCAGGCCTTAATTGAGCAATCGGAGAAATATGCGTCCTCCATCGTGGAAGCCACGCTCAATATCTTTGACTGTTGGTTTGACCCAGCGGTATTTGATTCTGAATTTGAGTACGCCGTTAGAAGCTGGAGCCTGCAAGATCAAGCGGTTGCTGAGCGCGTTAGCCAAGCCGATAGCGTGCGGCTACAAGCGCTGCAAGACATGTTTATTCGCTATGACTATGACGTGTTGGAAGCTGATACCCGTGCACGCACGATGTATTTGATTCAGATCGGCTATATCTCGATGCATACCCAGGAGACCCAAGATACGCGGATCGCCCGAGTGGCTCAGTACATCAATATTTTTACTGGGCAGATGTGCACCCATGCTGATCTTGAGCGGTTTGCTGCGCGGCATAGAGCGCGGTTTACACCCGAAGAGATGGCGGCTCAACAAGAGATGACAGATGAAACCGACATTAACGCTCGGCATTATCGGGGGGGGCCACGTTAAAAAGCTGAAACGATAATCTGGGCTTGTCTGCAGCATAAATGTCATCTTCGCGGTCGGAACCGGTCCAGGAGGAAGCAATCGGCATCTGGTTATGTAAGAATGTGCACGTTAAAGCCATTGGGGTCCAAAAATCAAAATGTTAGACGGATATATGCCTCCTTAAGTGTTTTATGTGGAAATTAACAATCTAGATGTTCGCATAATATATATTATGTTAAATTACAGATTTAGATAGCTTCTAAAAAGTTAATACGGCGTTGGACAACTGGTCTAGCTTCTCCTTATTATTCCTTTTTAATTTTCAAGGATGTCTCTCGTTATGCGCCCAGGTGTTTTGTGGCTGATGGCTGGTTTATCACTTCTATTTTCTGGCTGCGCCCTTCAGCAACCAGATTCTAATGAGCCACCGTTATTGAACGAGGTAGCATTCAATACTCGAATGCTCGAGCTACAGGATGCATTAGGGCAACAATGCAGTGCCAATGCTCAGCATCAGGCGCAACAACTCAGCCAGCAGCAGGTGCTTACCGCTGATGTTCGTGAAGTGGGTAGCCTGCTACGCCTTTTACGCGGTGATATAAAGGAGCTTGAAGCTCGGGGTGACGAGCCCATCATTATCCGCGAAGAGTGTGAAGTGGACACCACGCTAGATATGAAAACCATGCTGGGACGTAGCGAATGGGTTGGCCTGCCAGGTGTAGGTACCTATTTAAAAGCACGCGTGGACTCCGGTGCAGAGACGTCATCATTATCGGCCTCCGACATTACGCGCTTTGAGCGCGATGGAGAAGATTGGGTGCGCTTCAAGCTGGCACTGACTGAGGATGATAGTGTCGTGGAGTCATTGCGTAACGAGTGGATAGAGGCACCTGTTCAACGGCGTGTACGCATTGTTCAAGCGTCTGGTGAAGAGTCTCGCCCCGTTGTCTCTCTATTAATGACGCTCGGTCCTATTCGTGAAAACGTCGAATTTACGCTGAATGATCGTACCCACCTCGATTTCCCCGTATTGCTAGGCCGCCGTTTCTTAATGGATATTGCTATTGTTGATGTGGCGCAAACCTACTTACATGAGCGTCCAGAATTTCCCGGCGGTGACCCTGCTGAACAAGCCGCTGAAGATGAAGCGGTCGACCAAGACGATATCGAAGAGTAAAAGCTCCCCTGCCGCTTTTCGCTGAAAGGAATTTTAATGTCACGCCTTCCGTTTTATATCATTGTAGGTCTACTTCTTGTGGCAGGTATTGCCACCAGTGTGCATAGACATCTTCATTTTGAAATTCCTTGGGTACCAGGCGAGCAGCGTCAGGTATGGGAAATTGAGGCCGTTATCAATTTCAATGCCCAGAATGGCCCCGTAAAAGTGGACTTAGCGCTGCCCACCCAGCAGGCAGGCTTTCGTGTACTGACCGAAAATACCGCTTCTTCTGGCTATGGTTTAGCCTACCAGACGGATGATTTCGGGCGCCAAGCCGAATGGACCATTCGGAATGCTGCTGGCAGCCAGCAGCTCTATTATTCGGTGCAAATGCTGGTATCACCTGGTTCCCGCCCGCCGGTACAAGCACCGCCAGGGCTGGTGTCGAGCACGCCCTGGGAAAGTCCTTATGATTCAGCAGCTACCCAGCTAATTGATAGAGCGTGGGCCAGAAGTGCAAATAATGCGACCTTTGCGCGTGAGCTAATTCTTGATGTAAATGGCGAGCGTCAGGGCGAAAATGCCCGCTTACTGCTTACCCAGGAAACGCCGTCAGCACTCATCGTGCGCTTGCTAAATCAAGCGGGTGTACAAGCACGAGAAGTAAGCGGACTGCTACTGGAAGATGGGCGCCGGCGTCAATTATTAAGCAGTTGGATTCAGGTATTTGATGAGCCTGCAGAAAGCTGGAATATATTCGACCCTGCAACGGGCGAGGAAGGCCAGCCCGAGAACCTGCTGCTCTGGGAAACAAGTGGCCGGGCGGTGCTTGAAGTTCAAGGTGGTACAAACTCGCGGGTTAGCTTCTCTATGCTAACGCACCATCAGCCAGCGTCTGCTGCTGTGCGCAACCACTTTTCTGATGATACGCTGCTGAATTTCTCAATCCATAGCTTACCGCTTGAAGAACAAGCACTTTTCCAAACGATTCTGCTGATTCCCATTGGCGCTTTGGTCGTTGTGTTTTTGCGTGTATTGGTCGGGGTGAAAACATCAGGCACCTTTATGCCTGTTCTGATCGCCCTCGCCTTTATACAAACCACCCTGCTGACGGGTTTGATTGGCTTCCTGCTGATCGTGGCTGTTGGCTTGGTTATTCGTAACTATCTGTCTTATTTGAACTTATTATTGGTGGCGAGAGTATCAGCGGTCATCATAACGGTCATCGCGATTATCTCGATCTTTACCGTATTGGCTTACCGTATGGGTCTAAGCGCGGGGCTCACTGTCACCTTCTTCCCCATGATTATCCTGGCCTGGACGATTGAGCGGATGTCGATCCTCTGGGAAGAAGAAGGCCCAAAACAGGTCATTATTCAGGGGGGCGGCAGCTTGTTGACAGCCGTGCTCGCATACCTTGCCATGAACAACCCTTGGGTGCGTCACATCACCTTCAACTTCCTGGGTGTTCAGCTGATTTTGATGGCGCTCATTCTGATTTTGGGTAACTACACCGGCTATCGTTTGCTTGAGTTACGCCGCTTCAAGCCGATTACTGATGACGAGAAGCCGTCATGAGTTGGCTCAACAACTGGACATGGCCTAGCCGCCTGCGCGACAAAGGCATTATCGGCATGAACCGGCGCAATATTCGCTATATTGGCCGGTATAATTCACGGCGCCTTTACCCGTTGGTGGATGACAAGCTCAAGACTAAACTTTTGGCGCAAGAGTATGGCATTACCACGCCGGAACTTATTGGTACGGTAACCACGCAGTTTGGCGTTCAGCATATTGGCGATATGCTGACAGGTCATGATGGTTTTGTTATCAAACCTGCCAAAGGCAGTGGCGGCAAGGGTATTCTGGTTATCGAAAAGGTAGTTGATAATCAGTTTGTTAAACCCAGCGGAGCGCATTTAACGCTTGAGGCTGTAGAGCGTCATGTCTCTAATATTCTTTCAGGGCTTTACTCCCTGGGCGGCTCTCCGGATGTAGCTGTCATTGAAACGCTGATTAATTTTGAAGAAAGCCTGATGGCATATACCTACGAAGGTGTGCCGGATATTCGGGTCATCGTTTTCAAGGGCTACCCCGTCATGGCGATGATGCGCTTATCAACGGCGGCTTCCGATGGCAAAGCCAACCTGCACCAGGGAGCGGTCGGTGTTGGATTGAATATTGCCACCGGAGAAGCGCTTCGCGGCGTGCAGTTTGACCGCCCCTGCTTCAACCACCCGGATACCGGGCATGACCTGGCAAGCCTGGCGGTCCCCCAATGGGACACCCTGCTAAATCTGGCGGCGGGTTGCTATGAAATGACCGGATTAGGCTATTTGGGAACCGATATGGTGCTGGACAGGCAACATGGGCCCATGCTGCTTGAGCTGAATGCACGCCCGGGCCTTGCGATTCAAATGACCAACGGAGAGGGTTTGCGTCGCCGGCTTGATCTCATCGAGCGTCAACCAGAAGGGGTGCCAGTTGCCGAGCGTGTCGCGTTTGTTCAGCACCACTTTGCTCGCAAGAGTGAGCTAACAGAAAGCCCTGACACAACTATCGCAAGCGCGTAGACTAAGCTGATGACGTTTACTGAGTGCACCAATGACTGAAGCGAATACGCTACTTCAACAAGCGGAATCACAGTGTCACAGCCGCGGCGTTCGATTTACCCCCATTCGACGCCGCGTGCTTGAGTTGATTGCTCACAATGGCGGCGGTTTAAAAGCCTATGACCTGTTGGATAAACTTTCAACCGAGCATGCGGCTGCCCGCCCTCCTACGGTTTATCGAGCGCTGGAATTCTTGATTGACCAAGGATTGGTGCATCGTATCGAGTCGCTAAACGCTTATGTGGCATGCGCCTGTCCTGAACATATTCATGGGTTCCAACTGCTGATTTGCCGTCAATGTGGTTACGTCGAAGAATTGCATTTGGATGAAGTTAGCGATCAGCTGTCAGCCTTTGCCAGCCGGCAAGGCTTTAGTGTTGAGCGACAGACGATTGAGTTGCAAGGCCTTTGCCAAAACTGTCGAGCCAAGAGTGAATAATAGATATGTCTCGTTTTGATCAACTACCGGCTGATACATTATTCAAGGCACTTGAGGCGGCAACGCCACAAGATACATTACCCGCCACCACGACGTTATTGGATGCTGTTAGATTTAACGCGGAAGGTTTATTGCCTGCTATCGCTCAACAGTATGACACCAAAGAAGTGTTAATGATGGCCTGGATGACGCGTGAAGCGCTGGAGGAAACGCTGAGCACGCATCGCGTTTGCTACTATTCGCGTTCACGCAACAAGCTCTGGCGTAAAGGCGAGTCATCCGGACAACAGCAGCATCTTAAGTCGGCGGCTCTGGATTGTGATGGCGATACATTACTGCTACAGGTAAACCAGACAGGTCCTGCTTGCCATACCGGTCGCCGAAGCTGCTTTTATCTGTCGCTAACCAGCGCCGATGCCACCATTAACAGTGAACCGCTTATTCACCCTGATGAGCTTTACGGTAACCGCTAGTCATGCGCTGGGTGCATTACATATTACGTGCTTTACGCAAGCTGGCGGTTTTAGTAATGGTTGGCACGGTGCGTGCCTACCAATACCTTATTAGTCCCCTGCTCGGGCCACGCTGCCGATTTTGGCCAAGCTGCTCCTCCTACACCATTGAAGCCCTTCAGGTGCATGGCCCTGCCAAAGGTGGCTGGATGGCTATCAAGCGAATCCTAAAATGCCATCCTGGCAACCCTGGTGGCATGGACCCTATTCCCGGAGGGCGTAGTGAGCAACTTTGTAAAGAGGACGACGAGTCGCCGCCCTCTCCTTCATGCTGTCATCAACATCAACATCAACATCAACGTTAATGCCGTATTAGGCTTGCTGCGCCACTTGGTAAATACGCTCAAGCATGGCGTGAAGGCCATTGCTGCGCGTGGGGGAAAGATGTTTATCCAGCCCAAGATCCGCTAAAAAGTGCGGTTCGGTAGTGCGAATTTCAGCCGCTGTGCGCTCGCTATAGATGCGTAGCAGCACTGCAATCAGCCCAGAAACAATTGCCGCATCAGAGGTAGCGCTAAAGACCAGCGTGTCGCCCTGCTGTTCATGGCGCATCCATACATTGGATTGGCAGCCCTGAATTTTATACTCCGCAGTTTTGCACGCCTCTGGAAAATCAGGAAGCTGCTTGCCCATATCGATAATGTATTGATATCGGTCCATCCAGTTATCAAACATTTCAAACTCTTCGATTAGCTCTTGCTGGGCCTGCTCGGCGCCGGAAGTGCTCATACTCGTTCCTTTTCACATTCGATTTAAAAGCGTCAGACCATTATACGGGTTCAAGGTGGCTTGCGTGGATAGCTTTTCAGCCTGACGTGCCTTATGGCGTAAGCCGGTGACGTTGCTGTTCACTGTGCCACTCATTATTTTCGGTGTGCAGGTAGCGCGACGTGGTGTCCAACCGTGCATGGCGGGCGCTTTCTGCTAAGTGACGCAAGCTAATGCCCGCCTGAGCCTGGTGAGTGATCGAGGTGTGCCGCAGCCAGTGCGGTGTTGCCTTGCGCAGCGCAGCCACATAGGTGGACGCCCCCTCTTCAGCTTCAAGCACGTCGGCCGCTTCTGCAAAGGTTTCACGGATCAGCCGGTAAAGCTGATTGTCACCAATACCCCGCTTTCCATCCAGCGCTCGGATAGCAGGCGTCTCGTCAAACTGCATGGGCAATCCATCAAGCCCAAGCGCTTGTCGCCAATTAGCCAAACATGCCTGCATATCATCAGGCACAGGGACGCGAGCAAGCTTGCTGCCTTTGCCCACCACGGACCACCACCAACGCCCTTCTGATTGGGAAAAATCGCCCATGCGGGTGCCCGCCATTTCGCTAATACGCGGTGCCAATAAGTAGGCAAAGCCAAAGATAAACCGGCGTCGGGCCTGTTCATACTCGGCACGACTTCCCTTCCCGTCACTCATTGGCTGATTAAGCCAACACCAAAACCAATCCCATAGCTCACGTTCCAGATAGCGCTCAATACGAGGTGTCTGATTGTTTAGGCGGCGAGATTTATCGCGCATCAACCGAAACGGATTATGGCTGACCCACCCTGCTTCTACCAGCCAGCTAAACAGCCCCTGCAAAATAATCAAACTTTGTCGGCGGCTGGCGGGTGATAACGCCCCACGAAATGGCCGCCACTCCGGGTGGTAACGAGGTTTTGAAGGCCCAGCCCAGTGCTGGGCGGGCTGCGGATCTGCCAGGAATGCTTCAAATTGGCGCAGCGTTTCCCGGTCCATCGCTTCCAGCGTTAAGTGCTGGTGGTCAAGCCAAAGCAACAGTCGCTCGGTTTCACGCCGGTAGCTTTTCCAGGTTTGCGGGCTGTCCTGATATTCGGCAAGCCATGCAGCAACGGCCTGAGCGTCTGTATGTGCATTAATGCGCGATGACTGAAACGGCAGCTCCACTACAGCGCTTGACGCCTGTATGCCGCCCTTCTGTCCGGCAATTACGTCCATTTGATCATAAACATACTGACACCTATCTCGATAACGCTACCTGGCTCTATTTTAGCCTGCATCGCTATGCCGCTGTTTGCTAAGGGGTAAGTGTGATGCCAAGCGTGTATAAATTCAAGATTAGAGGGGTAATCTTGAATTTATGTGCTTAATGATAAATAAAATTACGTAATATGTATAACGTAATTATTGTATTTATAAGCCATTGCACGGAAAATAGAACGATTCAATAGGCAATATCAGGAAGAGACAGCATGGCGCGCAGTGGCATTCAGTACAGTGACGTACAGCACGCAATTGATACGCTTCTTACCCGTGGCGATACGCCCAGCGTGCAGCGAATCCGCGAGGTGTTGGGTACCGGCAGCTTTACGACGATTAGCGAGCACTTCCGCTATTGGCGCACCGAGCGCGAACAGAACCGCGACGTTCCTCCACCTAAAGGTGTCCCTGAGGTAGTTGTTAATGTCGCCAGTGAGCTATGGCGTGAAGCGCAAGAAGTCGCCAATCAGGCGCTGCTGCACTACCGAGAAGAGGCGAACCGACAAGTCGAAGAAGCCCAACAGCTGGCTGAGAATGCCGAACAGTTAGCCGCGAACGCCGAACAGCGCGAAAGCGCCCTGGCGGAACACTTCCGCCATACCGAGCAGCGTCTTGAAGCGCTTAACCGTGAGCTGGCCGCAAGCCAGGCCAAAGAGCAACATTGGCAGCAGGCTGCCACTGAGGCGCATGAGGAAAACCAGCAGTTAAAAAAAGTGAATGAAGCCTTACAGCAGCATAATGAGACCCTTGGCCAGCAACATACCGCTGCGTTAAAAGAGCAACAGAGCGTATGGGAAAAACGCCTGGCCCAAGAAGAGCAGCGCAATGAAAATGCCGAGGGAAGATTGATGGCGATGCTGGATGAGGCTCGCCAGGAGCGTGCTCAGGAAGAAAAAGCCTCGCAAAAGCGGCTCCAGCAGAAGCAGCAACGCATCGAGGCGTTAACGGAGGAGCTAAAGCAAAATCGCGGCGATCTACTAAAACAGCAGACTCAGGCAAACCAACATGCCCAGCAGGCAAAAGAACAGGAGCAGCACATCGCCACCCAGGAAGAGCGCATTGCATCGCTCACTCAGCAATTGGAAGATGCTCAGGAAAATAACAAACAGCAGCGAGAGCAGATGAAACGTGAGCGCGAATGGCAAACAACAATGGGTCAACAAATGACGGCGTTACAGCAGCAACTTTCTGAACTACCTGCTTCGATAAACGTCAGAGAAAGGCAGTTGAACGAGAATGATTGAATGACGTCGACACCGGCTAGCCTGCCGACATCATTTAACCAGCCGATGGTTGTTGACCGGCAGGAGCATCACCATGCTGATTAAAATTGCCAAACCTGGCGACTTACATGAATCAGAGATCACCCCTGAGTCGATTTACTTATCACGCCGACGTTTTATGGGCGGACTCGCGGGCCTCGGAGCAGGGCTGGCATTAGCAGGCCACGTCTCAGCCAGTGAGCAAATGCCTGACTACAACGATGTTCCCGAAGGCGATGCGCCTGAATGGTTTAAGGCCAAACGCGATGCGGCCGAGTGGCGGGCAGTTGTGCCTACTGATCCGAGCCAGGACAAAATGGCCCCTTATGCGGATGCCAGCAGCTACAACAATTTTTTTGAATTTGGTACCGGCAAAAGCGACCCCTCACGCAAAGCGGGCTCGCTGGTGACTAAGCCTTGGAGCGTAGTGATTGATGGTGAGGTCAATAAGGGTGGGCGCTTCGCCCTTGAAGATCTCGTCAACCCTTCCCAGTTTGAAGAACGCATTTACCGGCTACGCTGTGTTGAAGCCTGGTCGATGGTTATTCCTTGGCTAGGCATTTCGCTTGCCGAGGTTATTCAACGCGCAGAGCCGACGTCAAAAGCCAATTACGTGCGCTTTGAAACGCTAGTCGATCCTGAACAAATGCCTGGGCAAAGCTCCGCTTTTGCCCTAATCGACTGGCCCTATGTAGAAGGGCTACGCCTTGATGAGGCAATGCATCCGCTAAGCTTTCTAGCGATGGGCATGTATGGACGAGAGCTACCTAATCAAAACGGCGCACCGCTTCGCCTAGTGGTGCCATGGAAGTATGGCTTTAAAAGCATTAAATCGATTGTGCGCATTTCACTGGTTGAAGAAGAGCCACTCAATTCCTGGCAGCAAATCGCTGCCAATGAATATGGCTTTTACGCCAACGTGAACCCTGAGGTCGATCATCCTCGTTGGAGCCAGGCCACCGAACGCCGTTTACCGAACAGCCTCTTCAATACCAATATCATCGATACGCGTATGTTTAATGGTTATGCCGATGAAGTCGCTGACTTATACGCAGGCATGGATCTTCGGACTCACTACTGATGCCGGCTTATTTTATGACGCTATGGCGTATAGGCGTTTTCATTTTCGCCTTGGCGCCCTTGGGCTGGTGGAGTTTGCAAGTAGCTAACAACCTGGCGGGCCCAGAGCCTGGGCGCTATTTGCTGTTAAATATTGGCCAAGGCGCACTATGGCTATTGTTGCTTACCTTAAGTCTTACGCCTCTGACCCGGCTGACACGCTGGAAAGGTTTTAGCGTTATTCGTCGCCAGTTGGGTCTGTGGACGCTGGCCTATGCATTTTTGCATTTCGTTTGTTACGCGTTATTTATTCTGGGACTTAATTGGACTCAGCTAGGCAGTGAGATCGTTAAACGGCCGTATATTATTGTGGGCATGCTTGCCCTGCTGGGTTTGGTAACGTTAGGCGCTACGTCTAACCGTTGGGCCATGCGTAAACTGGGCAAGCGCTGGAAAACGCTCCATAAGTTTAGCTACGTTATTTTGGTGCTGGTGTTGCTGCATTTCTTGTGGATAGTACGCGCCGACATGCAGGAGTGGTTTTTATACGCGATGGCAGGCGCACTGCTGATGTGCCTGCGCATTCCGGTCATATCGCGCATGTTGCCCAAGGTACGCCAACGAATAAAGCATTCCGCGTAACGAGTCTTAAAGACTCCTTACCTTGCACAACACGTATCCCGTATACGTTTGGAAAAACGAAAAACCCAGCCATAAGGCTGGGCTCGAATCAAAACACGGCTTTATTTAGCGGTAATAAGCGTTGGTGTTATCGGTATGGTCCGTCACATCACGAATACCGGCAAGCTCAGGAATGCGCTCCATCAGCGTTTTTTCGACGCCGTCTTTAAGCGTTAAATCTACCGCTGCACACCCTTGGCAACCGCCGCCAAAGGCCAGAATGGCCATTTTTTGCTCTGTTAACTCAATCAGCTTGATCTCACCGCCATGCGCTGCCAAGCCAGGGTTAATCTCGCTATACAGCACGTAATTAATACGGTCCTCAAGCGGGCTGTCAGCATTTACCTTGGGCATCTTGGCGTTGGGTGCCTTGATGGTCAGTTGCCCCCCCATACGATCAGCATTGAAATCGACCACGGCTTCTTCTAAAAACGCTAGGCTGTTTTTATCAAGAAATACGTTGATCTTTTTAAGTTCAAGCGTAACGTCAGCGGGTTCTTCTTCGCCCGGACGGCAGTATGCAAGGCATGTCTCTGCATACGGCGTGCCCGGTTGGGTAATAAAAATACGCACAGCGATACCTTCAACGTTTTGCTTTTCAAGCAATTCCGCAAGGTACTCTTGGGCGCTATCGGTAATGTCGATACCTGGTGCTTCGGTAGTCGTGGTCATGAGGCTATTTTCCCTCCCGTGAACAGTGGTAATACCACTTCACATGTCATTTTATTGCTATGGTAAGCAAAACAGCGCGTCGACACAATCCCGACTGTTTTAGTAGGCTATTAAATGGCTAACGGGCTAATGATTTTTTAACAGCTGCATTGTATAGCTGCCCTGCTTGGCGGCCTTTGGTATCATAATGTCCGTTTGGTTATTGATATGTTGTAAAACGCCGCTCATACCCCTTTTCGAAAACGTATTTTAATAAAATATTTTCGATCAAGACGCTGGAGAAGATTCCCTGTTATGGCCGCTAGTGATTTGAACGCCTCGCTTACCCAACGCATTCTAATTCTGGATGGCGGTATGGGGACCATGCTGCAAAATGCCCAGCTGAGCGAGGAAGACTTTCGTAGCGAACGCTTCAGCGATTGGCCGTCAGATTTAAAAGGCAATAATGACTTGCTGGCGCTCACCTGCCCCGACGTAGTGTCGCGTATTCACCGGGGCTACCTGGAAGCGGGTGCGGACATTATTGAAACCAATACCTTTAACAGTACGCGCCTTTCTCAAGCCGACTACGGCATGGAAGACATTGTTGTCGAGCTTAACCGTGAGTCTGCGCGCCTGGCTCGGGAAGTGTGCGATGCGGTCGCGGCTGAAACCGGCGTGCCGCGTTTCGTTGCAGGCGTATTGGGACCCACTTCACGCACTGCTTCGTTATCGCCGGATGTGAACGACCCGTCCAAGCGTAACGTGACCTTCGATGAGCTGCGTGAAAACTATTATGAAGCTGCTCAGGCGCTGATCGAGGGCGGCGCTGACCTGATCATGATCGAAACCATTTTCGATACGCTTAACGCCAAAGCCGCGATCTATGCACTTGAAGTGCTGTTTGAAGACCTTGGCAAGCGTCTGCCGGTCATGATTTCAGGCACGATCACCGATGCCTCGGGCCGGACGCTTTCCGGGCAAACCACTGAGGCGTTTTGGAACTCGGTTCGCCATGCCCAGCCGCTGTCAGTAGGCCTTAACTGTGCGCTAGGGGCTGAAGAGCTACGTCCTTACCTTGAAGAGCTATCCACCAAAGCCGATACGTTTGTCTCTGCACACCCTAACGCTGGCTTGCCTAACGAATTTGGTGAGTATGACCAAACGCCGGAGGAGATGGCGGCGATTGTTAGCGAGTTTGCCGAGAGCGGGCTGGTTAATATCATTGGTGGCTGCTGTGGCTCAACGCCTGAACATATTCGTGCAATTGCAGATGCGGTGCGTCCCATGGCACCGCGTCAGATTCCTGAGCGTAGCTCCGCTTGCCGTTTGTCCGGACTTGAGCCTTTCAACATTGATGCAGACTCGTTATTCGTCAACGTGGGTGAGCGTACTAACGTAACGGGTTCGGCGCGTTTCAAACGGCTTATCGTTGAAGAAGATTTCACCACTGCCCTGGAAGTAGCGCTTGAGCAAGTCGAGAACGGCGCGCAAATCATCGATATCAATATGGATGAGGGCATGCTGGAGTCGCAGGAAGCCATGGTACGCTTTCTGAATCTGATTGCTGGCGAGCCGGATATTGCCCGCGTGCCGATCATGATCGACTCGTCCAAATGGGACATTATCGAAGCAGGCCTAAAATGCGTTCAGGGCAAGGCCATTGTTAACTCGATCTCTTTAAAAGAAGGCGAAGCGGCGTTTCGTGAGCAGGCCACCAAATGTCGTCGCTTTGGCGCGGCGATCGTGGTCATGGCCTTCGACGAGGATGGTCAGGCCGATACGTTCGCACGCAAGACGGAAATCTGTGAGCGTGCCTACCGCCTACTGGTCGATGACATCGGCTTTCCGGCCGAAGATATCATTTTCGACCCCAACATCTTCGCCATTGCCACGGGCATCGAAGAGCACAACAACTACGCCGTCGACTTTATCGAGGCGTCTCAGTGGATTCGCGAAAACCTGCCCCATGCGATGATTTCAGGCGGCGTTTCCAACGTCTCCTTCTCGTTCCGGGGCAATAACCCGGTACGTGAAGCGATCCACTCGGTGTTCCTGTATCACGCTATCCGTGCGGGTTTGAGCATGGGGATCGTTAACGCCGGGCAACTTGCGCTATACGACGACTTACCCGCCGAGCTTCGCGATGCCGTGGAAGACGTTGTGCTGAATAAGCGCAGCGACGGCACCGAGCGCTTGCTGGAGCTGGCAGACAAGTACAAGGGTGACGGTAGCGGCCCGGCCAAGAAAGAGGACCTTGAGTGGCGTGATTGGCCCGTTAATAAGCGCATCGAACACGCGCTGGTGAAAGGCATCACGGCCTATATCGAAGACGACACCGAAGAAGCTCGCGTTCAGGCCGAGCGCCCTATCGAGGTCATTGAAGGGCCACTGATGGATGGCATGAACGTAGTCGGCGACTTGTTTGGCGCCGGTAAAATGTTTCTGCCCCAGGTAGTGAAGTCCGCGCGGGTCATGAAGCAGGCGGTTGCCTATCTGATCCCCTATATCGAGGCGGAAAAAAGCGAAGGTACCCAGGCCAAGGGCAAAATTGTCATGGCCACGGTTAAAGGCGACGTTCACGATATCGGCAAAAATATTGTCGGCGTGGTGCTGCAGTGTAATAACTACGAAGTTATTGATCTTGGCGTAATGGTGCCTGCCGAGAAAATTCTTCAAGCCGCGATTGACCACAACGCCGATATTATTGGCCTCTCGGGGCTGATTACTCCGTCGCTTGATGAAATGGTACATGTAGCCAAGGAAATGCAGCGCCGAGGCATGAACCTGCCGCTGCTGATTGGTGGCGCGACGACCTCCAAAGCGCATACGGCCGTTAAAATTGAGCCACAGTACGAGCAACCGGTCATTTATGTGACCGATGCTTCTCGCGCGGTAGGTGTCGCCGGCCGATTACTCGCCCCCAATCTAAAAACGGCGTATGTCGCGGAAATTCGTGAAGAATATGTCAAGGTGCGCGAACGTAACGCCAAGCGGCGCCCTAAAGCGGCGGACCTGGATTATACGCAGGCGCGCAAACGTCGTTTCCGCACCGACTGGAGCACCCAGACGCCGGTTGAACCCAAGTTCCTGGGCCTCAAAACGTTCGATAACTATGACCTTGAAGAGCTGATCGAGCGTATCGATTGGACGCCCTTCTTCATGAGCTGGCAGTTAGCGGGTAAGTACCCAAAAATCCTTAACGATGAGGTCGTGGGCGAAGCGGCGCGCAACCTGTTTGCCGATGCGCAAGTCATGTTGCGCAAGCTTGTCGATGAAAAGCGCGTTCAGGCTCGGGGCGTCATCGGCCTGTGGCCGGCCAACAGTGTGGATGATGACGTCGTTGAAGTGTATGCCGATGAATCGCGCAGTGAGGTCATCGAGCGCCTTCACCATATTCGCCAGCAAACCACTAAGGGTCGTGACGGTATCTGCTACAGCCTGGCGGACTTTATTGCGCCTAAAGAGAGCGGTAAAGCCGACTGGATCGGCGGGTTTGCGGTCACCGCCGGCCATGGCGTTGACGAACTTACCAAAGCGTATGAAGCGGCAGGCGATGACTACAATGCGATTTTGGTTCAAGCACTTACCGACCGTTTGGCAGAGGCCTTTGCAGAGCGCATTCACGAGCGGGTACGTAAAGAGTTCTGGGGTTACGTGCCAGAAGAAACTCTGGATAACGACGCGCTGATAGCAGAAAAATACCAGGGTATTCGCCCCGCCCCCGGCTATCCTGCCTGCCCGGACCACACCGAGAAAGGCACCTTGTTCAAGCTGCTTAACGCCACAGAAAATACTGGCCTTGCGCTAACCGAAAGCTACGCCATGTGGCCAGCCGCTGCCGTTGCGGGTTGGTATTTTGCTCATCCGCAGTCAAAGTATTTCTCGACGGGCAAAATCACTCGTGACCAGGTAGAAGCAATCGCTGAGCGTAAACAGATGCCGTTTGAGGAAATGGAGCGCTGGCTATCGCCGGTACTCTCTTACGACCCCAGTTGATATGGCGTTAGCAACTCGGCGTCACGGCAAGGTCGTTCGCTTGGCGCTACCGATCATGTTGGGCATGCTTTCTCAGAGCATGCTCAACATCATTGATGCCGCACTGGTGGGGCATTTAGGCCAGGTCGCGCTGGCGGGTGTGGGTGTGGGTGGTTACGCCATGTTTATGCTCACCGCCCTGGTGTTTGGTCTCTCTTCAAGCGTTCAATCGCAAACGTCCCAGCGCCTTGGAGCGGGCTGTGAGTATTCGGCTCAGCCTTTACAAGCAGGCGTTGCGGTTGGCCTGGTAGTTGGGCTGCCGCTATCGCTGCTGGCCTGGTGGCAAGCGCCTGCCCTGCTGTATTTGATAACGCAGGTGCCTGAGGTGCATCACGTGGCGGTTGATTACTTTCGCTGGCGGGTTATCGCCCTAACAGCCATTGCGTTAACACTATGTTTTCGTGGTTATTGGAATGGCCGCCAACAGACACACCTTTATCTGCGCATCATTATGGTTGTTCAGCTGTTTAACGTAGCGGCCAGTAGCGGGCTGATCTATGGCCTGTTTGGGCTACCTCGTATGGGGGCAAGCGGCGCAGGCGTAGGCACAACTCTCTCGATGTTTTTAGGATTTTTTATCTGGCTTTGGGTCACTGTAAGACAGCGCGACCAGAATGGATTTTTGTTCAGCCTACCGACGTTCGATACGCTGCGCACAACGCTAGCACTTGCTCTGCCTCATTCCCTACAGCAGATATGTTTTGCGGCGGGCTATGTGGTGCTTTTTTGGTTGTTAAGTCGTATGGGGACCGCAAGCGTTGCGGTTGGGCATGTGTTGGTTAACTTGTCATTATTGCTAATCCTGCCGGGCGTGGGTGTGGGTGTTGCTGCCATGAGCCTGGTAGGCGAAGCATTAGGCCAGGATGACCAAAGGGCGGCCCATCGGTGGGGGCTGGATGCGCTGGGCGTTGCCGGTGTGCTGCTCACCCTCTTGGCACTGCCAATGCTCGTATTCCCGATGCAGGTACTCAGCATTTTCTTTTCCAGCCCCGAGCTTATCGCCCTGGGCACGCTGCCCTTACAAATTACCGGTGCAATGATTGTGCTGGATGCGGCGGCGCTGGTGCTGGCTCAGGCATTGATGGGCGCTGGCGCACAGCGTACGGTGATGCTGCTGACCTTAAGCATGCAGTGGCTTTTGTTTCTGCCCCTTGCCTGGTGGGTTGGGATTGGTTTACAACAAGGCCTGCTTGGGGTTTGGCTGGTACAGATAGTTTATCGACTTGCCAACTCGGCGGGTTTTTTATGGATTTGGCAGCGTAAGCGCTGGCTAGCTCCCAATGTTTTAAATAGCGTTTAACGATAAAAAGATAATTATATATTCTTTTGTAGAATATGAAACACGCGTTAAGGTAACACTACATTAATGTCCGCTTTGACGTGACCATTTCGCTTTTAGCAGGATCGTGCCACATGTACCGTTATGATATTCATGACCAGACGCTGGTTGATGAGCGTGTCGTCCAGTTTCGTGACCAGATGGATCGCTACCTGGCAGGACGCTTGGGAGAAGAAGAGTTTCGTCCGCTGCGGCTGCAAAATGGCCTGTATATCCAGCGGCATGCACCGATGCTCCGGATCGCCATTCCCTACGGCATGCTCGCAAGCTACCAGTTACGCTCGCTTGCCGATATTACCCGTCGTTATGACCGGGGTTATGGGCACTTTACGACCCGGCAGAATCTTCAGTTGAACTGGCCTGCGCAGGAAGATGTGCCGGATATCCTGGCCGAGCTTGCTAAAGTGCAAATGCACGCCATCCAAACCAGCGGTAACTGTATCCGCAACACGACCAGTGACCAGTTCGCCGGTATTGCTAACGACGAAGTGGAAGATCCGCGCCCTTGGTGCGAGCTAATCCGCCAGTGGTCGACGCTACACCCTGAATTTGCCTATCTGCCGCGCAAGTTCAAGATTGCGGTAACCGGAGCGGCCAAGGATCGTGCGGCTATCCAGGTTCACGATATCGGCCTACGCCTGTGGCGCAATGAAAAAGGCGAACTGCGCATCAAGGTGCTCGCTGGTGGTGGTCTCGGTCGTACGCCGATGATTGCTGAGGTAGTGCGTGAAGACCTACCCTGGCAGCATCTGCTGACCTACCTTGAAGCCTGCGTACGCGTTTATAACCAGTTTGGTCGTCGGGACAACAAGTTCAAGGCACGTATCAAGATTCTGGTCAAAGCGCTAGGCATTGAAGAGTATCGCCGCCGCGTTGAAGAAGAGTGGGCACATTTAAAAGATGGCCCGCAGACGCTTAATCAGGCAGCGGTTGATGCCGCTAAAGGCCACTTCCCTGAGCCGGAACGTCGCCCGGTAGCCGAAAGTGCTGTGGTTGATTTTGAACGCTTGCGCAGTGAAAACCGCAGCTTCGCACGCTTTGTGACCAATAACGTTACCGATCACAAAGTGCCTGGCTATAAGGCGGTGACACTGTCGCTCAAGCGTCGTGAACACGCCCCAGGCGATGTCACTGCCGATCAGATGGATACCGTGGCAGATTTAGCTGATCGCTATAGCTTTAGCGAAATGCGCGTGACCCACGAGCAGAATCTGGTGCTTTCCGATGTTCCTGTCGATGAAATCGAAGCGCTGTGGAACGAGCTTGAAGCGCTGGGCATGGCCAACCCTACCGTGGGTACGCTGAACGACATTATCTGCTGCCCTGGCGGTGACTATTGCAGTTTGGCCAATGCCGTTTCTATTCCTATTGCCCAGGCGCTGCAGGAACGTTTCGAAGATCTGGATTTCCTGTATGACCTGGGGCCGCTGGATCTTAATATTTCGGGCTGCATGAACGCATGTGGTCACCATCATGTGGGCCATATCGGCATCCTCGGTGTCGACAAGAAAGGTGAAGAGTTTTACCAAATATCGATTGGTGGCAATGCCACCGACGATGCATCACTCGGCAAAATCCTGGGCCCCTCTTTCTTCCGCCAGGACGTTCCGGACGTGGTTGATAAGGTGTTGCAGGTTTATGTTGCCGAGCGTCATGAAGATGAGCATTTCCTGGACACCTATCGCCGGATTGGCCTGAAACCTTTTAAAGAGCGTGTGTATGCCAAATAACGTGGATACCCCGACTGAAGAAACGCTGAACCCGGTGCACGTTGATCACCTTCTGCTTAACGGAGAACTGGCCGCTGAAAACGCTTGGTGTGTTTCTTACGACGACACCCATCTTCCTGAACAGCGTCCGGCATTTGTGCCGTTAACGTTATGGCAGGCGAACAAGCAGGATGCAGAGCTTGCTCCGTTACTGTTGAGTGACACCGAGCTTAACGCTGAGCTGGCAGCTGAACTGAATCCGCTGCCTGCCGTGGCGATCGACTTCCCAAGCTTTACCGATGGCCGTGGCTACTCAACCGCTCGCCTGCTGCGCGAACGCTTTGGGTACGCTGGTGAAGTACGCGCCGTCGGTGATGTGCTGGTTGATCAGCTCGACTACATGCGCCGCTGTGGCTTTAATGCCATGGCGCTGCGCGATGATCAGCACCCTGACGATGCGCTACGCCTACTCAATTCATTTAGCGTTCGTTATCAGCCCGATGTAGAAGAGCGCCACGCGCTCTTTGAACGCCGCTTGGCAACCAGCCAGTAAGCCGCTGAAAAGAACCGGCCAGGGAGGAATACCCTGGCCGGTTTTTATTCTGAAAGGGGCTTTTAAAACGTTTAAACGCGGCGTCGCCTACAGCTTCAGACGAAGATGGGAAGCTACTTCATCTATCAGCGAAGCGGGCACTCCATGCTCGTTCGCTAATACATTCCACTGTGCAACGTGCTCAACGGTTTCGTCGATCATGGCGTTGATTTTTGACCGGGTAAAACGTGGGCTAAGCTTTTCAAGTGAGTAAAAATCGTCTCGCGTAAAGTGATCGCGCTTACCGTTTAAGCTCATCCAGTGATTGTTAATCCACCGACTTCCCGGTTTATAGCTATACGCAAGGTCATAAGCTGGCGCGAGTGCCCATCGCTCTTTTTTCAGGATAAAAGCAAAATTTTTGGCATGATCATCATGGTTTCGCGCCACGATGTTAAACACCATACGTCTAAAAAGCTGGTCGGCCTCTTCGGCAGAAAGGCGCAGCTGCCTTGCGATGCCAAATAGCTCTGCGTAAGAGAAAGAACCAGGTTTGTTGTAATCCACGTGGGCGATGCCATTTAGCGTCTGCACATGCCGCTTTTGATTCTCGATACGGTCAAAGCGCTGGGTTATAAAGTGTCGGCGTTTACCTTCTTGCAGCAATTGGCTAGGCATCATCTCGATACCGCAGGATTTTGCCAGCCGATAATACACATACTCCATGGCACCATAACCCAGCGGGTCACCAAAAACCTCACGGTTTTGGTTATGCTCACTTACGCCATCAAATTTCATTAAGTAGTGCGTAAACCCTTTAGGCACATCCGCCTGGCCTGAACGCACCTCGGAGAAATCCTGGTTAAATGCCAGCACGGCTTTGGGCCGAGCGCCGCCAGCACTCATTCCCACCGAAAGCAGTGCCATCATCGCTTCGCGATCGTCCTGGCCCTCTTTCGCAAGTTCAACGGAAAAATTCGCACGGTTATCCAGAATTTCCTGAGCAATGCCTACCAGTGAGGCTATTTCTACTTGGCTTGAGGCATTCAGGCTTTTTAGCCGCGTAGCGGGCGTATACTCAAGGGCGCCCATGCCCCGCTTGCCGGTATATTGAAGTCGCTGAAGCGGCGTAATATCGCTGGCCTGTCCCCCTTTGCTGGCAATCCAGGCGTTTAATACCGCGTTGCCAAAATCATCGGGTAACGAGTCGGCAATTAATCCAGGCAGCCCTTTAAAGGTTTTAAAATCAAGTTCAGGGAACGCATATATTCTGTTGGCTAATGGCATCTTCAGAGGAGAAAGTTCAATCCCCTTTTTCACAAACGACGTATTGTACTCAAACGCGCCTTGTCCGGTACGCGTATCGAAACTAACAGCGCCTACGTAGTGCTCCATGCAGTGAACATCGACAGCTTCCATTACCATTCAAACGTCCCCTCTTCATCCGCGCTACTCTGCCCTGAAGTACTCTGTCCAGAAGTACTCTGCCCCGAAGCACGCTGGCGTTGCCTCCCCTGGAGCTTGGAGAGCTGTAAGGGCGAAATCATCGGGGGTGGCAAGAAATAATCCAGCTGTGAGGTCACATTCAGGGCTATCATAATAGCGACGAGCGCCTCCAGCTGAACTTTGCCTTTTTCCGCATTCAGCACCACCTTTCTGGACAGCCCCGCACGCTTGGCCACTTCCAATTGCGTCATATCCTGGTTAAGGCGTGCCTGCTTCAAGCGCTGCCCCAGCTCTTCCGCAAGAGCTGCAGGCGACATGTCGTTAATGCTCATAAAGTCCTCTAATAAGCACTTAAAAGCGTAAAAATCTCTTTGTGTCCTTATAATAGCACATTAACGCAAGCAATTTTCAAAGTGCTATTATGTGGACCTTAAGGTCTGCAAAGAAGCATTAAGTGCCCTTTTGGGCACTTAATGAGATGATAGGTGAAGGAAGTAAGAAAATAGAAGAGAGATAACTAAATCCTGATTAACCGCGCCTTTTTTGCTGGCGCTCACGGTTATTGGCTTTCGCCCGCTGGCTTTTGCGCAGCATCACCCACGTAGCGCCAAGCCCGCCTTCGGAAGGCTGGGCAGAGACATACGCCTGGACCTCTTCAAACTGGCCAAGCCACTTGGCTAGGTAAGAGCGCAGCACGTTGGCTGGGCTGTCCAGTTCGCGCCCTCTTCCATGCACAATCATGACCGAACGCAGATCATGCGCATAGGCTTCCTGAATATACGGGAACAGCATGCGGCGACATTCAGCCAACGGCCGACGCAATAAATGAAGTTGTGCCTGTACGCTATATCCTCCATGCCTTAATTTATCGACAACGCCCTGCTGAATGCCTTCTCGACGGTATTCGATAGGATCAAAAGGGGGCAGTAAATCAACAAAGTCATCGGATAGAAAATTACGTTCACTAAGCTCTTCTTGAGCGCTTTCTCTGCGTGCAAGCTGTGCAGCAGAAGGCTTCCTCCGGTGATTACCTGCGTCGGCCTGATTACTACGTGCCAACGGCGTTACATCACCCACAGAGGCTCGGAAATCCATATCATCACGAAGTGGCTGGTTCATTGCAGGCTCCTCCGATAAGGTCTATCCCTATCCTAGCAAACCATATCGTATTGCTTAAGCAGATTACTCAACACTTGCTTAAGGTAGAACGGCACGCCAGGCTATCCCACTCACGTTTTTAAAAGGGCAACGGATGGGCTGGGTTAAAAAAACAGTCGCTCTGGCAGGTTTATTACTGCTGTCAACGGCCACATGGCTATGGCTAACCCTGTTAAGTCCCTGGCTCTATTCCCCGCCTGATGAGGTGCAAACGGTAGAGCAACGCACACATCAGTTGTTTGTGTATGGAACGCTACGTTATCCACTGATTCGCTGGTTAGTCGCTGGCAGTTTAGGCAGTCCAGAACCGGCGGTCCTTCCAGGGTATCAGCGTCACGATCTGGACGTCGCTCCCCAGCCAGGTAGCCACGTCGAAGGCCTAAAATTAACCGTGACGCCGGAAGCGTTAAGGCGGCTTGATCGCTATGAACGCTTGGGCGTTCGGTACGAGCGCGTTAATAAACGGTTAGCCGATGGAAGCGACGTCTGGGTTTACGTCAGATTACCCGAAACCAGCTACCATCTTTTAAAGCCATCTCCTGCCAAGTACATAGCTCTGATACCATAAGGCATCAGGCAGGGCTTTTATCGGCGTTCTTCCAGGACCAAGGAAAATTTATGAGTAACACCACCCCTTACGTATTGGTTCTTTATTACTCTCGCTCAGGGGCGACGGCCGACATGGCCCGTCAATTGGCTGCAGGTATTGAAAGCATTGCGGGTATTGAAGCGCGTTTACGCACGGTGCCTCCAGTTTCAACAACTTGCGAGGCCGTCGCGCCGGAAATCCCTGAGGAGGGAGCGGTGTATGTTGAACTTGATGATCTGCGTAACTGCAGCGCGCTTGCCTTGGGTAGCCCCACGCGCTTTGGCAATATGGCCGCTCCCTTAAAGTATTTCCTGGATAGCACAAGCAGCTTATGGATGAACGGTGCTTTGGTCGATAAACCAGCTTGTGCATTTACATCGACCTCCAGTCTACACGGCGGCCAGGAAAGTACGCTGCTGACCATGTTAGTGCCTTTGTTGCACCACGGAATGGTCTATGCAGGTATTCCCTATAGTGAAACGGCCCTGTTAAGCACCCAAGGCGGAGGCACGCCTTACGGTGCCAGCCATTTGGCAGGCCCGCGTAGCGACCGTTCGGTAGATGAACATGAACGAGCACTATGCGTGGCACAAGGCAAACGACTGGCTAAACTAGCAGTAGCGCTTAATGCCATGCGCCAGGGGACATCATGAAGCAGTGGCTAACTAGCCTGGAGCAGCGCCACGGCATAAATACGTTAACACTGCGTGCTCGGCAGTGTGTATTGATCAGTTTTACGCTGCTCTTGCTGCTGGTTATTTATCGTGGCTTTACATTGCAAAGCGATACGTTTGATTGGCGGCCTATAGTGGCCTTTATTTTACCGCTGGTGCTTTTTTTACCTTCCATTCTTGGCCAGCGTGCACGTGGCCATGCCTGGCTCGCCTTTGTCAGCCTTCTCTACGTTACACAAGGTGTCATGCTAGCCGCTGTACCCGGGCAAACGGTGCATGGCATTGTGGAAGCGCTCGTATCGCTGGCGCTTTTTGTAGGTTGCATGGGGTACGCACGTTTTCGTAGCCAACAACAGCGCCAAACAGGTAAGTGAACGTTTTGGGCGTTATCTAAAGAGTGACGAACGTTATTAAAATTCAGGGTATTATTAAAACTTAGGGAGTTCCGCTAATGACTCGCAACATAGCCGACATTCGGCGTGATTACGAAGGTGGCAGGCTTGATGAAACCCATGTCACTCAAGGGCCTTTCGTGCTGTTTGATGAGTGGTTTAGCCTGGCCATGGAGAAGGAGGCCAAAGACGCCAATGCCATGACGCTGGCAACAGTGGATAGCCAAGGGCGGCCGCATGCACGCGTTGTATTGCTGAAAGGATTTGATGAGCAAGGTATGGTGTTTTACACCAATTATCATAGCCATAAAGGTAGTGAGCTGAGCAATGTGCCGTTTGCGGCAATGACGTTTTGGTGGCCATCACTTGCTCGCCAAGTGCGTATTGAAGGTTCCGTCGAACAGGTTGCGCCGGATGAATCGGATGAGTACTTTGCCAGCCGCCCTCGCGGTAGCCAGTTAGGCGCCTGGATTGCAACGCAAAGCGTTGTCATTCCTGATCGTAACTGGATTGAGGAGCGTCAGAAGCGCTTTGAACAGGCCTATGAGGGGCAAGAAATCCCGCGGCCCATCCATTGGGGCGGCTACCGCCTGCAACCTGACATGATTGAATTTTGGCAGGGCCAGCCCAGCCGACTACATGACCGTATACGTTTCGAGCGTCGCGATGGTGGAGAGTGGAGCCAGTTCCGCTTGGCCCCATAACCCCTATAAAGATCGCTCATTATTGTTCAGCGCAGGTCTGTTTCGGTGATACGTTAATTAGGCAGGCCTGCTGTAGTGGTGATGTAGAGGTGGTGCACTTGGCCGAGTTAATCGGGCAGACTTTCCAGGCGAAGGCGCTGCCACTCGCTTTCGGGCTCATTTAAGCGCAGGACAGCATCAATCACCTGTTCTTCCATGTTATAGCGGCACGTGAACCCCAAGTGTTTCATTAACGCCCGCATTGGGTGGTTATCGACCATGATTTTGCCTATCATTTCGAGCGTACCGATATGCGTGCAGTAATTGACCATCTTCTTCATCAGCAGGCTGCCAATCCCAAGCCCTTGTAAATCATCGCGGATGATCACCGAAAACTCGGTGCGTATATTGTCAGGGTCGTTCCACACACGCACAACGCCTAACATCTCTTTACGCCCATCTGCGTGCTGGTGCTCGGCGATAAATGCCATTTGTCGATCATAATTAATATGTGACAAAACCGATAAATCACGTTGAGTAAGGTTGGACTTATTGTGGAAGTATCGGAAACGAATACTCTCTTCCGATAGCTGACGGTGAAAGGCGGTGATTAAAGGCGCATCTTCGGCCCTGATGGGGCGTACCTCTACCTGCCAGCCGTTTTTCAGTGTTACCCACTCTCGCAACTCTTCCGGGTATGGCATGATGGCAAAGCGCGCAGGCGTGCCTAAATCCATCGCAAAATCCACCGCCAGCATGCCATCACGATTAAGCAGTAACGGGTTGATCTCCAACCCTCGCAGATCCCCCAAATCAGATGCCATTTGCGAAAGCTTGACTAACAGCTGACATAGCCGCTGAATGTCGCGCTCAGGTTCAGCGGAGTGCTCACGAATTAAAGAGGCTGCGTGCGTCCTGCCGACGACGTCGGCCGCCAGGCTCATGTTCAACGGCGGCAGAGCGACCTGGCGGTCTGCCAAAATATTGACTTTATAGCCGCCAATACCAAACACAATCAGCGGGCCGAAAACCGGGTCGCGGGTAATTCCGGCACAAATCTGCATGGAGTGCTTACCCCGCTGCATAGGCTGTAAGCAGAACTCGCGAATAGTGTACTGGGGAAACTTCTCACGTACTTTATCACCCAACTGATGTATCCCTTGCGCCACTTCAGCAGGCGTTTCCAGGTCTTGTAGCAGCCCGGCAGACATTTTATGGGGGTGTTTACGGTATCGGTAAGGCCGACAATTACCTTCATGAACCACTTTCAGAGCCATCGGCCCTTGGATTTTTTGGGCTGCGGACTCGGCCTCTTCAGGGTTGCTCATATACACACTTGGCGCCGTAGGAATACCATACGCTTTAAGTACCTGGGCTGTTTCTGAATGGCTGAGTGTCTTTCTCCCCTGCTCTTTTGCCTGGGTGATCAGCGACCGACACTGGGCACGTATTTCCGGGCTGGTTGAAAATGGCAGGCTAGGTGGAATTTCATGCAGCAAGGCTTGAACACGCTGGTAAATTACCATGTGCATGAAGGCCTTAACGGCTTTTTCCGGGGAAATGTAGGTCGGTATACCCGCGATGTTGCAGAGATGGCGTGCATTCAGGGCTTCCTTCAGGCCCATCCAACTGGTCAGCAAGTTACGCCGAAATTTTTTGCGATTATCAATTAGTGCTTGAGCCGTCATCGCTGAAGGTGCCAACCGTGTTGGGGCATGGACCACCAGCACCGCATCGACATTGGCATCGGCGGCCACAATTTCCAGCGCCTCAACAAAACGCGCGGGGGTTGCGTTGCCACCCAAGTCAACCGGGTTTTCGCCGGGCTTACTTATATCGACTTGGCTTTTATGTAGCGCCGCTTGGGTTTCCTCGCTAAACACGGCAAGCTTACCACCTGCGCTAACCAGCTTATCAATCGCCAGCATGGCTGGACCCAAGCCATTAGAAACAATGGCTAACCGATCACCGCGTAGTGGCTTCATGCGCGAGAGCGTTTCCAGAGCATCCAATAGCTCATCAGAATCGTCGACCCTTACCACCCCAGCGCGTGCAAACGCCGCATCGAAAACAACATCACGATTAGCAATACCCGGCGTAGGTGCCATCCCCGAAATATCGGATTGCGGCGTACGGCCGCTTTTAATGGCAAGTACCAAGCGGTTACGCGAAGCATCGCGTACAGAGGTCATAAAATGTTGTGCGTCATTCACCCTTTCCAGGTGTAATAAGATGGCCTGAGCGGGTGAAAACTGGTTCACGTAGTCGATTAAATCCGGCAGCAAAACATCGACACTATCCCCCACCGTAATCAAGTGAGAGAACCCCACATCGCGTCCAGCGGCCCAATCAATCATGGCGTTGGCAAGCATGCCCGATTGGCCCAGGTACGCAACACGGCCCGCTTTGACAGGCTGGCTGGCGTAAGAGGCATTCAAACGCTTGCTTGGGACGATGACACCCATGCACTCTGGGCCCAACACTCGAATACCTGAGGCGATGGCGGCTTTTAACATCCGCTCACGAATAGAGCCGGTATTGTCGCTATCGCGGTCCAGGTAGGCGCCTCCGGAAAGCACCAACGCGGCTTTCACTCCAGACTCGCCCAAGCGTTTAATTAATTTGGGAACGCCTTTAATCGGCGAGCAAACAACCGCCAGGTCCGGCGCTTCGGGCAAGTCCGCTACACTGCTGAAACAGGGCACGCCGAATACCTGGTCATAACCTTTTGGATTGACCGCCCACAGGGTGCCTTTAAAGCCCCCCTCTTGCAGGTTATTCAGCACTAACCCACCCAGCGAGGCCGGTTTTTCAGAGGCGCCAAACACGGCTAGCGTGCGAGGTTCAAAAAAATGATGCAAAAAGCGCGTACTCAAAATTGAGCCTCCCCTGAAGTAAATAACGACGGTGTACGACTTATTGACACTGTCGCGCAAGCCCCAGAGGCGATTAAGGTGGCCTCAATACAATGGAGCGCTTGAATGATCACCTCTTACCTTACCCATCCAGACTGCTCATTGCATCATATGGGACCAGAACATCCTGAAAGTCCACAGCGTCTGGAAGCAATTCGTGCTCGCCTTTCACTTGCCGGTTTATTACAGCAGACCATGCAGTCTGATGCCAAAGAAGCCAGTTTTGAGGCGTTGGCAAAAGTACACCCGCCCCGGCACCTTAATGCTTTAGAGAAATGTGTGCCTACTGAAGACATTGTCGCGCTGGACAGCGAAACACTCATGAATCCGGATAGCTTAAAAGCTGCCCGGGTTGCTGCCGGGGCCACTATAAAAGCAGTCGATCAGGTGTTTAAGGGTCACGCTGATAATGTTTTTTGTGCCGTTAGGCCTCCCGGCCATCATGCCGAAGCAAGCGAGGCGATGGGCTTTTGCTTTTATAACAATATCGCCGTAGGTGCCGCCCATGCGCGTGACGTATATGGTGCCAAGCGTATCGCTATCCTCGATTTTGATGTCCACCAGTGTAATGGAACTATCGATATTTTTAAGGGCAGATCAGATGTCCTGATCTGTACAAGCTTTCAGTACCCGTTTTACCCGTGGCGTTATCTGCGTAGTGAGTGGCACAACGTTGTTAATACGCCGCTAGAATCAGGCACTGACAGCGCTGAATTTCGACGCCTCATTGAGCATCAGTGGCTACCCGCCCTTCATGCGTTTAAACCGGACCTGGTGATGATATCGGCAGGGTTTGATGCTCATCGCGACGATACGATGGCCGATATCTGCCTGGATGATGAAGACTATTATTGGATAACGCACCTAGCAATGGAGATCGCGGCACTTTATGCGGATAACCGCGTTGTCTCTGTACTGGAAGGTGGCTACGACCCTAAATCATTAGGAAGAGGTGTGGAGGCGCATATTAGAGCCTTGCTGGGGCTACCATTTTCAGAAGAAGGTTAAATATTCTGTACTCGCGAATACCCTGGCAGACGCTAACGCTATGTTACTATGGTCCCTATTGCTGTCTCTTATGTGACCATTATGACCGCCACTTCTGAAGAACATGCCGCACTGCGTATTGCCTCCGGCAGCAAACCGTTTGTAGAACCGCTTCTCTTGGGTGCGCGGCTCAAGCAGATTCGCTTGGCTAACCAATGGACGCTGGAAGATGTCAGCCAGCGTACCGGGCTAGCGCGCTCTACCCTTTCAAAGATTGAAAATGATCAAGTCTCGCCTACGTTTAGCGTCGTTCAAAAACTCACCACTGGGCTTAATATCGATCTACCCCAGCTCTTTACGCCGCCCAAACGTGAACGCTATACCATGGGGCGACGCGACTTAA
Source organism: Halomonas sp. 72 (assembly GCF_052379785.1). Classification (NCBI taxonomy): domain Bacteria; kingdom Pseudomonadati; phylum Pseudomonadota; class Gammaproteobacteria; order Oceanospirillales; family Halomonadaceae; genus Halomonas; species Halomonas sp. 72. The sequence goes on along the minus strand of NZ_JBQSYY010000006.1, from coordinate 5,450 downwards.
CGCGTAAAGACAAAGGGCAGCTACATCCAACGCCTACTTACGAGCATGAGTTACTGGGGCACCAGCTGGCTCAAAAGCGCATGATTCCCTTTAAAACCATTGTGCGCGCACGCAACTTTGACGAATACCACCAATGGGTGCGTCATGATGGTGAAGAGTTTTTGATGGTGCTTCATGGCGATATCATGCTGTACAGCGAGTTTTATGCTCCGCTACTGCTTGTTGAAGGCGACAGCATCTATTTTGATAGTGATATGGGGCATGCACTGGTGTCTACCAGTGCTGATGATGCGGTTGTTCTGTCCGTTTGTACCCGAGGCGATTTGGCTTAACATCCAGCCTATCTTCAACTTACCGCTTCTACAGACAGTTGGTGGGTTTAGGCAACCCGGCAAGCCGCGCTATACGTTTCGCAGGGCTGCCGGGGAAAAGCGACATTAAATACATCGACTTGCCCTTCTCTTCTCCCAGCGCATTCTTCGTGGCTTTTACCAAGGGACGCATAGCCGGCGCCATTTCATAGCGGTTATAAAAATCACGCATTACACCAATTAATTCCCAATGTGCTTCAGTTAATACGAGCCCTTCATCACTGGCCAGCATTTCAGCTACAGCTTTTGACCATTTCGACTGCTCTACCAAGTATCCCTCAGAGTCTAATCCAATTTCTTTATCTGAATCAAGATAACGGTATATTTTTGAATCCGACATATTAATACCACGTAACGATTTGAGGGTGGTGCTCAGTTAACGTAACGAATCCGTTCATATCAACCATAGGTAAGCCATTCGCTGTAACGGCAGCATTTAGGCCCCACGCCGCGACATCTTCTGCTAACAGAAAGATGCGTGACTGATACGCCTGCCAACCTTCCCAGTGCGTTTTCAGCGCCGCTTGTACACCTTCTTCCGTCAGTACTACGATATCCTCTTCACCAACGGCTTGCTGCATCTGTTGCGCAGCATCGCTATTTAGCGCCTTGGTTAAAATATGCAACATACTGAGCATCCCACTAAAAATTAAGTATTTGCGCGTACTGCTGAAGAAATCCAGGCATTGTTTTAGCTTTCAAAAACTGTACATCGTCTCGCAACGTGGATGCGGGCACTCCTAGAGTGGCCAAGGTCTCTTCAGTGGTCCAAAGCTGCTCGACATCGTACATCTCCAGCATATCGATGGTGGGGAGGCTGGCTTTCTGCCCTGGCGCCCCGCTGCCTTGCTCTTTTAATAACGCCATAGCGCCCTGCCCAAGGAACAGCAGGTCTACAGGCTGTCCAAATGCGGCCGCTACCAGCGCTGTATCCAGCCCTTCTCGCAGCAGGTTGGAGCCGTAAGGAGCATGACGAATGATAACCAGCAAGCTGTTTGACTCAGCCATTAGCTCTCCTGTTAGGCAAACGTAATAAAACGATCACAGCGCTGCTGTAAGGTTAACAACTGCCCTAGCCCGGTTAACTCAAAGGGCGCATCTATATTAAACGATGCTTTACCATGACGCAGCGCTTCCGCTTCACTTGTCAAGCCACGCCTTAGTGCCGCCGCTATGCATACGTCCAGGGGAACGTTATGCGCGCGGTGTAATTCGACCCAGGCATCGCGCAGGTTAAGCTCATCCTGGGGTGGGGCCATGAGTGAAGACGCGTTGTGCACCCCTTCATGATAAAAAAATACGCCCGACAAGTGGTGCCCCTGTGCCAGCAGCGTACGAGCAAACCTTAAAGCAGAGTGTGGTGCGGGGCTGGTATACGGCGCACCCATCACCAATAAACCATACTCCATTATCGTCTCTCGAATCGGATAGCCAAAAAAAGACAGACCCTACAAGTAGGGTCTGTCCGGTTACCAGCTGACAACGCTATTGGTTAGTCGTTGCTCATGATACCTAAAATTGAAAGCAGGCTGATAAACAGATTGTAGATAGAAACATACAGCGTAACGGTTGCCAGAATATAGTTCGTTTCACCAGCGCGATGAATGATTTCACTGGTTTGATACAGGATGGCCGCTGAGGCGAACAGAACAAAGCCTGCTGATACCATCAGTGACAGGGCAGGAATGTTGAAGATCAAGCCAGCAACCATCGCAAGCACTAGCACAATAGCGCCAGCCAGCAGGAAGTTACTTAAGAAGCTGAAATCCTTCTTGGTCGTTAACGCAACCGCTGAAAGGCCAAAGAAGGTAAGGCCTGTCATTGCCAGCGCATTCATAATCAGCGCGCCACCATTAGGGAGCGTTAAATAGGCTGAAATGATGGGTCCCAGTGTGAACCCCATAAAACCGGTAAAAGCGAAGGTGGCCAGCAAGCCAGCCGCAGAATTTGCCGTTTTATGTACCAGGAACATCAAGCCGTAGGCCCCAATAAAGAACACAAAGATGTTCATTTGTTGGATACCCATAGCCACTGATGCGCCAGCGGTCACTGCGGAGAAAAGCAGTGTCATTGCCAATAATGCGTAGGTATTGCGCAGTACCTTATTGGTGCTGACGCTGTTGGCAACACCACTGGATCGTGTTTGTGCCGTGTTCAGATCGTTATAAGCCATCTACGTATGCTCCCCAAATAATAGTGCTAACAATAGACCAGCATGCCGTTACCAAGTTCCAGACGCAAGTCCTTATCGCTTCGTTCATGTAAAGTACTCAACTTTTTTCTAACGAAAGAATTGACGGATTTGCATAGCGGCGTCTTGCAGAAAAAACCACGACTTACGATATTGTCATCGCCAGTCGTGGTTTTTAATGCTCGATTTCTAGCTCTCTATTTCTTCATCTTTTTTCGGCGGAGTCACCGCGCTGCTGGCGGTTTGGCGAATATCCTGCGAGGCATATAACCGGGCATCAACCACATGTAGCACCGCAAGTTGTACGAAAAGCACTGCAAAACAGATGATTAAAGCTTTGATCATGGCGGCTTTCCTGAACCAGGCTGGCGATAGCCAGCCTTTTGCTGAATGCTAGCTTAAAGCAGGCTGAAAGCAATAGCGGTATTCGATAAAAACCTGCCATGAAAAATAGCGCCCTATCTCTTGTCTACTGAGTAAACTCTTCCGTATCGATGTCCGCTTGCTGCGCTGGACTATACCGCTCACCGACTACCTGATCAGGTGTCATCATTGAGTTGAGGTCACTGAGATAGTTTTTATCGAGCACCCAACTATCGGCTGCCAGGTTTTCACGCATATGAGCGATTGAGCAAGTCCCAGGAATGGGCACTATATGGCTACCTTGTGCTTTTACCCAGGCCAGTGCCAATTGGGCGGTAGTCACGTCCAGCGACTGGGCTAGCGCCTGAAAGCGTGAAAGTGCCGCGAGATTTTTAGGCAGATTGTCAGCGTTAAAACGAGGCATGTTAGCCCGCATATCGCCCTCACCAAACACTGTATCGACCTGAATCGCTCCTGCCAAAAAACCACGACCCAAGGGGCTAAATGCAACCATCGCCACATCCAGTGTTTGGCAGGCTTTAATGAGCGCAATTTCGGGGTTGCGTGTCCAGAGGGAATACTCTGACTGCACTGCTGCTACGGGATACTCCTTATGCGCTTTGGAAAGCGTTTTTGCTGAAACCTCCGACAGCCCCACACCGCCTATCTTGCCTTCATCGACCAACTTACCCAGTTCGCCGACACTCTCCTCGACGGGTACGCCGGGATCAAGCCGGTGCAGGTAATAGATATCGATATGATCAGTCTTTAAACGTGTCAGGCTTGCCTCACACTGTTGGCGTAGTATGTCTGGTCGACCATTGATAACCCGCTTTCCCGTCTCAGCATCAATCGCCATACCGCATTTACTGGCCAACAACAGCGCTTGGCGCTTGTCTTTTAAGGCATGGCCCAGCAAGCGCTCATTCGCCGTGGCCCCATACAGTGTCGCGGTGTCAAAGTGCCGATACCCCATTTCAAACGCTTCATACAATGCTCGCAGGCAGCCTGTTTCAGACACCTGCTGACCATAACCATGAGACAAGTTCATACAACCAAGGCCAACAGCAGGCGAAGACACTTCTTTAAGACGCTGGAAAAACATCGACATAGGTATTCCCTGAAAGAAAATTTCTGCAGTACCGTTATGCCGTATAATAGTTAACAACTCAACGAACGAAAGCCCCACGGCACACCATGGGGCTTCCGGCAACGAACCATAAATTTCAGATGGCAGGTTTTAAAAAGCCTATTAACCGGTATGACGGCCTTGAAGCTTATCCAGTAGCCGATCAACCATGCCGACGCCCGGCCCGACGCTCTTATGAAATAGCTCAGAATGAGGTGCGCTAGGGTGCGGCCGTGTCGGCGCTAGCTTTTTGGCAGCGTCGACTTTATTCCCCAAGTCGATAAGTTCATCAACGGGTATATGATTACGTAGTTTGGGAAATTGGTCGGACTCTTCATCATCAATGTGATGGCGAAGCTGTTTTTCCATCTCTTTAGTCAGTGTCATAAACGAGGGGTCTGACGCATCGACATCCTCTAGCTTCTTCATCACGTTGACCAATTCATCATGCTCTCTCTTATCGTGCTCAACTTCATCACGCCCATTAGGAATATGTTTCTCCATAGCAGGGTAAACATACATTTCCTCAGCAACGGCATGGCGCATCACTTCGGCAATAGCGGCGTCTATCAAGTCTCGACGTTGCTCGGGGTCGTTACTGCTTTCTACTTGGGCGAGTAGCTCCAGCATTTCCTGGTGGTCAGTCGTTAAAATATTGATGACGTCCAACCCGTTTCCTGTCTGGCCTTGCGTGTGGTTATCCATACCCTTCTCTCCCTCTTATTCAGAATCCATGAGCCGCCAGCTCCATTTCAAGCTAGCTCGCCTGACCGGTATTTCCAAGCTAACAGCCCGTGACCTAATACATGTTAAGAAGGTTTTTAAAACTGATTGGCAGGTGGCTGACGTCGTATTCAAGCCGCACGCCATCAGCTACGTTATAAAAGGATTTCAAACCAGGGAGCGGATGATGGCGACGTTTATGGTGTATCGAGCGGTTCAGGAAGGCGCTGAAATTGATGCCCAGCCTGAGTGGTGGGTCGTAGACTTGCGTGAGGAGGAAGAAAGAGATGGCGATTTGGTACGCAAACGTTGTGCGACCAAGCCTGAAGCCGATGAAGCCGTTAATGAACTTAACAAAAAATATGCAACGACTTAGTAGCATCGATAACAATACGACGGCTGAACATACACCAGCCTGACAGCTGACAGGCTGGTGGACGATAATAATGTAGCAAGCAGAAAGAGGCCGCTATTTTTTACCCGTTAACGATCTAAGCAGCGTCTCAACCTGGTGGTCGCCCTCGCCTTCATTATCCAACTCCTCTTTCGCCAGCTCTTTTTTATTTCCCACGACGGCATTGCAGGCACTGCAGTAGATGTTGTCATCTTCGTCTGTGTTTTCAGGAAAACGGTAGTCTTCGCTGCCACATTGGGCACATCGTTTCGGAAATAC